>DIYZ01000148.1 GCA_002427845.1 Chloracidobacterium sp. UBA6041 | reverse complement strand
AGTATGTTGTGGGATCCGGCGCTGGCAACTTCGAGAGCGCGCTTCACGGAGAGTTGACCGCGAACCTCACGAAAGTCGACGTTGTAGTGATCGGATCGCACAAGAATCTCAGCCGGATCGATCGTCAATGGTTGAGGAGGATTCGGGGAACGCAAGGCCGCCACCAGTTCAACCGCACTGCGCAGATCTGCAACCGGATAAACGTTCACGCCGGAAACCACCGCAGCCTCTTTCGCATTCTCGTCAGGAAGAATGACATTCTTGATCATTGCTTCGCGCGCCAGGATGGCAATGGGCAGTGCGCCTTTTATCGGGCGCACACGCCCGTCGAGTGATAGTTCACCAACGCAAAGTATGTGAATCAAGCTATTCGCTTCGGCCAGATCCCCGTTGGCACCGAGGATACCGAGCGCGATTGGTAGATCGAAACTGGCTCCCTCTTTTCTCACGTCCGCAGGCGCCAGGTTGATGGTGATCCTTTGAAACGGGAAGAAGAAACCGCAGTTGCTGATGGCCGCACGAATGCGTTCGCGCGATTCGCGCACGGCAGCGTCAGGCAAACCGACGATGGTTACGGATAACGGCGACTCTGCCTCGCCGCGCACAGGCGTCAAATCAACTTCTATATCGACGATATCGGCATTGATGCCATAAACGGCCGCTGACAAGGTGCGAAAGAGCATGGGAGGTGCTTCCTTTGCGAAGACAGTGAAGATAGAAGAGCATCAAAGTAGGCGGCACTGAGGGTGGATACGAATTGAGCGCGCTTGTCGATCTACTCGAAAGCGCGCTCATCAAAGATCCTCGTTTGCAGGGTGGGCAACGAGGCAGACGCGTTAGGATTTCAAGCTATCTGCGCCGCGAAGGCGCGGCAGCAGAGGTCGCGGGTAGTCTGATTTCCTGTCCAGCACGAAGTTCAACTTCGGGAGTTATATTATTCAAACGGGCGACTTCGTTTGCGTCGAGATTGCGTGCGGCAGCAATCCTGGCAATCGTATCGCCTTTGCGCGCGCGCACCTTGGTAAAAGCAGGGCTGGCAACTTCCGTGCTGTCTGGCTTGGCCCGGCGCCAGCTCGCAAGACGAACGCTGCTGTTGGGTACGACGAGCTTGTTCGTAGACTTTAGATCGACACCGGCGTTGAGTGCCTGGAGTTGAGCCAGGCTCGTGCCGGTTCGATTGGCGACGTTCTGGAGATCTTCACCGGGTACCACTGAAATGACGCGCGCTGAATCCCGGCGTTCTGCTGGAATCCGTTTAAGGATGGAGTAGAACTGTTTACCTTTGCCGCCGGGAACGCGAACGTTGTAAGCCTCGCCTCGCGGTGTAACGTCTCGCCGGAGTTCTGGATTCAGATTGCGAATATAATCAACGCTGGTATCAGTCGCCTCCGCAACTAGCTGGAGACTGGTAGCGTTCGCCACCTGGACCACGTCGTAAGCTATCGGGGTTTCGGGACGGATGCCCTTGAAACCGTATTTCTCAGGGTTCTTCGCAATCAAAATTGTCGCCAGAATGTTGGGTACGTAATTGCGCGTTTCCTGCGCGATATAGGGATAGATGGCCCAGAAACTTGCGGTGCCGGCCCGCGAAACCCCGCGATCAATATTGCCGGCTCCTGTATTGTACGCGGCCATCGCCAGTTCCCAGTTGCCGTTGTAGCGCGCCGCAAGGCTCTTCAGGTATTTAGCGGATGCGCGTGTTGCCTGTTCAAAGCTATTGCGCTCATCAACCCAGGCTGTTTGACGAAGACCAAACTGTCGACCGGTGCTGGGAACAAACTGCCACAAGCCAGACGCCGCTGCCCAGGACACGGCCTTGGGTTTCCACGCGCTTTCAACTTGAGCTAGCCACGTAACATCGACCGGCACACCTTCTTCTTTGAAGATTTGGCGCGCCATCTTCATGTATTGACCAGAGCGGCGCAGTCCAGACTCCATGGTGGACCGACCGCGACCCTGGTAATAGTTGATGTACTGCTGGATCAGCGGATTAATTGTGAAGCCGAAATTTACATTCTGCTTCGCCTGCTCGAGAGCGATCACATCGGCGTCTGAAACATTTTGTTCTTCAGGGGTCAGAACAAGCTTGCTCAACTCGTCAAGCGGGGATGGCTCAAACTTCTGCTCGCGGAAGCCAATCTGTGGCGGATCATTCTTCTGTGGCGCCGCAGTTGCCGGGTTCCCATTCTGCGCTACGAGTTCTGAAACATTAGTTTGAACCGGACTGCGTCCCAGCGGAACTTCCTCGCGATAAATTCGCTCGACGAGCTCCAAATAAAAACCCTGGAGGCGTTGACTCGCTCTGACGTCCAGGCCTGATTCAAGAATTGAATCCACGGCCTTATCGAATTCGTCGCGTGCCTGATCGCGCTTATTGTCTTCGAGATTCAGTTTGCCTTTTCGGAAGTGGTCCTCAGCTCTGTTGATGACCTCGGAAACCAGAACGTCGCTCTTTTCTACCTCATTGGGAATAGAACGAGCAGACGAACCGGCGGGGATCTGTGCAAATACGCCGGCAGCCGGCAGAACGAGCACCATAAATAGCGTTATTCGCGCTACCAAGGCAGAAAAGCTCGTTATCATCAATCGGGGTTCTCCTTCAGGGGTATGAGTGCGAATTTTCAGAACGAATCTCCTTGGGGTCTTGTCGCAAAAGCGGTATCCACAATTATTTGCGAGGTTTAGCTCCTCAACATTTTGCTGGGTTGGACGACCCAAAATACTTCTTTAAGCGGAGCCAAAGTCAGCCCGGAGGTTATCACACGGTTTTCCGGGGTGTCAAACAAGTCACATATCAGATAGACAGCAAAATGGTGAACTTTTCCACTTGATCGCTATCGTCCAGAGATAAAGATGCGCCACCCTCAGTCGGGGTTGTGCACTACTTAAAACGGCTACCGCAGCTCAGGGTTCCATTTAAAGCTCATTACGTTTCAAAATCACGAAGCCCTTAGCCTAACCACTGATCCTGTTTAGCTCTCTTGATTAGGGTCGCGGTTCTTCACGGTTTGACGCCTTGTGACTGGCTGACAAGAGACTCAGATTTTTATTAGAAATTCTGCAGGCGGGCTTGCCCAACCGCCTTTGCTGTAGTTCGTGACTCGAAGGGGATCTGCTGAGCCGCACAATCGTAATAGGCGACATCCATGGCTGTTATGACGAGCTGGTTTCTCTTTTGGAGATAGCGGATTTGGCAGACTGACGATCGCGTCGTGGCCGTAGGCGACCTCATCGTGAAGGGTCGAAAGAATAAAGACGTTTTGGACCTCTTCATTAGTGACCGGCGCTTTACATCCGTGATCGGGAACCATGATTTGGCAATCCTCAATTTTTGGCAGGGACGCGTCGCCTTTCTTAAGAACTCTCAACAGCGTGCAGGTGCGGAACTCGAGGGCGAGAAGCAAAGATACACTACTTACCCTGAGCGCCCTTCCTTTCGTGATCGATCTCGGCTCCCACGCGGTGGTGCATGCAGGAGTGCGCCCAGGTATTGCTCTGAGTCAGCAATCACCAAATGATCTGATGGAACTCAGGACTCTGGGAGCCGACCGAACCAGCCGAGAGGGGATTCCGTGGTACGAAGTTTATGACGATACGAAGGTAATACTTTTCGGCCACTGGCCATATCCAAAGCCCCGAATAGCAAAGCGTGCAATCGGACTCGATACGGGCTGCGTCTACGGCCACCGATTAACCGGCTACGTTGTCGAGACTGGCGAGTTTATCGATGTACCCGCCAGAGAAGCTTACGACCCCGCTAGCGATCATTTCACCAACGCATTGCGCCGTTAGAATTTGATTTCAGACAGGATGGATTCCATACAGGAAAGTGGCGATTTTGCGATCATTCTGTTGAGATTATTCCACTAAGTAAACCTCGGTAAGCCTCGGTTACTCTTAACTACGGAATCTCCCTGACAATGTCTTTCCCAGACGGGTTTCCTGAATAACTTAAGCCGCAATTTGGCTTGCTGGTTTCGAACAAAAATACTAAATGTCTATTACCGTGCGAAATATCATTAGCCGTTTTCTTGAGCATAGTCGTGTGTTTTATTTCGCCATCGGGCTGCGCTAGGTTTTTGATTCGAACAAAAGGGCCAGTCTGATTCAGTTCCTCTGGGGAAACATGGGTTCGTTACCGATTATTAACTCGCATCAAAAATCAACCTACTAAGATTCAAAATTAGGCTGCGGAGTTGCAGAAAAGTTCGCAAATTTGACGAAATTATCGCCCCTGCAAGTCCTTTGTTTGTATTGTTTGCCGTCCCCCTCTACCAGCCGCTGCCTGGGGCATTCTTTGGGGCCGGGTGGCCGAGGAAACAGGCGGTAATACTTTCTCTTTTAGGGACTCGCGAAACACCTGCCGCATGTTGTCAACAAACACAAAGCGAATGTCTTTGAATGGTTCTTTTGGCACTTCGTCCAGATCGCGCCGGTTTTGTTGCGGCAATATTATTGTGGAAACTCGGGCGCGGCGGGCGGCAAGCACCTTCTCTTTAACTCCGCCTACCGGAAGCACATTTCCGCGCAACGTGATTTCACCTGTCATGGCGACATCTTTCCGCACCGGTCGCAATGAGAGCGCCGAGACCATCGCGGTAGCGAGCGTAATTCCCGCTGATGGTCCGTCCTTAGGGATGGCGCCTTCCGGAATGTGAATATGAAGATCATAGTTATTGAAATCTTCTTCGTTGATCTCCAGTTCCTTCGCTCGAGACTTCGCGTAGGAATAAGCGGCTTGCGCCGACTCGCGCATGACCTCGCCTAACTGGCCGGTAAGTACCAGACTGCCTTTGCCCTTCATCCTGAGCGCTTCGATAAAGAGCACGTCGCCGCCCGCAGCCGTCCACGCCAATCCGGTTGCGACTCCAATCTGATCCTTCTTGAGAACTTCTTCGGGAATGATTTTCGGCGCTCCCAGAAATTCGTGAAGGTTTTTCAGCGAGACTCTAACCGAGCCCTTGTGACCTTCCGCAATTCGCCGCGCAACTTTGCGGCAGATTCGTCCAATCTCGCGCTCCAACTGCCGCAGTCCCGCTTCCTGTGTGTACTGCTGAATAATTGCGGTCAACGCGGTTTTGGAAATATGGACATCCTTCGAAGTGATGCCGTTTTCTTCCATCTGTTTTGGCAACAGATGTCGCCGCGCAATTTCCCGTTTTTCTTCTTCCGTGTACCCAGCCAGACGAATGACCTCCATGCGATCACGGAGCGGCGGCTGAATAGTGTCCAGTACGTTAGCGGTCGTCATGAAGATGACGTTAGACAAATCAAAAGTGATGCCCAGGTAGTTGTCGCGAAAACTATTGTTCTGTTCGGGATCCAAAACTTCCAGCAAAGCCGAAGATGGGTCTCCACGAAAGTCTGCGCCAACCTTATCGATCTCATCGAGCATAATTAGCGGATTGTTAGTGCCGGCCTGCTGCAGGGCTTGAATAACGCGGCCGGGCATGGCCCCGACATAAGTGCGACGGTGGCCGCGAATCTCGGCTTCGTCGTGAACTCCACCCAATGACAACCGCATAAATTTGCGATCGAGGGCGCGCGCGACAGAGCGTCCCAGTGAAGTTTTCCCCACTCCTGGAGGGCCAACCAAACAAAGAATCGGGCCCTTCGGTTTTTCCTTTAGTTTGCGGACCGCCAGCGCTTCGATGATTCGATCCTTGACCTTTTCCAAACCGTAGTGATCTTCATTCAAAATGCGTTCGGCCTTTTGCAGGTCGAGATTATCAACCGACGCTTTCGACCAGGGCAGGTCGGTCATTATTTCCATCCAATTTCGCAGCGTTGCTGTTTCGGCAGCGTCTGGATGCATGCGCTCAAGTTTCTTCAACTGCCGGAGCGCCTCCTCCTCAGCGGGCTTGGCCATGTTTGCTGATTCGATTTTTTCTCTAAACTGCGCAACCTCTTCTGCAAGTTCATTGCCCTCACCCAATTCGCTCTGAATCGCCTTCATCTGCTGTCGCAAATAAAACTCGCGCTGCGAACGATCGATATCGGCACGTGCTTGAGTATTGATTTCCTGCTGGACGGTTAGCACTTCAATCTCTTTATTAAGCAGCTCATTCACGCGGCGTAGTCGGGCCGTAGTGTCCGCAATGTCCAGGACGGACTGCGCGTCCTCGACCTTCAACTCAAGATTGGAAGCGGAAAGATCGGCAAGACGGCCAGCATCGTCCAGATTTGCAATGATCGCCATGACCTCGGGCGAAATGTTTTTTCCCAGATTGATCGCCTTCTCGATCGCTGCACGAACGTTTCTTACGAGCGCTTCAACTTCCAGTGAACGCTCGGGCGGCAGAATCTCCTGCATGACCTGCACGCGGGCACGAATGTATTGGCCCGTAGTATCCACGGATTCAATTTCTGCGCGGGAAAGTCCCTGGACAAGTATGCGTATGCGCCCATCGGGCAGCTTGAGCATGCGCATGATAACTGCGGCTGTGCCCACCTTATAGAGATCGTCAGCAGTCGGTTCTTCCTTATCGAGATCCCTTTGCGACGCGAGCAGTATCATTCGGTTTTCGCCGAGCGCTTCATCCACCGCTCTGATAGATTTTTCCCGCGAAACAAAGAGCGGCACGATCATGAATGGATAGATGACGATGTCGCGAAGCGGCAAAACCGGAAGATCGTTTGGGATTTGCAGTTCCTGCGCGTTATCTGCCGCTTCAAGTTCGTCGGTTAGGTCTGCTGCTTTGACTATTGCCATAATTAATTTACTTCGATTCCCTATTCAAAGTTTCAACCGTTGTTCAGCCGGTATTGTTATTCGCCACTGCCGTCCGTCACCGGAATTTTGAATTCCACTCCGCGGCGATCTTTGATCTTGGGCAGTTTGACTGTCAGCATTCCATTGGCGATTTCGGCTTGGGCATCCCGGACGCTGACTGTCCACCGAAGCGGAACAATGCGGCTAAACCGGCCATAACTGCGCTCAGAACATAGATGCGAAAGTATCCGGTTTCCCGACAGGCGGCGTTTTTTCTCTCCCCAGATTCTCAATTGCGTATTGGACGCACCAATCTTAATCTGATCCGCCGTCAACCCGGGCAGCTCCACATGCAACACTATTGCGTCAGCCGTCTCACAAAGATCAACCGGAGGCGCCCAGGTTTCCGAGGCCAGCAGATCTTCCGCCACAGTTGCCTCCTGCAAAGCAGCGAACAACCGTCCCACGCGATCGCGGAGGCGTTGCAGTTCAAGGCGTTCAAGGCCTGTGGCGCGGACAGGTTTGATCATGCGAACGGATCTTCGGGGTCAATGATCTTGTCGTTACTAATTCTTCCTGGCTGCCGAACCACCGCCGCGCGTGCGGACCAGATGTTTTAGTTCGGTCATAAACTCCGAAACATCTTCAAACTCAAGATACACCGAGGCGAACCTAACGTAAGCAACCTTATCGAGTTCTTTCAAGCGCCGCATAATCATTTCACCGATCTTGCTAGTCGGTCTCTCACGCTCGGAAGATTCCTGAACATATTTTTCTATCGCGTTGACAATGGAGTCGAGCTTGGAAGATGGGACCGGTCGCTTTTCACAAGCGCGCAGCAATCCCGCCATCACCTTGTTGCGATCAAATGGCTCACGTCGTCCGTCTTTCTTGATCACCATGTAGGGAATCTCGTCAATACGCTCGTAGGAAGTGAACCTTCGTTCGCACCGCAAACATTCCCGGCGGCGGCGGATAGCCTCGCCTTCCCGGGATTCGCGTGAATCAACCACTTTGTCTTCCAGATAACCACAGAATGGACACTTCATGGCATTAGACCTCAGAGAGGGATTTGGACCCGTGACTTGCCAACAAATTCATTCCCTGGCGGCGGCTGTTTCCAACTGATTCTCCACGAACAACTCATCAGGTAAAACCGCTTCATCTTCGACCGCATGCTCAACTGCCTCGGACGACGTCATGGACCGCAAGCGAGACAGACTGATGTCGCCGCGGAAAAGATAATAAAGCCCAAAGACCAGCGCCGGGCCGAAATCGATCACATGCATCACGATAGAAACCGCGGCTGCAGTTTCTCGGGGAACACCGAGAAAGATAAGTCCCGCCGCAGTTGCCGCGTGAAAGGCGCCCGCCGCGCCACCCGGCGTCGGCACCAGCGAACCTACCAGCGACCAGCCAAGCACAAACACCGTTTGAGTTATTCCGAAAGGAAGTCCGAATGCGCGCAGGACTAATAAGTTCGCCAGTGCGATGCCAACCCAAACCATGGCGGTCCAGCCTACGGTGATGGCTAGTTCGCGCGCATCTACCAAAACTCTTAGCGCGCTGGCAAGTTGTTCGAGAGTGCTGACAACCGCTCGGGCTAGGCGCGCCGGAATGAAACGCCGACCGCCGAGGGTCTGCTTAATCCAACTGATTGCGCCGCGAGATTTTTTCCTAAACTGCGTCAAACCAAAAACGCCTGATAAAGCTACCAGCAGCAAAACGATTCCAACCATGCGGACGCGTCCGAATTCAATGGCAACGTTTGCCGGCGGTCGAAACCAGAGCAGGTTTGCCGCAAACAAAACAACCACAGCGATCATGTCGTAAATTCGTTCCACGATGATCGTAACGAAAGACGCGCTCGGACGAATCCGGCTGTCGCGCATGGGCAATACAACCGGACGCACAACCTCCCCGGTTCGTCCAACCAGGAAAACCGCACCAAAACCAACGGTCGTTGCAATGAATAGGTCACGCAGGCCGGCCGGAGAAAGTGGGGCGAGCAACTCGCCCCACCGGACCGCCCGAAAGAGGTAAGCCAAAGAGATCACCAACGCAGCAAGGGCCAGCAGGTAGGGGTTTGCATGGCCGACGGCCTGGCGCACCTCCATCCAGTTCAGCTTCCTGCCAAACCACCATAGAATGGCGATAGCGAGCAGGCAAAGCGCTCCAAACTCAATGTATTTGCGGGTGTTAGACTTCAAGAATTAGTAATCCGCTTGACTTGCTAAGAAACTGAACCACAAGATATTGGGCCGCGGCGGAAGGCTACTACAGTTCATTACTCGGAGCAAGAACGGGTTCTTCAGTTAGTGATCCGCACCAGAACAACGACTCGCGGCTTTGCCGGAACTTTCCCTTTCCGCGAATCGTAATTCCCGCTGAACAAGGGGTTCCACGTTGCGCAAGTTGTATGGGACGACAATCAAGTAGGCGGAGAGGCAACAAGTGGGGGCTTTAAGAGCTTTGGCTGCCAACGAAGGAGCCGAGTTGGTTCGCAGGTGTCGCGCTGGGGACGGGGCGGCCTGGGAAGAGATTGTGCATAGCTATTCGCGAAGAATCTACAATCTGGCTTACCGCTTTACTTCGCGAGCAGACACAGCAGAAGACCTGACTCAGGAAGTCTTTATCAGGGTTTATCGATCTTTGGATCAGTACGATGCGAAACAGGGCGATCTGCAAAATTGGCTGATGCGGTTGGCGCGCAACCTGGTTATCGACGACTACAGGAAGCGACAACGGACGCCACACGACAATCAGGCCGACGACCTTGCCGATCACACCTATCATCTCCACACTGCTTCTCGATCGGTACAACAGGAGATGGAACGTCGCGAACTCGGCGCGCAGGTCCAGGCCGGCATCGATAAACTTTCGCCGGACCTGCGAACTTGCGTGATACTTCGGGATATTGAGGAACTGAGTTATCAGGAGATAGTTGATCTCCTGGAGATACCGGAAGGAACTGTTAAGTCGCGAATCAATCGCGGGCGTATTGAGTTGGCAAAAATTCTGCGGCGCATGAAAGTGTTGGCTGTTAGCGAGGCTTAATGGGAAGGAAGCAGTTGCCTGCGGGGGCAATGCTTAAATAGAGAAGATACTCGAGGGGCGGGAAAGAAAAATCTTAATGCTTTGTAATCACTTTGAAGATCGGCTGACGGATTACCTTGACGGCGTGCTGGATCCTGATGCACATCAGGCCTTTGCCGAGCACGCGCTGCGTTGCCCGGTCTGTCATGACACGCTGACTGAAGTGAGAAACACGATGCAGGCATGTCGTGCTGCGAGTGCTTTGGATCCCCCGCGGGAGCTGGAAGCTCGGATACTGCTCAGCACGATGCCGGAAACGGCGATGACCTGCGACGACTTTGAAGAATTTCTTACTGATTATCTCGATGGTTTTCTGCCGGCGTCGCTTTATCACCGCTGGGAGCGTCATGCTGTGCTTTGTAATCGCTGCACGGAACTTCCTGGCGAAGTAGTTCGCGCTATCGGTACTTGCTACATCTATCTCGGTGAAGAAAAACCAATACCCGTTGGGCTCAACGAAAGGATTTTGCAAGCGACTTCTGGAACGGAACTTTCTCAGGAAGTCCGGGCGTCGCTGGGTTCGAGACTCGCTTCCTGGCTGCGTATGTGGCTTGACCCGATCGTTTCGCCGCAGTTGGCCACAGTGGCCACGATGCTGCTGATAGCCGTGTTTGTTCTGACAAATACGGTGTCCGCAGACGGTTCGATCAGCGGTGTCTATAGTGCCAGCTTACGTTTGGCGGAGCAGAGCTACGCTGCCGGATCGAATGGTGGAATCAAAGAAATCACCAAAGGACTGAAGGAACTGGTTAGTGGGCCATCGGAGGCCACGCCCGCAACCGAGCCGAATCAGGGTGCCGGCGAGCCAAAACAACAACCAAAACAGAATGGCGCACCAAGCAGGAATCGGCCGAACAAGTCTTAAATATCAGGACAGCGCGACTAGTAATGTTGTATTGCACTTACCATCCGAAGAACGCAGCAGTGGTTCAGTGCAACCAGTGTGCGCGGCGACTCTGTTCCGCTTGTGACCACCGGATTCGCGGCTTTCCTTTCTGCCAGGATTGTATTGTGGCAGGCGTGGAGCTGCTTCGGCATGAATCGCAGTCGTCCGGCAGGCCTGTTAGCTATCGCAAGAGTTCGCCGTTTATAGCCACGCTCTTGTCGTTCGTTCCCGGACTAGGCGCCGCTTACAACGGTCAAACGGCGAAAGCGATCGTCCACTTCGCGATCTTTGCGAGTTTTTTTCAGATGGCCGTGTTGACGCAGGGCGTTCATTTCTTCGTCCTGGGTGTTCTGGGCACCTGGCTCTTTGCCGCGGTTGATGCTTGCCGAACCGCTCAACTCATGCGGGCGGGTTTGACGCCTGATACCGAAGAAGATGTGATTGCCCGGCGCTTGTATGGAAATCCTTTTGCCTGGGGCATAACCCTGATAGTCATCGGCACCCTCTTCCTGCTTCATACTCTGCTCGGCGTCCAGCTGCCTGTTCGGCAACTGCTTCCCGTCGCTCTCGTGGCGCTTGGCGCTTATATGCTCTTCGACTACGTTCGCCGGCGCGGCTCAGGCAATCGGGTTGTTCGCTTCGACTCGCGCAGGCCACCGCCTTCAGTGGTATCGAGTTCCCTGGTCGAATCGCCACGCTTTAAGTCCGGAGAAACGACCCAATTCGCTCGACAGGATTTGGAGAGCATTCCTTTCAAGAGAAGCTCTTAGGCCAAACGAAAGTTCTTAATTAGGAAGTTGGATAAATGGCATTAGTTCTTAAAGCGTTGGGTGGGATTGCCGCTCTAATACTTCTCGGCGTTGCTTTGCTTGGTCAACTCATTACGATAGGCGGCTTTCTACTCGTTGCGATGAAGACTCTAATTGTCGTCGTGTTCCTGGCTTTGTTAATAATGATTGTTTTTTCCACCCTGCGAGATCGCTCCCGCCGCCGCCGCCAAGTGGACGATATCTAACACAATTTAGCGCGCTTCCGGTTTGCAATGCCTTTCCTCGTATGATAGGGTCGCGCTTCTTTGCAGCATCGGTCGGCTGAGTTTTCACCTCAAATATTGAGGTTTATTCAGCCGCTGCAATCTTCAAGCAGGTCAAATAAACAAACCTCGTATGCAGTGATCCCGCGCTAGTCCCCGTTCGGAGGCTGTGTCGTTTTCAGTTTCGGCCGCGCCGTTTTGTGAGTCGAGGCAATGGGAGAGAGATTGAAATGACCCGAGATGACGGTTTTTACGCATTCATAATCGCACACACGCCCCGTTCCAGTTCAAAGATCCGCCGCTTTTGCGTCGAAAAGAAATCGTTACGACTTCTCGGGTTCCTGATAGTCGTGTTTCTCTGTGCGGCGCTTTACGGCTTTTACGGCCTTACTCAGCAAGCGCTGCATTTCCGCACCGAAGTTGAAAATCAACGACTGCGCGCCGAAAACGAGCGACAACGGCAGGAACTCCATCGGCTTAGCAACCGAGTTGAAGCCGTTGAAGATACTTCAAGAAAACTGGCTGAAAAGTCGGGCGTCGTGAACGAACAGACTGCTATGCCGGGCACCGGTGGTCCCGCGCTGCCGCTTGATGCCAACAGCCTGGCGGCCCTTGAAGGTAAGATGAATCAACTCGAACGTAATATGCGGGCCTACGAAACTGTTTTGCGCGAGCGAGGCTACACGCCATCAGTCTGGCCAGTCGTTGGCAAACTCGAAAGTGGCTTTGGCGGTCGCAGGAATCCATTCGGCGGTAGCTCTTATGAATTTCACTCGGGCCAGGACATCGACGCGGCGTGGGGAGACCCGGTGGTTGCAGGTGCTAGTGGCACCGTCACCTTCGTAGGTTGGCAAAACGGTTATGGCCAGCTTGTGGTCATCGATCACGGTGGCGGCTTAACCACACGCTATGGACACTTGTCACACATTGACGTGGCCCAGGGGCAGACTGTCGCAAGAAGCCAATTCATTGGCCGCGTCGGTTCCACCGGACGATCAACCGGACCACATTTACATTATGAGATTCGGATCAATGATGAATCGGTGAATCCTTTGCAGTATTTGCTGACCAGTTCCATCCGGTAATTTAGCCGCACATTGCGATGAACAAATACCCCCGGGTGAGCCCGGGGTTTTTGTTTGCCAGATAAACTTCTGAATCAGATGGTTCGCTGCTAATATCCTCAACATCTTCAACCAAAGTCACAAAGGAATTACAAGTATGGGCTCTAAACTTGCGCGCGCGACTGCGCTTTCGTTGCTGTTGTTGCTGGCAATCGGAGCTATGCCCGTTTGGGTCTTCGGCGACGAAGGGATGTTTTTGCCCGACGCCATCACGCGATTGCCCGCCGATCAGCTTAAGAAGCGCGGACTCATGATTCCCACTTCGCAGCTTTATAACCCTAACGGGATAAGTATCAAGGACGCCGTGGTGATCGTAGGCGGAGGAACTGGAGAATTTGTTTCGCCCGACGGGCTTCTGCTTACAAATCATCACGTCTCTTTTGAAGCGCTCGTCGCCGCATCAGATACCTCCAAAGACTATGGGACCAATGGCTACACCGCGCGTTCCCGAGCTGAGGAGCTAAGCGCCAAAGGCTATACAGTGACCATCACCCAGGACTTGAAAGACGTTACTTCTGAAGTGCTCGGAGGCATTAGCCAGCCGGCGTCGCCCGAACGCTCCGCGGCAATTCAAAAGAAGATTCTCGCGATGGAAACCGCCGGGTCCCGGCCAACTGAAGGTATTCAAGTGCACGTCCTTCCAATGAGTGAAGGCCTTTCTTATTACCAATTCACTTACCTGGTGCTGCGCGATGTGCGCATCGTTTATGCACCGCCCAAGTCCATCGGATTCTTTGGCGGCGACGCTGACAACTTTGAATGGCCTCGACACTGCGGCGATTTCGCATTTATGCGAGCCTACGTCGGACCAGACGGAAAACCTGCTGACTATTCGCCGCAGAACGCGCCTTATAAGCCAAAGCGGTTTCTCTCGCTTTCGATCGCCGGGATTAAAGAGGGCGACTTCATGATGGTAATGGGTTATCCGGGTTCGACGCGGCGATATCGAGAGAGTTATTCAGTCGCTTACAACCAGGATATAGCCATGCCATTCTTTATAGACGTCCTGAGCTACCAAATCGAAGCACTGAAAGATGCCGGCAAAAACGATTCAGCCGCGCGCGTCAGACTCCAGAGTACGATTTTCGGCTTGAGCAACGACCTGAAGAACTTTGAAGGCTCGGTCCTTGCAATGCGACGAGCAAATATCGTTGAAACAAAGCGGGCCCAGGAAGCGGCCTTTACCCATTGGGTCAATGCCGACCCGGCGCGCAAAATGAAATATGGCGAGATCCTGCCCAGTCTGGAAAAGGCTTATCAGGTTTTGACCGCGACGGCTCAGCACGATCTGCTGGTTCAGCAAATGTTTGGTGCGAGCGACTTGATTGCCATTGCCTCATTCGCGCAACGCGCAGCGGCTGACAAAGAAAAACCCGAGGCGGAACGCAATCCTGCGCTCGGTCCCCAGGGAATTCAGCGACTGCGGGCGCAACTTCCCGGCGTATTCGCCGAGCGCAACCCAACCGTGGAGCGTGAGTTGCTGGCTTACCTCCTTAAAAAAGCAGACGAGCTTCCGGCCGGACAGAAGATCGACTTTATTGAAAAGAGATTCGGAAATCTGCAAGGCGATGCTCGCCGTCGCGCTGAAGAAGATTCTGCTCGCGAGGTTGTTGATGGCAAACGTTATTCAACCATGGAAGGTCTATCGAGTCTTTTCGATTTGACCGCCGCGCAACTGCGTGAGCTGCACGAGCCATTAACAGACTTTGCACTCGAACTCAGCACTGAAGCCCAACGGTTACAACCCCGTCAGCAGGTTTTCAATGCAACGGTCGCACGCTGGCGGCCACTGCTGTTGGAAGGTATGGTCGAAATGCGCGGACAAAATGCGTCGTCGCAACGCAATCAGTATCCTGATGCGAACCGCACATTGCGTTTCAGCTACGGCCAGGTTAAAGGATACGTGCCGCGCGAGGCCATCGATTATTCGCCCTTCACAACACTCGGAGGTGTTGTTGAAAAAGATACGGGACGCGAGCCGTTTGACGTTCCTGAGAAACTCAAACAACTTTATCGAGCGCACGACTTTGGCCAATATACGACTCCCGATCGCGCAAATGTGCCCGTGAATTTCCTCTCCGACACTGACATTATCGGAGGCAATTCGGGCAGTCCCATCATGAACGGACGAGGCGAGCAGGTAGGAATAATCTTCGACGGCAACTATGAAGGTCTGGGCAACGACTTTTTCTATAACGAAGCCAAAGGACGAGCCATTGCTGTAGACATTCGTTATGTACTTTTCCTGACTGAGAAATTTGCTAACGCCGGCTACATTCTCAAAGAATTGGATATAAAAAGCCGCGCCGCGCGTTCAAGATGGGCCCGGTCTACCAGTATTTTTGCTAGCTTTTATGCTTGACAGCCCAATTTGCTTTCGCTTAGTATGCGCCATCGCCACAAGCTGAGCCTTTGAAATTGGTCCTAAGTTTTTCGCTTTACAAGCTTTACAGCAATGTGTTCTGTAGTTTCCCCCCGTAGATATGCATGATGAAACGCGCCAACAGCGCTTTTCACCATGCATTTTTTCTTGATTGTGTTTCCGTATTGCGCCCCTAAAAAAGCGCGTCCGGCTCACAAGCTTTAACCCAGGTCGCGCGAAAGCTCCACAAGCTCTCGCCCCGTTTTACCGAATCGTTAGGAGGATTCGTCGTTATGTCTAGAATAACCGGCAAGGTCAAGTGGTTTAACAATTCGAAGGGCTATGGTTTCATCGAGCAGCCAGGCTCTTCAGACATCTTTGTCCACTATAGCGCCATCCAGGGCGACGGCTTCAAGACTCTTGAAGAGGGCCAGGAAGTTGAGTTCGAAGTGACGCAGGGTCCGAAAGGACCGCAGGCAGAAAATGTGATGAAGGTGTAGGTCTCCCCGGCTTGCTTGGCAACGCCACTGACCGCTTCCGGTCTCCGGTCCGGTAAGCGCACAAATGAAAAAGGCAACCACCATGGTTGCCTTTTTTGTTTCTCTGGTAGTTGTTTCTTAAGCTCTATCGCCTTTGGCTTTGAAGCTAACGTGCCCGCCTTCCACGTCAATGGAAAACAAGACTCGTTTGCAACCAAGACGTTCTTTTAAGCCATCGGCCTGAGATGCAATTAGTCTATGAAAGCGTGGAAAAGAAAAATCTTCAATTGGTTCACCGCAAACCTTTTTCGCTTCCATTAATGCGCTATACAGGTTCTTTACCAGTTCCACATCTTTATGCGCATCGTCACAAACAAAGTTTGTTCTCTTAAACTCGGCCACCGCTTGTTCCTTTGCGTTCGCCCGCGCTGTTGCGACCGCGTCTCGACCCTCTTCACGGCCCTGCATCGTACGCCGCCAAAGATCGCGGAAGGTATTGTACCGTGACGCCAACGTCGTATAGCGATAACGCTGGGCATAGCTCAACGTGCGATCGTCGCCGAGCCGCTTAATGATTGTTTCGACGCGACCCTTTGTATCGTAAGGCGGTCGTTTTGCAGCCCCGTTAAAAAAGACGTCAAATTCGATCTTCAGGCGGCGAATGTCTTCTTCAAGTCGCGACAGTTGCTCATCTAAGGTAGGCTCATAATTCGCGACGACGGCCCGGCTCTTAGTCCTGGACCTGGATTGCGAGCGGAAAAGTTTATTATTTTGTTGTGACACTGCGATGATTCTCCTTGCGGGCGGGCGGGAAAACTGGCGGGGCGCGTCAGCGGATCCGACGCGGCTAAACTGAGTCTAGGCGGTTCAAAAGCTTCGTGTCAACACATATGTCCGGCAACTGTGAAATAAGCTCCGCTGCGAGATCTACGATTTGCGGGCGGACCGAAGAACCGCTATTCTACGGCCGCAAGATAAATCCTCTCAAAATACTATGGCTGATTCAGTCGCTTCCAAAACTGCCACGCTGAGAGCGATACCCTCGGTGGATCAACTCCTTCGTACGCCGGAAGCGGCGCAGCTCGAGAGTGCGGTTGGCATCCAACGGCTCACGGCGATGGCGCGGGAAGTCATTGCACAGCTGCGTACACAAATTCAATCAGAAGCTTTGAACGGATATACGAAAGATGCCCTGCTGACGGAATCAATTGAGCGGCTTCGCAATGTGTCACAACGCGAAGCGCTTTCCTCCCTCCGTCGCGTGATCAATGCCACCGGTGTAATTCTGCACACGAATTTGGGGCGTGCCCCCCTATCCGCGGCCGCCCGCGCGGCTGTTGTCGAGCAGGCAGCGGGCTATTGCACGCTTGAATACGACCCGACAACCGGATCTCGAGGCAAGCGTGGAGCTCATGCAGAAGAGTTACTCACTCAACTGACGGGAGCAGAGGCTGCCCTCATTGTCAATAATTGTGCATCGGCAGCACTGTTAATTTTGACGGTGTTGGCGCGCGATGGAGAGACGATCGTGTCGCGCGGGGAACTCGTGGAAATCGGTGGTGATTTTCGTGTCCCTGAGGTCATGTCCAACTCCGGTACGCGCATGATCGAAGTTGGCTCAACGAACCGTACACGACTGGACGACTACCGTCAGGCGATAAAGAGTGATACGCGCCTGATCATGCGGGTCCATCCTTCAAACTACCGCATTATTGGATTCACTGCTTCACCGGAGTTGTCGCAACTCGCGTCGCTGGCGCATGAATCCGGATTGCCGTTGTATGAAGACGCCGGCTCGGGCGTACTTAACGATTTGAGTTTGTACGGCCTGCGTGACGAGCCAATTGTAAGTGAATCTATTGCGGCGGGAGTAGACCTTGTTTCTTTTAGCGGCGACAAATTGTTGGGCGCAACACAGGCCGGCTTGATTGTCGGGCGCCGCGAGATCATCAATCGGCTTCGTAAGCATTCGCTATATCGCGCGCTGCGCGTTGACAAGTTGTGCCTGGCGGCTATCGAAGCGACACTTGAGGCGCATCGGCGCGGCGCGATCGAGGAAATACCTGCGTTGCGAATGCTGGCTTTGCCAAAGGACGTTATTGAAGAAAGGGCGCGCAACTTTGTCGCCCAGTTACCTGGCGATGATTCCGATGGGCTAACGGCAACCATCGTGTCGGGTCAATCCGCTATCGGCGGAGGCTCCGGCCCAAATACTCATCCGGAAACCGCACTCATCGCTCTCAAGCATGGCCGTCTCAGCGCTGACGATGTGGAACGGAAACTGAGACATTTTCCAACCCCCATCATCGCCCGCATTTCCGATGACCTGGTTTTGCTCGACTTGAGAACTGTCGACGTTCAGGACGAGGCTGACTTACTAAACGCTTTAACGTCTCTCACCACCTAAGCTTCTCGCAAAGAACGCGCAAATACAGGTTTCTCAGTAGAACAACCGTGTCCAACAGTGTATAATCCTCCCGCTTTTGCAATACCGGCGAAAGCGTTCGTAGCCCGCCTCAGGTCTTCAATTTCCTTTCAACTTGACACGTTCTTCCAATTTCAAATTAGCGTTGACTTATGCCGGCGTCGCTTTATTGGCGGGCTCGCTTAGCCTTGCGCTGTGGTTCGCGGGATTTCTCGCGCCATTCCAGCACGCATTCGTGTTACTGCCGAATAGCGACGGCTCTGCGGTTTGGTTTCCGAGCTTGGGAATGAGCGCGCTGCTAATTCTCGCTGGGTCTCTCGCGGCTGCGACCGCTGTGGGCCACTTCGGTGCTCGCCGTTCGTTTCCCAGCCTGGGCGGAGGTTTCCTGGCGCTGGCAATATTGAGCTTAGTCGAATCGCGATTTTTCTCTATCGACATTCTCTTTGCTCCAATAGCTCTGGCCGCTTCACTGTCTGCCGTCACGATGCAGATCAAGAGGTTGCGAGATAACGATACGGAGCTAACCAAAAAGCTGATTGCATCCAGTCGTAATCTGGAATCACTTCAGGCAGATAACGCGGGACAGCAATTGATGAGCGGATTGAAACTGCTTGACATAGTACTCGCCCCGACCGAAGCGGTACTCTTCCGTCGAGATACCGACGGTCGTCTGGTTTCATCTGCGCGTCTTCGGCCGGCCCAGGGAAATCTTGAGACGGGCCAAAACTCGGCTTGGCGCGACGGCGTTCGTCTGTGCGAAAAGGCAATGTCGGAGGGCGAGATCATGGTGATGTCATTAGGCCCGCCGGACTCATCTACCAGGATTGCCTTGCCCTTGCGGCATGAAGACCGCACAGTCGGCGCTCTTCTTATTCGCGTCACCAGGGAATTCGATGATGACGACAGAGCGCTACTAGGCGCGATTGGAGGACAGTTGGCGCGCAATCTGCAACGCGAAGAAGCAAATAAAGCTACCCATGAACGCAGTCTGGTCGACTTCTTTTCTGCCCGGGGCTCCCAGCGAAAACTGGAGGCGCTGTATGCTCTTAACGGAGCTTTTTTGGAACAGAGCGTCGGCGTTAATGCCCTATCCGAAATAACCGATGGAGTAGCTCTCGGATATCTCGATGGCAGGATTGCGTGTGTTAATAAATCGCTTTTGGCGTTGTCCGGTTTGAGTCTGGATCAGGCGCTGGACCTCAGCTTTTTCGACCTGTTGGATCGTTTTCGCACCGACGTGTTCGACGAGCCGGCCCTGGCCGTTAGAAGGGTCTTACAGACCGGTGACGCTTATGAACGTGAGCTTCAATTCCGGGAACACAATGAGACTTATGGTCTGCGCATATCCCTGGTCGAGGACTCGAGCGGAGTGTCCAAGCCGGAATCGAGCCGAGCGTCCAACCAGATGAAAGGCAGTTCTCAACCGCTGTGCCTGGCGCTGATCATCAAAGACGTGACGCGGATTAAGGAATATGAGCAATTGAAAAGTGACATGATCTCTTTGATGTCACATGAACTCCGCACTCCATTAACAAGCATAAATGGGTTCGCCGAATTGCTTACCGCTGACGAAGAATTGCCGGAGCAGGCAAAAGAGTTTGTAACGATCATTGCCAACGAATCGCAGCGGCTTTCGCGAATGATCAATACATTCCTCGCGGTCACCGATCTCCAGCGCAGCGATAGACGGGAGTTTTTGAAGATTCCGCTGCGGCTGGATGAGGTAGTAAAAGAGACGATCGCCAATCTGCAACCCGCCGCCAAGAAGAGACGAATTCGTCTGGTCGAACAACCCACGCAAAGACTTCCGCCCGTGGCCGCAGACAAAAGCATGATCACGCAGGCGGTGAAAAATTTGGTCACCAACGCAATTAAGTATAGTCCTGAGCGGACAACGGTCACCGTTTCGACCGCGCTCGAAGCCGAGACAGTAAGACTAAGCGTAGAGGATCGTGGCTACGGAATTCCGGCTGAGGCCAGGGACCGGGTATGGGAGAAATTCTATCGCGTCGTACGCGAAGGCCAGGAGAAAGACGAAGATTCAACAGGACTTGGTTTATCTTTTGTTCGTGAAGTCGTTGAACAACACGGCGGCAGCGTCGATCTCGAGTCGGAAGTTGGGCGCGGATCAAAATTTAGTTTTACTTTGCCGCGGCTCTAATGAAGGCAAAAGGAAAAAGGTAAAAGGAAAGCCTTCGTGTTTTTCCTTTTGCCTTTTTACCTTTGCATTTTGTTGATAGTACCGCGGCAGGAAGGGGCTCCACAGGTGCACCTTTTTTTGTTTGAATGAAGGGTTTGCTCGTAGTCGATTGTGATTTCGTCTCCCGGCTTGATGTCCCGCAGAGCAATGAACAGAATGCGGCCGTAAAGAATCTTCATATAGGCGCTGGGCTCGCACGAATGATTAATATAGTGCGTGCCGTTTCCACCACGGCTGCCGTCCAGGCTCCAGCGATTATTGATAGCGCAGATGCGCAACCTTCTTCGGCTCGCCCGGCGATTGGCCTCAGCGTTGGTAATCTTCTCGCCCGTGTACTCCGCGATTTTCCGGCCGCGGCGGCAGTGAGCTACGGAAAAGCAGCCCTTGCCTTCGATAGTTGAGTTCTTAATTGCCAGGCCTGGAGCGAGTTTTAGTCTCATCTGAAATCAGACGCGCATTTTACACAATGTCGTGATTATCGTTAGGCAAAACAAATTGGCCGCCAGCGCTTTCTTAGAACGTGGCGGCCAATAAAAGAAGATTGGAAAGCGACTACTTGAGCTTAAAGCTGCGCGCGATCGCATCGGTCTGGTTGCGAATGCGCGCGAGCTTGTCGCGTAAGCCCGTAAAGCGCAAAGCATAAATCGTTCGGTTATCGGCCTGTAAATAATAAATGCGTCCCATCATCGGCTTGCCTGTCTTAATAAACTCGTAAGAGATCGTAACGCCGTTCAGCCGGCCGGAAAACTTCTCTTCTTTTCCTTCTACAAACCCCGGAAGAAATCTCAGCTTCTGGTCTTGATCCCGACGCGCAAGATCTGAAGGCGTCGTGCCCGCGTCAACCACCTCTTTGCGAATTTGCAGATACCCGTCAAGACGTTCTCCGTAAATGAACTCGGCATGTTCATGCGCCGCGTCGGGTTCAGAGATTACCCGCCACATCGACGACGGAAGCTCGATGGCATAATCAACCTGATCGCTGGTATAGGCCTCCTGTGCCGTTGCTATAGAACAGCTCGCAACGACGAACATCAGAACAAAGAAAGCTATTAGGTGTCTCATCTTAATATCCAACTCCTTACAAATCGTACTCTTTAACTCAGGTTGGCTCAGTTGGCGTGTGATCGGGAATCGCGACCTTTCCTGTCGCATGCTCCGATGCGCGCTACCGGCAGACCCGTTGTCTAGTCAGCCGTCGCTATGGCTGGAGCTTCGTCCTCGCTATTACTTCCCTTTGTATCGCTACCAGAGATTCGATTCCCTGCCCCGCCAAACCCAGTAAGCTGTCCATTTGCTCACGAGTGAATGGCTCCCGTTCGGCCGTTCCCTGCACTTCAATAAACCGCCCATCTCCTGTACATACCACATTCATATCAACTTCTGCTCGCGAATCTTCGTCATACTTCAAGTCGAGCAGAGGTACATTCGCGACTATGCCAACGCTTATGGCGGCGACTTCGTTGGTAATCATGTTGCGCTGGATCTTTCCCGTGCTCAGCAATCGATTGCAGGCTATCGCGAAAGCCACATACGCGCCCGTGACAGCAGCCGTTCGTGTGCCACCGTCCGCCTGTAGGACATCGCAATCAAGAGTTATGGTGCGCTCACCCAGCAGACGCATATCGGCGGCGGCGCGCAGACTGCGGCCAATCAGACGTTGAATCTCATGCGTTCGACCCGACGGCCCGCCGCGGCCAATCTCTCGCGGCTTGCGCTGTTGCGTAGCCCGCGGCAACATTGAATACTCGGCAGTGATCCAACCCTGGCCGCTGTTGCGCAAAAATGGCGGCACCCGCTCATCCACCGACGCGGAACACACCACCCGCGTCAGGCCCATCTCAATGAGGACCGAACCTTCGGCGTACGGCAAATAGCCAGGAGTTATTTTGACTGCGCGCAACTCATCGCACGCGCGTCCGTCAGTGCGTACGAAGCTCATCATGTCCCCAAACTTCCACCGCCTCCAGGACTGAAGGTGCAGCCCCCAGGAATCGCTCGGCGACTTTTGCGAAACGCTCGGCCGCATCGGTCACATAGAAATGATCCAAATCATCACAAAGCTGACGCTCCGTGCCGCGCTCCGCTTGAGCAGAAGAAAGCCCGCTCGATTCGAGCAGCGCCTCGACCTCGCCCGCCGCAGCTTCGCCCGAATCTATCAAAGGAGCGCTTCTCCCGATAACGTCACCAATTAGATCGCGCAGGATTGGATAGTGCGTGCAACCCAATACGAGTGCGCCGATATCTTCTTTCGTAAAGTCTTGCAGATACTCTGCCGCGACGGCCCGCGCCACCTCAGTATCGGCCCAACCTTCTTCAGCCAGCGGCACAAATAATGGGCACGCCCGCTCAATCACTTCAATCGTCGGATTGATTCTGGCGATCGCGCTCGCGTAAGCGCCGCTCTGCACCGTGGCCTCGGTAGCAATGACACCGATCTTTCGCGCTCCTGCAATTTCCACCGCCGCTCGCGCACCGGGATCGATTACGCCAACGACAGTTATACGAACAGCGGCGCGAATGGCAGGCAATGCCAGAGCCGAAGCGGTATTACACGCGACTACGAGTAACTTGATGCCATGCCCTTCGAGGAATTTCGCATTTTCAATCGCGTATCGCTCGACAGTCGAAAGCGATTTTGTGCCATAGGGCACGCGCGCCGTATCGCCCAGGTAAACAAAGTGCTCGTGGGGTAGGCGTTCATGCAATGCGCGATAGACGGTAAGCCCGCCCACGCCGCTGTCGAAGATGCCTATTGGAAGATTCGAATTTCGAATTGCGGATTGCGGATTGCGGATTTCAGATTTCACGATCTCGATGGTTTCCAACGTCGGTGTTCAAATCCGCATTTCGAAATCCGAAATTCAAAGAATGGTGGAGGCGCCGAGAATTGAACTCGGATCCAGGAGAAGCCGCCGAAAGACTCTACATGCTTAGTCGCTTCTCTTCTTTGTCCGAACAAGCCGGACAACAATTCGCTTCGCACCGAGTAAGTGAAGCGACAAGACCTCGGTGAAAGCTAGTCCGACTTTGTCTCGCCCAACCTCACGGACCGAAAGGTTGGGCCAGCTTATCTGAGTGACATCTCCCTCCGCGCGCATAAGCGACTTGCGGTGAGACGCTCACTGCTAATTAGGCAGCGAGAGCCAATTCATTGTTATTGGCAATTGTTTTTTCCCTACGCTTTTTAACGAGCTGCATAGAGTAGCCCGGCATGGCATCCGTCGGTCGTCCAAACCCCTGTCGAAGCCTGTCGCCCCCGTTTGCGTGTAGATTATAACAGAGCTTGCGTTATAATCCTCATCGGCCTAATGAACTCCCCAGACCGCAATCGCCTCGTAATTCGTGAGACATCGAAGAACCCCTTCGGTCTCATCAAAAGGTAGATTTTTCAAATGGCAAAAGATTTTCGAGCACTCTCGCCGCGAGCGGTTTTGACTGCACCCCCGGCTCAACGCCAGCACATTCTCCGGAGATTTTGGCTCCCCGCAGTTTTATTTCTGGCGCTCGCCGCCGGCGGCTTAACCGGAATTATCGCCGCCTACGAACTCAATTATTCGCGGGCCGCGAATGAGGTAGCAGCCCTGGCGACTTATCGTCCGAGCGTGGTGACGCGAGTCTACGCAGGTGACGGCGAGACGGTAATCGGTGAATTTGCGCTGGAGAAACGGATCCCCCTCAAGTACGAAGAGATTCCGCCGTTAATGAAAAATGCGATCCTTGCGGTAGAGGACGCGCGATTTTATGACCACATGGGCATCGATCCCATTCGCATCATTGGCGCCACGTGGAAAAACCTCACCAGCGACAAGGTTGAAGGCGGTTCAACGCTTACGCAACAACTTGCCAAGAACCTGTTCCTTTCAAAGGAACAAACTCTCAAACGAAAAATGAACGAGTGGGCGTTAGCGCTTCAGATCGAACGGTATTACACCAAGAACCAGATCATGGAGCTTTACGCAAACCACATCTTTCTCGGCGCCAACGCTTATGGCGTTGAAGCCGGCGCTGAAACATATTTTGGAAAACAAGCGAAGGATTTAACGATTGGCGAGGCCGCTTTGCTGGCTGGTGTTCCCAAAGCACCGAGCGAGTATTCGCCGACATCTAATCCAGCGCGGGCAAAAGAACGCCGCGATTTAGTTCTGGACTTGATGGCCAAGAACGGTTTCGCAACGCCGGCCGAAGTGGACGCAGCTAAAGCGAAACCGATTCAACTCGCCGACACTGCTTATTATCAATCTCAACCAAAGTCGAGTGCTTTTGATTACCCGGTGGAATATGTCAGGCAAGAGCTCGAGGACAAATACACCACCCGGGTGGCGCAGGGCGGTCTATCCGTCTATACGACAATCAACGTTGAAGCGCAGAAGCGCGCCTACGAAGTGATGCGTGCCGGCTTGCGGCGTTACGACCAAACTCATAGCGGCTGGCGCTCGAGTTACAAAATGATTCCCACCTCGGCAAACAACGGGCAGGGTCCACCAACCACCCAGGAGATTAATAACTATAAGGATCCAGACTGGTATGGAAATGATTATCAGCAGGGCCGGTACTTATCAGGACTAATAACCAAGGTGGATCACGCAAAGAACGAAGCCATTGTGCGCTTTGGCAATTATTCAGCGACAGTAGGCCCGGCCGATATGGGCTGGTCCAAACGCCAACCAAAAGACGAGTTGAAGCCCGGATATCTTTCGGAGTTTGAAATCAAAGAAGTCGACAAGAAGAGCCGGCGGTTGAAAGTTGAGCTATCGCAGGTTCCGGCAGTGGCGGGAGCGATGATGACGCTCAACGCAAAGACCGGCGAGATGGTCACAATGATCGGCGGCTACGATTTCTATAGCACCAGCAAGTTTAATAATGCCACTCAGGCTTATCGGCAAACAGGTTCCTGCTTTAAACCATTCATTTACACGGCAGCAGTCGAATGGGGTATGACACCGGATACAACCGTCAGTGGTGCTCCAATCAGTATTGGAAGCTGGCAACCTCACAACTATGACGGCTCGCTCGGCAATGGTGACCTGCCGCTAAAAATGGCACTGGCGAAGTCGATGAACGTTCCGGCCGTTCACCTGCTCCAAACGGTGGGAATACAAACCGGCGCGCAGATGCTGCGGCGGTTCGGTGTCAAAGTGCCGATGGCTCCCTACCTTCCGTCGGCGCTCGGCGCCACCGAAGTGCCGCTGGACCAGATGGTTTCCGCTTACTCTGCATTTCCGAACAAGGGCATACGCGTCGAGCCCCACATGATTCGCCGGGTTTTGGACAGAGACGGAGCAGTGCTTGAGGAGTGGGAGAAGACGACCTACAAGGTGGTGAATGAGTATGTCGCGTTGACGATGGTCTCGATGATGCGCGGCGTTGTGCAGTTTGGCACCGCCGCAGCCGCCGGTTCGCTCGGAGTGCCGCTGGCGGGTAAGACAGGTACGGTCAACGACCACACTGACGTTTGGTTCATCGGCTATACGCCTACGTATGTTACCGGGGTTTGGATGGGCTACCCGGGCCGAAAGAAACCACTTGGCAATGAAATGACGGGCGCTCATGGCGCGCTGCCAATGTTCATCGACTTCATGAAAGACTTTCTTAAGGGGAAACCTAAAGAAGACTTCGATAAGGCGCCTTCAATGCCCGAGGACATGAAGGAATTGTTCCGCCAGCGCCAACGCGAACTGGCCGCCGAGCGGGCGCAGTTTAATGAAGACGCTACGAAGCAAACGGACGAAGACACTACAACGCTGCCTGCGGCTAATACACAACCAAAGATGGAACAGATGACGCTGCCGCCGCCGCCGCGGGTTGAAGAGGGTCCCGCAAACGCGCAACCCAGGGGAGAGACAGTAACGCCTAGAGTAGAAACTCCGCCACCGCCGCCAATGACGCGTCCACGCGAGGTTGATCCGCAAAAGAAGAAGGGTAAAAAGGGCGACGACAGCCCACCAGGGTAACTGCGTGGTTCCAGCACCTATATTCGAAGGTAGAGTACCAACAAGGCGTCTGTTTGCTGCGCGATTTGGGCTACGCCGACTGAGTGAAGTTCCGTTGAGTGCGATGATGGCCGCAGATGTTAGGCGCGGCGTGACGACTGTTCCGCCCGATCTCCTAAGACCGTACTGATTTTCTTGAGCCATGCAGCGCGGATGCTTTCCCTTTCCGCCTGGTTTAGCTCGCTCCAAACAACCTTGAAATTCTCACGACTTTTCAGATCGCGTTCAATGATCTGTTGAATCTTTGCCGCAGTTTTTAGCCCTTTGTGCGAGCGCGTATCGCCGACAATGCGAATCGATTTTCCGGTGTGTTTGCCCCTTGTGCCCTCGCTGAAATCGTACTCTCTGCGCATAGTTGTTAACCCTCTTCGAAGGTGCGCCGCTTAGGTCTTGTCGGCTTGCGGGCGTAATGATTCTGATCTTATCGGCGCGCTCGGTATATGATCTACCAGCAACCGCCCTCTAAAAGACCGCCCAATCGAAATAAATCGATGTTCCGAAATTGCATGAGCCGGATCATCAATAGTGATTTCAAGTGGATCAACAAAGACTGTCGCGGCTGCTTCGAAGGAAACATAATGTTTCCTCTGGTTGAGACGATTCTTCTATCGTCCCACTCCACGTCGGATTTGGTGTAACCGCGCTTCACTCTCCAGCATTTTTGCCTACGCTTCTTTTGTGCTCCAGCTCTAAGCAAAAGAAACACCTTCATGCCAAAAGCAAGATTTTCGGCATGAGGCTAGGGACAGGAATGAATATGCAACGCTTCCTGGTCGTGCAGAACGGGACAGACAGGAATGTCTGTCCTACTGAAGAATTCTCTCCAGCGTGTGGGGCAGCATCTTTCGCCACCAGGGCCAGTCGTGATTCACGTCAGGACCCCAGAGATCGAGGGTGTGAGGGATGCCCTTGCGTTTCAGAATGTCGGATAGATGCTGGCTGCGATCCGGAGCTTCGTAGGCTCCCTGTCCAGAGAGAATGTAAATGTCGCTGGCTTTTCGCAGCAGCGGCAGATAGTGATCGTCATTCAGGTTGGGAAGATAGTCGGCGGGATTGTTGAAATAGACGTTGTCGTCGTAGAAACCCTTCAGATAGGAACGCACGTCATAGCTACCGCTCATCGCGATCACTCCGCGAAAGAGATCCGGATGCTTGAAATAAGCGTTGGCGGCGAGAAAGGCCCCAAGGCTCGCTCCGGTTGTTAACGGACGCGCCTCGGGTCCCGCATCATTGTGAATCAGCGGCAACACTTCATCTGTTATGTAACGATCAAAGCGCGTCAGCAGCTCAGCCTTCAGGTTTGGAGGCATTTGTTCATTGAGCAGGCTGTATTTGTTGACACTGTTAATGGAGTAAGCACGAAGACGGCCGCTTTCTATCAGCGGTCGTATAGCGTCGACCAGGTGAAAGCGTTCGTACTCAAGATAGTCAGCCGCCGCAGTCGGAAACATCAAGAGTGGCTGTCCCGCATGACCATAGGCCACTAAGGGCATTTCTGCGCTTAAGTTTTGACTAAACCAGGATGTTATTCGGCGCTCCATGTAAACCTTTCAGAGAGAGGGAAGCCTTTCAGCGACAGTCTCACGCGGGTCGAGATTGATAGAACTCTCTTAATGTCGTTTTGGCAGTGCGAAATATTCTCGCAGTTCGTTGCGCAGCGCAAGCGGAGGAAGAGGTTAGAGTTCAGCCTTCAGGTTGCAATGGTTCCGAGTCAGCAAACTAAAGTTTGCATTCGTGAACGTGGCAACCTTGCTCGTCAACCTTGCTCGTCTGTTAACCTTGCTCGTCTTGACGCTCTCTACCTCATCTGTTATAAAAATTTCTTCGCGCCCGCGCATGGTTTGCCGCTATGCAGGGCGCTTATTCCGCAGTAGCTCAATGGCAGAGCATCCGGCTGTTAACCGGAGGGTTGTAAGTTCGAGTCTTACCTGCGGAGCCA
>DIYZ01000285.1:4599-16746 GCA_002427845.1 Chloracidobacterium sp. UBA6041 | reverse complement strand
AAGATGCCGAAGATGGACCAGTTGAACTGCACCCTTGACTGACACAAAAAGTTAAGCACATATCCCTTGCTGGGGAAGGAGGCTTAACGATGACCAAGAAGGGGGCAGTGGCCGCCAGGACGGCGGTGCTCAAGCGACGCACATTCACGCGCGAGTTCAAACTCCAAGTGATTCGCGAGATCGAGGCCGGTAAGAGCCAGGCTCAAGTAGCCCGCGAATATCAAGTCAGCGACAACACGATCTCGAAGTGGCGGCGCGAGCTGCGACAATATAAAGAGCGCGCGTTCGCCGGACGGGGTCACGCTTACACCGATGAAGCTCGGGTCAACGAACTCGAACGCATGGTGGGCCGGCTCACCATGGAGAACGACTTTTTAAAAAAGCTTTTGCAGAAGCTGGAAACCGAGAGCTGAGCAGCAAGCGGCAACCACAGCAACTGATCATGGCACTACTGCAAAAGGAACGGGAAGAGAGCCCGACCGCCGAGCGAGCCCTTAGATCGCTCGGCGAGGCGGTCGGGCTCTCGCGCTCGACAATCTTTCGCCAATGGCAGGCGCCCAGTGCGGCTTCGTCGACCAATAACGATGTCGAACTGCGCGGGCAGATTCAGAGCATCGCTCTGGAGATGCGCTCTTACGGGTACCGGCCGATCACCAAAGAACTGCACCGGCGCGGCGTGAATGCCAATCATAAACGCGTTTTGCGCCTGCTCCGCGAAGACAATCTGCTCTGTCTGCGACAGCGGGCTTTTGTACGCACAACCGACTCCAATCACGCACTGACCATCTATCCGAACCTGGCCCGCGGGTTGGTGCTTTCAAACATCAATCAACTCTGGGTGTCCGACATTACTTACATCCGGCTGCGGCGCGAGTTCGTTTATCTCGCTGTGGTCCTGGACGCTTACAGTCGCCGCTGTATCGGTTGGGCGCTCTCGTCATTTTGATTCGGAAATCCGCATATTCTCTGCAAAACATCGAAGATGCTGATTTTTGTCTTTATCCGTCGCTGGCGGGACGTCAAAGTCGATGCGGAAATAGGCAAACTTCAGCTAGAGAAGAAACCACATGATCTCGGCGCAAGTACAGCGCCCTCGACCTGCGCGTGCGGCGTATTGTTAATAATGTGGAAGTCTGGCCATGTCACCTACTCAGAATTTCCGGGCGTTCTCAGCTATGTACTTCGCGAGCGTTCCGGCCTTCTCTTCAATCTCGAGCCTCTGAGCTGGTGCGCGACTCTTCGCGTACTCGGTGAACACATTCACGAAATCAAACATCGTTGCATTATCACGAAAGGAAGTTTCGAACACCTTTGCCGCAAATTCTCCGCCGAAGTATTTAGGGATTAGACCAATAACTTGCGCATCATGCGCTCGCTTCATTTTTCCCTTCTCCCCTTCGGAAGCATCGCTCGCATACCGCAATGCGAGCTTCTCACCTTCACAGATTGTTTGCTTTGAAGCGGGAATCACTTCGAAAACCTGGCGACACGTGTGATTGTCCTGGGCAAGTCGCTCTGGATCAAACGGCCGCGATGCCAGGGCTTGCAGCATAGACGTAAGGCAGTCCAGCTTGCGCACGACTTCTTTCAAACGACGATTAAGTCGATCCTGGAACGATACATCTCTTCCAGAATGGAAGACGCGATTGATGGCTTTGCCCGCAGGCACCATCATTCCGTTCGCACATACTAATCGATGCAGAAAATAGTTGATTCGTACCGACGATGTGCCGACCATGCTGTTCTGGAAATCAAGTCCGAGGAGACTTCGATCCTCGCCAGCCCCGCCTCGCCCTTTAATCGTTCCATGACGTTTTTCAGATCGGAACCTGACGGTCAGTTCCGTGTTGATTCCGTAGGCTTCATGGAATTGGAAGGCGTCGTCTTTCGCCAGACTGATGAGAAATTGGTTGATGTCCGCAAGGAACTGCTCGTTGGTGTAGCTGATATACGTTCGTGAGACTATCCCGATAATAGTATTCGTCCTCTCGTCGAGGACAACCTCATCCTCAGCGAGCCTTGACCGAATCTCATTCTGCTGAAGTAAATCGTTGAGTACTTGGGAAGCAAGGGATGGGGTTTCGAGCTTCGCTAGTTGATCAAAGCGAAAACCGATTCGTTGGCAGAACGACCGAATCCCGCGATCGTTGAACCGCCACATGACATCGCCGTCGCCGAGATACTCATCGTCGTTAAAGACTCCTTTGTTGCTTAGTACTCCCACAATGGGAATGCGTCGTAGATGGGACTGTGTCTCATGGATCCAATCCTGGACAGCATCAATACCGTTCAGAGAGACCTGGTCTATCGGTTCGGCGACTATTGGCATGAGGCAATCCGCAATTCCTTTCTACGGGAAGTAGCTGTCCGTCGAAGTCCAACTGGCTTCTTTGTTGGGCACGGTCATCGGGTAGCTTTGCCACCTCATAGCCCAAGGTTCGGAACTGCCTCCGTGTTTAACGCTGTGCTATCCTCTGTTCCGAATATGTATAGGGCGGCTTCACAAGCGACGTGATGCGCGCCGCTTGGGATTCACGAAGAGAATTCCAGGCGACAAACGAGCAACTCCGAACTATAAACCTATATAGGTTGGTCTGCCAACAACAGAAGTGTTCTCCGCAAGGAGGGCATTTCTGATGGGCCGAAATACTCGGCCACGCCCGCGTCGGCTTGCGAGCAAGCTCCGTCAGATACGCACCAGCCTTGGGTTAACTCAAGCCGAAATGGTGAAGATGTTGCGGTTTAGAGGAGTTTATCAGGGACACGTCTCTGAATATGAAAGAGGCGTGCGTGAACCTCCATACCCGGTATTACTCAAATACGCGAGGCTGATGGGGATCTCAACGGATGTGCTCATTGACGATAAACTCAAGCTGTCAGAGCGTTAATTTGCTGCAATGATCCATCCCGAACTTATGATCCTTGAGACCTATCGAGGCATCGAGTTTCTACAAGGGCTGGAATATGCCTGCTATTACCTGCTGGTGACCAAACCGTCGAACTTGAGCAGTTCGAGCACCATTACGCAAGGCTCGAAGAATACGAACGGCAAGATTTGATTCCGCGAAAATTGATGATCTCTAACTTACAGATGCGCATACTTTTTTCGCGAGTCGTTAGGGAACCCGTATCATTGCCTAGGTCACCAGAGTCGATCCACTTTTCGCAATCGGACATGAACTATTTTCTTCGGCGCCGTTAAACCGTTGAGCCACTTCAGTTTGCGAGGCAAGTGCGCCTTTTTCTTTTTTTAGGGCGAATTCGTCCATTTGCGCTGCCATTTCATTCAAGATCGCCTTGTTCGCAGTCGCGTTGATCATTGGTTGGAAAGTTTGGAGGGGTCGCGGCGCAGCGGCGCTCGCCTAAGATAATTGGGAGAAAAATGCCTGTTACTGGAACGAGAACAGAACTCACTACCGAAGAGATGCGGAAGATGAACGCCTACTGGCGGGCGGCGAACTACCTTTCGATCGGACAAATCTATTTGCTAGATAATCCGCTGCTGCGTGAGCCATTGAAACTCGAACACGTAAAACCCAGATTGTTGGGACACTGGGGCACAACGCCAGGTTTGAATTTCATCTACGTGCACCTCAACCGTCTGATCAAAATGCACGATCTGAATGTAATTTATGTCGCTGGGCCAGGTCATGGTGGACCGGGACTGGTGGCCAATACCTATCTTGAAGGAACCTACAGCGAGTTTTATCCAAACATTTCGCAGGACGAGCCAGGAATGAAAAAGCTGTTCAAGCAGTTTTCCTTCCCAGGTGGCATTCCCAGCCATGTTGCTCCGGAGACTCCGGGTTCAATTCACGAAGGCGGAGAGCTTGGTTACGCGCTGGTGCATGCTTACGGCGCGGTCTTCGACAATCCCGATCTCCTGGCCTGTTGCGTCGTTGGTGATGGTGAGGCGGAGACAGGACCACTTGCGACGAGTTGGCACTCCAATAAATTCTTGAATCCGGTGCGTGACGGCGCCGTGCTTCCGGTTCTGCACTTGAATGGTTACAAGATCGCCAATCCGACCGTGCTCGCACGTTTGAGTGGCGAAGAGTTGACCAGCCTGCTAATCGGCTACGGCCACAAACCTCACTTCGTTGAAGGCGACGATCCCGAAGCGATGCATCAACTCATGGCCGCAACTCTCGATACGGCTCTGGCTGAGATCCAGACGATTCAAAAAACCGCGCGCGCGAATGGATTCACGCAGCGTCCGCAGTGGCCGATGATCGTTTTGCGCACACTCAAGGGATGGACTGGCCCAAAAGTTGTGGATGGCAAACCAGTCGAAGGCACATTCCGATCTCATCAAGTGCCGTTGTCAGAACTTGCGAGCAAGCCAGAGCACCTGCGGATGCTGGAAGAGTGGATGAAGAGTTACAAGCCTGAAGAAATGTTCGACGAGAGCGGAAGTTTAAGACAGGAACTGGCAGAACTGGCGCCACGAGGCGACCGCCGCATGGGATCGAACCCGCATGCGAATGGCGGCTTGCTACTGAAGGAACTGAACTTACCTGACTATCGCGAATATGCGGTGAACGTGCCGAGGCCCGGCACTGTCGAGGCAGAGGCAACTCGCGAGATGGGCTGCTTCCTGCGTGATGTGATGAAACTCAACGCTGAAGATCGTAACTTCCGCGTGATGGGACCGGACGAGACTTCATCAAATCGACTAGACGCGCTCTTTGAAGTTACCGATCGGGTTTGGGTTGAAGGAGTCCTTCCTGGCGATGAACATGAATCACCTGATGGCCGCGTGATGGAAGTGCTGAGCGAGCACATGTGTCAGGGTTGGCTTGAAGGATATTTGCTGACGGGTCGTCACGGTTTCTTCTCTTGCTACGAGGCATTCATACACATCATCGATTCGATGTTCAATCAGCATGCAAAGTGGTTAAAGGTCACCCGGCACATTCCGTGGCGGCGACCGATAGCGTCGCTCAACTATCTGCTCACTTCACACGTCTGGCGTCAGGACCACAACGGCTTCAGCCATCAGGATCCAGGCTTCATTGATCATGTGGTGAATAAGAAAGCCGAGGTCGTCAGAGTTTATCTACCGCCGGACGCTAATACATTGCTCTCTGTGGCGAACCACTGCCTGCGCAGCCGGAACTACGTGAATGTGATCGTCGCGGGCAAACAACCGGCGTTGCAGTATCTGGATATGGATGCGGCCATCAAGCATTGCTCGCAAGGGATTGGTATTTGGGAATGGGCCAGCAACGACCAGGGAATTGAGCCGGATGTCGTCATGGCCTGTGCCGGAGACGTGCCGACGCTCGAAACACTTGCGGCGGTGGACATCTTGCGTCAGCACTTTCCTGATCTGAAGATCCGCGTGGTCAACGTAGTCGATCTGATGACACTTCAGCCGCAGAGCGAACATCCACATGGTCTTTCAGACAAAGAATTCGACATTCTGTTCACGACGGACAAGCCGATCATCTTCGTCTTTCACGGCTATCCCTGGCTGATTCACCGGCTGACCTACCGGCGCACGAATCATAAGAATCTTCACGTACGCGGTTACAAAGAGGAAGGAACCACAAGTACGCCGTTTGATATGGTTGTGCTAAACGACCTGGACCGTTTTCATCTTGTGATGGATGTGATCGAACGCGTGCCGAAGCTCCAATCGATCGGTGCGCACGTGCTGCAAGCCATGCGCGACAAGTTAATTAACCACAGACAATACATCGTTACGCACGGTGATGACATGCCGGAGATTCGCGACTGGAAGTGGCCGTATTAGGGTTCCTCGACCATAATTCACGCTAATGAACTTATTGGTACTCAATTGCGGCAGCTCGTCGGTCAAGTTTCAACTGATCGCTACGGATTTGGAACGCATCGCGCAGAATACCGACGTTCGTCTTGCGCATGGCGTCATTGAGCGCGTTGGGGGCGCCGGCGTGATCACGTTCACCGCCGAAGGAAGTGCGCCTCAACGCTCAGCCGCTCCGGTCAGGGACACCCGTGCGGCCGTTGAAATGATCCTGCGTTGGGTTATTTCCGATGAATCGGGCGTCAGCGCCGTGAGTAGTGTCGCTGATGTTCAGGCGGTTGGGCATCGGGTGGTGCATGGTGGCGAGCACTTCACGAACTCGGTGCTGATTAACGATGAAGTCTTGCGCGGCATCGAAGATTGCATAGAGCTTGCGCCGCTTCATAATCCGGCAAACATCGAGGGCATCACCGCAGCGCGCGCGAGTCTGGGAGCTGGGGTGCCGCAAGTGGCGGTCTTCGACACGGCCTTTCATCAAACGCTGCCCGAACACGCTTATCTCTATGCCTTGCCGTATCAACTCTATCGCCGCCACCGCATTCGCCGTTACGGTTTCCATGGCACTTCACACCGTTACGTTGCCTACCGCTACCGCACCTTGCGTGGCATCGGGCGCGAGGCGACGAACATTATCACGCTGCACTTGGGCAATGGTTGTTCAATCGCCGCAATACGCGCGGGTGACTCGATTGACACTTCGATGGGTCTGACGCCGCTTGAAGGCTTGGTGATGGGCACCCGCTCGGGCGATGTAGATCCGTCAATCGTTGATTTCGTCGCGAGCAAGGAAGGGCTGTCGGCGCGAGAGGTGGAGAGTTTGCTAAACAAGCAGTCGGGCTTACTCGGCGTCTCCGGGTTGACTGACGATATGCGCGAGTTGCTCGATGAAGCGCATGAAAACAATGACCGTCGAGCCAGGCTGGCTGTCGAAATCTTTTGTTACCGTGCGCGCAAGTACATCGGCGCTTACCTCGCGGCGATGAGCGGTGCGGACGCAATCGTGTTCACCGGCGGTATCGGCGAAAACTCTGCGGAAGTGCGCGCCGATATTTGCCAAGGGCTGTCATGGTTGGGAATCGAACTCGATCGGGAGCGTAATAAGGCGCACAGTGCAGGGCGTGAAGGGCTGGTCAGCGCGGATACGTCGCGCGTCGCTGTTTACGTAATCCCAACGAATGAAGAGCTGCTGATCGCGCGCGACACGGTGCGCGTCGTGACCGGCGCGCCGCAGCGTTTTTAGCCTGGTGAAGATAAAGAGGAGTTCAGCGCACTGGTTCAAAAGTCCATGACCGTGGCCCTGCCTCATCCCGAACTCGGTGATAGGTCAAATCTGAGCGCGGCGTTTTGGCCCCAACCGTTCAAAGTGAAGTTGATAGCCCTACCGGATACGGACACGAAGGAGATCGCCTACAGTCGATGTTGCGATGAAAAGCGAAGAGCTGGAAGTAGTGAGGGGAAGCGGAAATGTTTTTCGCGACCTCGGACACAAGAATGCGGATGCCGATCAGTTCAAGGCCATTCTGGCCGCCGAAATCATCAAGGCGCTCGATCGGGAGGGGCTAAGTGTTCGCGGCGCGCAGGGGCGCCCCGGAATTGCGGCAGCGGACTTCTCGCGCATCCGCAACGCGGAGCTCGGTCGGTTCACCGTCGATCGCCTCATGTCGATCATCAACCGGCTCGGGTCACGGGTGGAAGTGAAAATCAAGGTGCGACGTGCCGAACCGGTAGAACACATATTGTAGTTGGCAAGCGGGAGGGTGTTGGACCTGCTCACTTCGGCGCGCTTCAGCGACGACACGCCCCGCCAAATCTGGGCCACTTTGCTTGATGAAGCCAATATCACTGCTCGGTTTCCACTTTTATTAGCTATTCGGTTTTTTTAGAAAGGGCTGTTTAGATGCTTATCCTGGGGTTTTCGCGCAATCTGTAAGGGGAGTGGCCAATTTTAGTCCATCGCATTTGTTGCGCGTCTATAAGTCTAATGAATGCAACAGTTGTGTAGAGTGTTCAATTGCTGGAACGAAGCACTCATTGCGTCCTAACCCGTATTCCCTTTCTTTTTCTTTTTGTCCAAAATCGTCCATTTACTCATCGAAATCAGGCGACGTTTTGCCTCATGAGGTTGGATGTCGACTTTTTGTCAGCAAGCTGTAGTACCCCCACCCCCCCTTGGTCCATGGTCCAACTTGGGGCTTATCTTTGAGGCAACCTCCACCTGTTAGCAACTCGTATTTTCAAGACCGAATATTCTGGAAATCTCTAAAGACTCGACGCACCTTCTGATGTCGACTTTTTCTCGGCAAAGGTGTACCACCCCACCCCCTCGCTCCGTGGTCCAATCGGGCTTACCTCTTGAGGTAACCTCAACTCTTAGCAACTCGTATTTTAAGAAATAAATATTCCGCAACCCTCGAAAGACTCGACGGACCCCTGATGTCGACTTTTTGTCAGCAAGCGGTAGTACCCCACCCCACCCCCTCGCTCCGTGGTCCAATCGGCGCCTACCTCATGAGCTAGCCCTCGTATTTTGCGTGTGCTAGACTCCCGCGCCATGGCGGCCTGCATTGTTTCTTATCTTGATACTGACGGCTTGCGACACACCGTTGGGGTAGAGGCGGAGACTCTCTACGAGGCGCTGCGGTATTAGCGATGCGCACGTTCAAGGAACATCATTGCGAAGCTGGCTTACTAAGTAAAACTTGAAGTGGAGATCCGCAGCTCAGTCACCCATACGGTAACACCTAAGAAGGTTCGCGAGTGGCTGAATGGAGGAGCAAAGACACCGAAAGAAGCTATCATGAAAGAACGATTGCGGGATCTGCTCTGTCGATCTCTCGTGAAATGTGAGCGCAAATGGACGAATTTGCCCTAAAAAGAAAGAAAAGGCGCTTGTGAAGTGATTTTCCGCGGTCGGGCAACGAGATTGCTTGGGTTTTCAGCGTATCCGCACGGTGGTTTCATGTGAGTTGAAACGATCCGCCTTCACGCGGTAGTCAGGAAATATTCCTGATAGCGCGTCTCGTCGCATTAGCTTGAGAAATGGTTTTCACTTGGAGGTTTGTTGGCTTGAATAAGAGCAACAACGGACAGACGGAAAATGGAGATTCACATAATGAGCAAGAAGAATAGGTGTCTAAGCGGTTGTTGGTCGATTTTGTTGTTGCTCGTCATTTCTGCGCCGGCCTTTGCGCAGTACAGTGACCGACTCGGAGGCAATTGGAGCAACCCGGCGAGCGCGATGATCACAAACATCATCATGGATCGATACGCTCGGCGGCGGCTGGAGAAGAATCTCGCGGCAAAGCGTTCCGGGGCGAATCCGGGCGCGTCGACATCATCTTCAAATGCGGCGCCAGCGGCTACGAAGATCAACGATGCGTCTCTGCATTTTCGATCGACAGGCACTCAGCTAAAGACCCGTGAGATAGCCAATCTTATCGGCGCTGGCAACCCGCAGGTGCTTACAATCATGAGCACCATCCTGAGTGAATATGAAAAGGGAGCACGAGCCGCAGGCAAGCCTAACGATCTCGCGCTGGCCCTGAGTTTCTTCTTTGCCACAAACGCGAGCGTCTATCACGACGCGGGAATTCCCGCGGACGCACTAGTGATGGATCTGCGAGATACGATTGCGAGCGCGCTCGTTGAAGGCAACGCATTGAACGGAGTAACTGACCGCAAGAAGCAAGAGATGTACGAAGCGCTCGTGCTCTACACCGGATTCGCGCTCGCTGCTTATCAGGAAGGAAAGCAAGGAGGCAATGCCGAAAGCGTGAAGGTCAGCCAACAACTGGCCGGGCAGAATCTACAGGCCGTCACCGGCATCTCGCCCGACAAGATCAACTTTACCGATCAGGGATTGAGCATTGAAAGAGAGGCTGAGGCTGCGGACAACTCCGTTGCGGCTCCGTCCCGGAGCGTCAACGCGACGGCGGAAAACAGCAGTGCCGGCGCTATCGATTACATGGAGTTGATTCGTGAGTACGACTCCAACGAAGTTGCCGCAGATGCGAATTATAAAGGCAAGAGAATCCGTGTTTCCGGACCGCTTAGAAAAGCAACGATTGAAGAGGGAAAAGTCCTGGTCTGGTTTATGCAAACCGGGTACTCCCTGGATCTCGGCTGCTACTTTGAGAATTCTCAAAAAGCCTCGGTGGCTCAACTAAAAGATCCGCAAACATTCGTGGTCGAATGCACTATGCTCGGAGTCATCAGCCCGGGACGACTGATGATGGACCATTGTGTTCTCAGGTAAGTGGCTCTTCGCCCTTGGTGGCGTGGAGCAGAGTTCTGGCTGACATTCGCGTAAATGGATAGATGAAGAAAGCGAAGCTCATGACGGCGAAACTGATCTCGTGGAGAATGTTTGTGTGTTCAATACAAAACGATTAGTCACGGCCATAGCTCTCGCTGTCCCTTTACTTTGCATGAGGAGAATCCTGCTATGAGCACAAGTCTAAAAATAATAATCCCGCTCGTCGTCCTAACCATCGGCGCCCTGGTCACCGGCGCTCTCGGCTACATCCTGTTTTCGAGGAAGTCTGGCGATACTGAGGTGGTATTTGCTCGTACAGAAGTTGGCACGCCCGTGGGTGACAAGATAACCAAGGAGATTGGACTCGCAGGCGGCACGCTGGCAACCACGGACGGGCGATTCACGCTTACCGTTCCAAAAGATGCGCTGACAGATATTGTCGCTTTTAGTATTCAACCGGTAACCAATAAATTTGCCGGGGGCCTGGGGATTTCCTATCAGCTTGGTCCCGCGGAAAAGACCTTTATCAACCCACTTGAGATCTCCGTCCGTTACGACGATCACGATCTCGAAGGCACTTTTCCAGAGGCGTTGTCCCTTGCTTATCAAGACGATAAAGGAGCCTGGCACATGCAAAAGGAGGTCGATCTTGATAAGGACAAGAAGACTATAACAATTGCTACCACGCATTTCAGCATTTGGTCATTAGACTTCACGCTAAAGGTCTCACCACTCAAGGCTACGGTTCGAGTCGGAGAAAAAGTGAGTCTTTCACTCACGCACTGCGACGAAAACCCTATTAGCAGTGCTGTTGATAAACTTATTGATCTTTCGGATAGATTAATCAACGGTGAAAGCCATCCCTGTAAGCCAGGATGGTGGCCGAATGATAGGTGGCAATTAGTGGGCGAGGGTGAAATAGCTGCAGCACGGCCCATGATAGTCTATACGGCACCCGGAAAGAAACCGTCGCCGAATATTGCGACCGTTGTTTTTTACGATCCTGACTTCATGGTTCGGGTCGAAAGGCCTTGCACCAAGTCTGATAACAATATAGGTCTGTACAAGAAAAACTCGACGGGAATTTGGATTCATAAGTGCTATGACCGAGTGCCGAGTCCCCAATCCGTTAAATCGGTAATCACCATCCTTGACCGCGGATACAAGGCCACCGGGCAAGACGGGCCGACGTCTTACAGCGGTGTGGTTTGCAGCCTGGAAAAACCCTTTACTATTACGGCCAATAACACATTGGTACCGCACCCGTTGAAGTTTGTTCCTTCCAGTGGGACTGCCGGGACATTAAGCTATAGCGCGACGTGGAAAGTGTTAACTATGGCAGGCAGCGGCACCTACACAGTGGAAGGAGCCGATACCGACAAACCCCGCATTCTTGCGCAGACAAAAAGCACTTTAACCGGTATGGGTCACAGCAGTTCTGGCGGCGGCCCGGCGCATATTGACTTGACGCCGCTCGACACAGATGAGTGCTCAAAGAAGCCATGAATAAGCAGAAGCATTTTGCTTGAGGGCAGACAAATACTTATGAAACTACGAAACAGGATTCTATTCTGCGCTCTGATAGTTGCTATCTTGAGCGCGTTACCTGCTACCCAATGCACGACTGCATCTTCCGTAGTGGGCACGCCCCCTAACGTCGTCGTTGAAGAATTCTACAAGTGGTACATCCATTCTGTGTCTCATCAGATTGATCCTTTCAAGGCGGGGAAGACAACTTTGCAAAAGTACGTCACGCCAAGGTTCATGCGAAAGGTGCAGAGAATCGCAAGAGAGATGGCGTCAGGCGGCTACGACGGCGACTATTTTCTCGAAGCGCAAAGAGACTATCCGGATTCGCCGAACCTGGAAGATGAATGGGTAAAGAATATGTCCACATCGAAACTTACGATCAAAGGGCCGACCGCCGCGGTTTCGATTAGCTTTGGAGAAAACGGTGCTCTTGCGAAGGAGAGGATCAACCTGTTGCAAGAAGGCGGCATCTGGAAGATTGATGATGTGAAAAACGGAAGCAGCGTAGGCTTGGTGAAATAGGAGAGACATTTATGCGCAACTTTGGCGTGGTCGATTTCGATGAGTAAAT
>DIYZ01000285.1:0-4416 GCA_002427845.1 Chloracidobacterium sp. UBA6041 | reverse complement strand
AGCGCCCGGGTTCCTTTGGCGCGGACCCAAATTTTTACTACACGCGATTTAATTTAGGCGCTGTCTATCACGCCAAAGGGATGTATTCAGAAGCGATTGTCGAATATCGAAAGGCGCGCGAATTGGACGACGATCCTTTCGTGACGGCGTTGCTCGCCCGTTCGCTGGCTAAGTCGGGCGGGCGCGGCGAAGCTGCAAAACTGCGCGACCAGTTACGGGCGGAATCGGCGCGTCGCTACGTTCCGAATATCGCTTTCGCGCTTGTTTACGCCGCGCTCGACGACAAAGACGAGGCGTTCAAATGGCTGGAAAAAGATTTTGCCGACCGGTCATATTTCCCAACACTTTATGCTGTTCACCCATTACTCGACGATTTACGCGATGACCCGCGCTTTGCAGATTTAGTGCGTCGGGTCGAATCGGCGAAAATGGTTTGAAGCAGATGAGCAAGGAACTATCCCCAGACACGACTCTGTCGCATTACCGCATCGTCTCCAAAATCGGCGCGGGCGGAATGGGTGAGGTGTACTTGGCCCAGGACACAAAACTTGATCGCAAAGTTGCGTTGAAGATTCTGCCGGCTGAGGTGGCGGCCAACCCCGGGCGGCTCGAGCGCTTCCGGCGCGAGGCCCGCGCCGTCGCCGCCCTGAATCATCCGCACATCGTAACCATCTACTCGGTGGAGGAAGCCGACGGCGTTCACTTCCTCACCATGGAGCTCGTCGAGGGCCAGGCGCTCGACCGTCTCATCCCCGAGAGTGGGCTCCCCCTGAACCGGCTCCTCGGGATCGCGGTCGCTTTCGTCGACGCGCTCGTCGCCGCCCACAAAAAGGGCATCGTCCACCGCGACTTGAAACCCGCCAACGTGATGGTGACGAAAGACGGCCGCGTGAAGCTTCTCGACTTCGGCCTCGCCAAGGTCGCCGGCCCCAGGGGTGGAGCGCAGGCGGACTCGGAGTTGCCGACCGAGATGCTGACGCGTGAGGGCCTGGTGTTGGGGACGGTGCCCTACATGTCGCCCGAGCAGGTCTCGGGGCGGGCGGTGGATCACCGGACGGACCTCTTCTCCGTGGGGGTCATCCTCTACGAGATGGCGAGCGGCCGCCGTCCCTTCGAGGGCGGCTCGACGGCGGAACTCGCCTCCGCGATCCTGCGCGACACGCCGCCCGTCGTCACCGAGGTGCGCTCCGATCTACCGGGCAAGCTGGCCCACATCATCAGGCGGTGCCTGGAGAAGGACGCACGCCAGCGCTTTCAGACGGCGCGCGAGCTCGTCAATGGGCTCCGCGACCTGGTGGGCGAGTCGGGGACAACCCGGGAGGCTTTCGCGGGGATCGAGATTGTCCCACCCGTACCCTCCGTAACCGCTGGGCGCGAGCGCCACCCGTTCGTGGGTCGCGACCAGGAGCGGGCCGCGCTCGGCCGGATGCTGGAGGAGACGGCGCAGGGGCGGGGCGGTGTGGTTCTGCTCGGTGGCGAGCCGGGAGTGGGCAAGACGCGCCTGGCCGAGGAGCTGCTCGCGGACGGGCGCGAGCGCGGGATGCTCGCCCTCACCGGTCACGCTTACGAGGAAGAAGGCGTTCCTTTCATCACCGAGGTCGAGATCCTGGAGGAGATGGCGCGCCTCGTGCCAGCCGCCGACCTGCGCCGCCGACTCGGCGATGACGCCTCCGAGATCGCCCGGCTCATGCCGGAGCTCAGGCGACGTTTTGCCGACATCACCGACTCGATCGAGCTTCCCCCCGAGCAGCAGCGGCGGTATTTCTTCAACAGCGTGCTCGCGTTCCTCGAGCGGGCGAGCCGCGAGCAGCCCATGGTGATGCTGCTCGACGACCTGCACTGGGCGGATGAGTCGAGCCTGCTGCTGCTCGAGCACTTGGCGCCGCACCTGCGCGGGATGAGCCTGCTCATGCTCGGCACCTACCGCGACGTCGAGGCCGATATCGGAAAGCCCTTCGAAAAGACGTTGGCGCGGCTGGTCCGCCAGCACCCCGCCGAGCGCATGCCGATAAAACGACTCTCAGAGGCCTCCGTCGCGGCACTGCTTGCCGCCCTGGGTGGCGAGGGCCCGCCCGCCACGCTGGTGGCGGCGATCTACCGTGAGACCGAAGGCAACCCGTTCTTCGTCGAGGAGGTTTTCCGTCACCTCTCGGAGGAAGGGCGGCTCCTCGACGACGAGGGCCGCTGGAAGCTGGATCTCAACGTCAACGAGATGGACGTGCCCACGGGTGTGCGCCTGGTGATCGGCTGCCGCCTGGAGCGGTTGAGCAAGGAGGTGCCGAAGGTCCTGACGGCTGCGGCAGTGATCGGGCGGCTGTTCGAGCTGAGGTTAGTCGAGGTGCTGAGTGACCTCGATGCCGATGCCTTCCTCGACACGATCGAGGAAGCTGAGGCGGCGCAGCTCATCGCTCCTGTCACCGGCAGCCGAGAGACGCGGTACGAGTTCGTGCACGAGCTCATCCGGCAGACGCTGCTGGGGACGCTCTCGAACCCGCGACGGCAGCGGCTGCACGTGCGGGTCGCGGAGGCGATCGAGTCACTCCTCGGCAATCGTGCGGAAGAGCGCGCCGCAGACCTAGCCCACCACCTCTTCCAGGCCGGGCCTGCCGCCGATGTGCAGAAGACGATTCGTTACCTCGAGTCGGCCGGTGATCGCGCACTCGAAGCCACCGCGGCTGAGGAGGCGCGGCGTTTCTTCGATTCAGCGCTTTCGCTCGTCGCCGACCACGACGATTCGGCCCGGGCAAACTTGCTCCGCCGACGTGCCCTTGCCCACCAGAGCCTGGCAGCATTCAGCGACTGGAAGTCCGACCTCACGAGCGCCTTGTCGAGCCTTGAACGAAGCGGCGATGCCGAGGCCGCCGCCGAGGTCTGTTATGACCTGGCCTACCGCCTGGTCTATGAGGGTCGCGCCGACGAAGCCAGTAAGCTCGCACAGCGAGGATTCGGCCTGCTCGGGGACCAATCGTCTCCGGGTCGCGTCCGTCTGCTCTCGATGCGGGCGATGGCATTGAGCATGGCTTGTCAGTCCGATGAAGGGGGCCAGGCGCATCTCGAGGCCGTAAGGCTGGCCGAAGAGCTGGGCGACCCGGGGCTGCTCGGCGAGGTGCTCGCCAACCAAGCCATGCACTACTGGGAGATCCTCAATGGCGCCGAGTTGGCCCGGGTGGCAGAGCGAGCGGAGGAGTACAACCGCGCTCAGCGCAAGATTCGGCAATTGGCCCGCAGCATGTTCCTGGCTCAACTGGGATGGGCCATGCTCGGTCGGCATGAGAAGGCGGAAGCCAAGAACGCGGAACTCGCATCGCTCGCGGAGAGTCTGGGTGGCCCGGGTGTCGTTATGATGATGATGTCCGGCATGGCCAACCAGCTCGCGTGCGTGAGCCGAGGCGGCTTGGACGAAGCCCTGCGATTCGCGGAACGCGCGCGGCAGCTCTGCCGGCGAGTCAGCCTGCCCTGGCCCGACACTTTTGGAGGGCTCGTCGGCATGATGCAGCTCTTCATGGGACGATGGGACGAGGCCCGCGCCACTTTCGACGGCATCGGCCAGGGACTGGCGCCGCCGGGCACGGTGTGGGTGCATGGCGAACGGGGGCACAAGCTGCTCGGCAAGGCGTACCTGGGAGATCCCGATGCTCTGGAGATCTACAGGCGGCTGCGTGCCGAGGTGCTGGATCAAGGGCAGTTCGGCCGCGCCGGCGCAAAATGGGTCCTGCTTGATTCTGCCCAGGCGCTCGTATTGCTCGGACAGCGTGAGGAGGCAGCCCGACTTTACCCGGCGATATCCGCCATCGCGAGATCCGGGGCACTCGTGGTCGACTTTTCCTCCGGCCTTGTCGAGAAGACCGCGGGCATCGCGGCCACGGCGGCCAGCGATTGGGACGCGGCCGAGCGGCACTTCCAAACGGCGTCCCATCTCGCCGAGGGGCTTCGGCTTTGTGTGGAACAGCCCGAGGTCCGTCGCTGGTACGCGCGCATGCTGCTCGATCGCGACGGCCCGGGCGATCGCGAGCGGGCCCGCACGTTTCTGACCGAGGCCAGGAATGCCTACCAAGAGATCGGAATGCCCAAGCACGTGGAGATGGTCAACAAGATGAAGGAGGTCTCTTGATCGGCCGCACCCTCGGCCACTACCGGATCACCTCAGGAATTGTAGATTGGAATCCACCCACGAGACTCACCGCAGCAACCTGCGCTTCGGTGATTTGCTGCGACCCGTCGGTTTGCCGGAATGAGTTTGAACACGATGAGTAAAGAGCTGTCCGCCAACACCAACCTTGCGCATTACCGCATCGTCTCCAAGATCGGCGCGGGCGGGATGGGTGAGGTGTACTTGGCCCAGGACACCAAGCTCGATCGCACAGTCGCGCTGAAGATTCTCCCCGCTGATGCAGATTTCGATGAGTAAATGGACGA
>DIYZ01000073.1 GCA_002427845.1 Chloracidobacterium sp. UBA6041 | reverse complement strand
ATAAGCGGTGCCGCCCAGTGTTTAGTCAAAGGCCGCTTCGATTAGGATTGGACAAGCGGGGGTAAGTCAGGGAATTCGTCGAGCCCAGAGTCGGCATCTCCCCGGCTTCCCCGCTTTTTGTTTACGCTCGTCGTGAACTACGGCGGGTGGAACCTCGTCATACAGAAGCTGACTCCAGCATCCGGCGCTACCGCGCTCGGTTCCGTATGGCGATCGATTTCACTCACTCCAAACTGACCCACCAAAAAATGTAGTAAGTCGCTGCGTTGACCGGGCGCGGCGATCAGCAAGTCACGCAGCTTTCCGTTTCTCAGCGGCTTTCTTCTTTTCGTACTCTGCCTGTCTTATGATCACGTGTCACGGGGTTGAACATTGAGGGCGACAAAGGCGAGCCCATTATGAGATCGCCCTTTGCGCTCCATTTGCTCCGCCGGCCGGTGCATCCTGGTTAGTCAAGGCGTTATTTAAGGATCACTTCGCGCATGAACTTCGTGCCCATGACATCACGAATTTTCGACCGATCCATATATCCTTGCATACCCTTTTGGTCGTCTATCCCAGTAGCCTGACGAAGCACTTCGTCTGCTTTCTCCTCATTCTTCTCAAGTGAGGCAAAACTATCGTATTCACGCAGGATCAGCATATTCCAACCACTATCATCATCCTGGCCGCGTAAAATCTTGTAGGATTTCATGAAGCCATTCTTGATAGAAATATCTGATTCTTTCTTCAGTTGCGTGTCCAGGTATTCTAGATAAGCTTGATCCATCCCCGGATGGATTCTGATCGTGGTTACACCCCACACCGAGCCCGGGGTGAAGTATTTGTGGACCTGTCCATAGACTGAAACAGCCAGCAGGAGCAGCACCGAGACGAGCGAAGAGAGAATCAGTTTGTGTATCCTTTTCATGGGAGTTTCCTTTCCGCTTGGGGAGTTGAAGGCTTAACAGACAAAAAGGGCTTGTGCTATTAAAGCCGGGTTGATGTGCAACTAGATGGCTACAAGGCTAGCCAGCCAAACGTGGTGGCGAAAGATATTTGAATTAACTGGTCTAGTCAATCCCTTTGGCCGTGGTGGTCAGCATACTTCGACTAGAGAACCCGCTTGAATTTGAAGAGGACGATCGGCGCTTGGCCGGTCAGCATATCCGCGAACCTACCGTTGAGGATCGAGGTAGCCGCTATTGGTGCCCTGTCGAGACGCTCGTGAAATTCTCGGCGCAGATCGAGATTCCGGTTCGTTCCGGGAGGCAGCTTTGTAAAATCGATGCAGTAGTCTGACGGAATGAAGCGTGGCATCCCTGACTTGATCGCTGCCTTAAGCAACAACGTTTACGTCCCGCAGTCCGGAGGACTTTCAAAGGGCGAGCAATGTCCCCTAATCATGTCGTTAGCACATGATATGTTCGGCCTATGGTTTCCTATCAATACACTTCGTAGTGATATAACGATGTCAGCTCGCGGCAGGGACATTGTGCTTATTAAGGAAAATGAAGCGCATCGTCGACGTCGACAGTTGCACAACGTGTCAATAACGGTTTTGACTGAAGAAAGTTGTGGAAGGTGGAAGGATCTTTTCGCCATCGAATATAACCTCATATGAAAGACCTCCGGGTTAGACCATCGCTAACTGCCGTTCTCTGGCTCTGCCTTGCCGTTGCACTCATTACGGAATTGATCAATCCGCTCACTTCACAATCGCACAGCGAGACCACAAAAATAACCGTATGGTTCAAACCGGGATACCCGGTAAACCGCTTTGTTCCGAGTAACGCTTTCGGCGCCGCACTCGACGGGCATGAAAAAGGCGAAGTAGACCGCATGCTCTCCAGCTTTTGGAAGAGTAATCCTTATCTGGACCAGCACTTCACCGGAGAACGAAATTCCAAGCTACCTCAATGGGTGTTAATCGATCTGGGTACCGAAAAGTCCATAAATGTAATTCAACTGAATTGGGCTCAGCCCTTCGCGCGCGTGTACGACGTCGAGTACGGGCATTTTAGTGGCGTGGACGACATTAGCCAGTCTCTGCCCGATGTGTGGCAAACCTTTCCGCTGGGAAAGGTTGTCGCCGGCAACGGCGGGAAAACTACATTACGATTATCACGAGGGTCGGTAACCACCCGTTTTGTTCGTGTACTTATGAAAGAGAGTTCGAGGACTTCAATGCGACGCTCTGCTGACGTGCGCGATCATCTCGGTTATGCGATTCGAGAAATCTCGTTGGGAACGCTCAACTTGGAAGGCAACTTCCACGATGAAATACATCACGCTACGGACCATGGAGACCAGACGTCTATTTATGTTTCCTCTACAGATCCCTGGCACCGCGAAATAGACAAAGACAACCTGATAGAGCAGCCAGGCCTTGACCGAGTATTTCACAGCGGTTTGACAAATGGCTTGCCGTCGCTAATTCCCGTTCCAGTGCTTTACGACACTCCTGAAAACGCCGCCGCGGAGATCCGTTACTTGAAAGCCCGTGGTTATCCGGTCGAGCGAGTTGAACTAGGGGAAGAACCCGACGGTCAGTTTGTCGCGTCGGAAGATTACGCAGCCCTATACATTCAATTTGCAAAAGCAATCCGCGCCGTAGACTCAAAACTAAAACTCGGCGGCCCGAGCTTTCAGGACATTGAGCCGGGTGAAAAGATTGGACTAACTCCAACAGGGAAGCCTGACTGGCTCAAACGTTTTCTTGCTCACCTCAAGGAGTGCGGGCATCTTAACGAATACACATTTTTCTCGTTCGAATGGTATCCATTCGACGACGTGTGCCAACCTACAGCGCCGCAATTGGCGCAAGCAACTCAACTGCTTAAAGATTCTCTCGCAGGAATGCAGGACGCGGGATTACGGGCTATTCCATGGATAATTACAGAATATGGATATTCAGCTTTTGGCGGAGTGGCAGAGATGGACATCGAAGGCGCGTTACTGAATGCGGATACCGTAGCTACTTTCCTAACGTTGGGCGGCGAGCAAACATTTCTGTATGGCTATGAGCCCAATGATATCATTCAGGAAGTTGACTGTTCTTCTGGTAACAACATGCACTTCCTACTCGGCGATGACGGAAACATAAGCTATCGGATGCCAACATACTATGGGGCACGACTACTAACTCACGAGTGGACGCAACCGGGAAAGGATATGCACGAACTATATCTTGCAACCGTGGATGAATCAGAGTCGCAAGCGAAGAGGTTGGTCGCAGCATTTCCTGTACTCCGCCCAGACCGATTGTGGGCTCTAATGTTGCTCAATAAAGATTCGAGCAATGCGCGCACAGTTGAGGTGCGGTTTCACAACGAGGCTAACGGTTCAGAGTCAGAATTTGAGGGTCCTATTGAATTGTACCAATACTCGAGGAAAGAGTATGAGTTGAGTGTAAACAAGGAGGGCTCTTACCCAATCAGGAACGAGCCGCCGGCGCACTGGACGCAACCGGGATCGACGGGATTAGTGATGCAGCTGCCGGCCTATTCGATGACTATTATTCGGGGGAAGGGGCCTCTCCCCAGTCCTTGAACTGATCTCATAAAATGAATCTTCCGCGCTTGATTCTTCTGCCGTCTTCGCGCGCGTGATCTGCAATAGGTGCGCTTGCGAACAAAGGATCATAGGGTCGAGTCTTAGCGTAATGATCCGGTTAATCTCGTTAGAAATACCGACGCTAAAGACAAACTTAGAAATGATTTTTCATAATTCTGACTTCTCAAGTCCAGATACGGGAGTGTCAACTGAAATGAATTTCATGTCTCGAAACACGATACACTTTGTGCAAGCTTCGCAATTAGCACCCGGAGCATTAAGCGGAATTACAATAGATGTATCGCAATAAGGACATTTGCCAGAAAATCCAGTAATTTTTTCGGTATAATCGGTCTTGGTCCCTTCATTCGTTAGTTCAGCAAACCAGCGCCTATTATGAAACCACTCGTATGCCAGTAGAGGAACCCGTCGATTATTACGAAGTGTTGCAGGTCAACACGAGCGCCGACCCGGAGACAATCGACCGCGTCTACCGGCTGCTGGCGCAACGGTTCCATCCCGATAATCAGCAAACCGGCGAAGAGAGCCGATTCCGGACACTCCTCGAGGCCTACACGGTGCTGAGAGATCCGGAAAAGCGCGCACGCTATGACGTGTTGCACCAACAACGGCGGCAGGACCGATGGCGACTCGTGTCTAGCGGCGCGCAGTCCGAGAACGACTTCGAGATGGAGCAGATCGTCCGGCTTACTGTGCTTGAGGCTCTTTACACCAAACGGCGTTTGGAGCCGGCAACCCCGGGAATTTTTTTGCGAGAGTTTGAACGATTGATTGGCAGGCCGCGGGAGCATCTCGACTTCACCATATGGTTCCTCCTGCAGAAGAAGTTTGTGGCGCAGGACGACAATTCACAACTGGTTCTAACGGTCGAAGGCGCTGAATACCTCGAGCAGACCTACCGTAACAACCTGCAGCAAAAGCGGCTGCAGGCTCTCAACGAGAACAGGTGAAGGTCTGCAAAACCTTTTTATTCATCGGTTCGATTCCGATCGCCGCCTCCAATCTACTCAATGACTTACGGGCAACTGAATCAATCACAAAAGTGACTGTAGTAAAAAATGTAGTAAGTCGCTGCATCGTTGTGTCTAGCGCAGCGCATTATGGTTGTTAGTTCAAAGCATAAGCCGTAGGTGTCTTGATGAGCACACTTTTCACTTTTAGAGCAGCTAACTCTTAATCAGCGGGTCGCAGGTTCGAGCCCTGCTCGGCTCACCATTATTTTCAATGACTTGCGGCAGGTTGAAGAGCCTGCCGCTTTTCGTTTGTGACAAACTTGTGACGTCGCTGCGCGCCGCATGGGCCAATAGAAGGTCGTCGAGGTGGGCGTTGCCTCTCCGACTCCTCGGTTGCTTGAAGATAATGTAAGAAATGGCGCGTATCCTAATCGGGTATTACTACCCCTCCCCCCATCGATCGGATTTCCGGAGGCCGATTCTCTGCCTTCGGCCCCCTCTCAATACCCAACAATCTAAAACTTGGCCTGGACAGATTTTGTGTGTGAAGAGTTGGTAGTGCTCCGTTAGTGTGGTGCTGCTACTTTACCTCAAAGGCCACGAACTTGATCGTGACGGAATGACCGTGAGACGCATGGGCTTAAGGGATCAAAAGCTCAATGCGTCTCAGGGCGTGTCACTTCATGCGGTTTGGTGTTGCGCCTTCGCCTCTACGAGTTCGACTCCCTTAGGCAGATCTTTTTGCGCCTGTTGAATGAAGCGGGTTGCTACTTGTGTCAACTCCTTCGATAGTTCGGAAGCTGGCACCGCTTGCACCAGCATTAACACCGAGGTGGCTAATTCGAACGGAGGGTAGTTGTTGGGTGGTGGTCGCCGAATTACACTCTGATCGATCAACGTGGGTAGCGGAAAGCAATGCTTCTTGCCTCCGATTTGAAGACAAATTTGATACATAGAAATCTCCTTCTTTTGTTGGGATTGCTCTGTGAGCTAATTCAAATGAACAGGCGTTGTGAGCGAGACTACCGACTCACTTCGCTCGTTTAGGGCCGGATTGGGCGAGTATGCAAGAAAGCAGAGGCTCGTGAGCATTCAGCCGACTCTAGATTAGCCATCGTCGGGTATTTTAACTTTCCATCTCAGGTGTCCAGGGAGCTGTGCTCCATCTGACGCTGTATCCACCGAGTGTGCAGGAAACAGAGGCTCTTGAGGGCAGCTTTTCAGAAGCGGACACGCGCACAGCCTCCGCTCGATAATTTACAAAGCAATCATGAAATCTTTACTTATATATGTCGCCATGGCCGCGCAAAGACTTTTGGAGATCTGATTAGCACAAAGATGACGGCTCACAACGGGCGATGGAAGTGCTTGCCTGATGCGCATATCCTATCTGCGACCCTCCCCCGTCGATCGAAATTCCGGACATTGATTCTCCAAGCCTGGGTCATCATGGCCGAGAAAAAGGTATTTTTGATTGCCGGGGTTCTTGCCTATTGAATGGCCGCCCGGAGGTCGTCCTTGTTCTTCCCACTGCACACTGGGTCGCTCGTGCGTCCGGGTATTGACGTCTCGCTATCAGGAAATACACTATCTGAGTTCTTGTTGGAGTCCCGTGTTCTTGTTTAACTCTTGCTCGGCGGTCCTACCATAGCTGAACAATTGAGCTTATCATTAGCTTGCAATGACGACGAGATCGGATCACTCCCACCGGAGGAACTTGCGGCATTGGATCGGCAGCGGCTTCGTCCGCCTCGCGGTAATCTTCTGCGCCAGCTTCAACCCGCTCGGTCCTAGAATTGACCCAAGAGAGTTCGGCGACCGGAAATTCGGCCCGGATTTTGTAATAGGTTATACCAGACTAGTGCAATGTTGAAGGGCGAGTTCTACCGGGTTCGCCGCACGTCGAAGAAACTTGCGGAAGCCGACGCGGTTGAGGTCAATGCAAGAATGGGCTAA
>DIYZ01000075.1 GCA_002427845.1 Chloracidobacterium sp. UBA6041 | reverse complement strand
GAGTTGCTTCAGACCCAGCGCGAGATTGCGCGAGAGATTGTCGACAAACTGAAGCTGAAAGTTTCGGGCGAAGAGAAAGGGCTGGCCAAGCATTACACCGAGAGCAACGAGGCGTATCAACTTTATTTAAAGGGCCGCTTCTACTGGAACAAGCGTAACGCAGACGCGCTCAGAAAATCAGTCGAATATTTCAACCAGGCGATTGAAAAAGACCCGAACTTTGCTCTGGCTTACGCTGGTCTGGCCGACGCTTACTGCGTGTTTCCCACTTATTCCGCCGCCTCGCCACGGGAGTCTTACCCGCAGGCAAAAGCGGCAGCAAAGAAAGCGATGGAGATAGATGACACGCTCGCCGAACCGCATGCCTCGTTGGCCTGGGTGCTCTTTCTTTTCGATTGGAACTTTGCGGAAAGCGACAGAGAATTTCAACGAGCTATCCAATTGAATCCGAATTATCCGACCGCTCACCACTGGTATGGTGATGCAAATTTGCGGGTCACGGGCCGATTTGATGAGGCCATCGCGCAGGAGAAGCGGGCGCAGGAGTTGGATCCGCTCTCGTTGATTATCAACGCCGATTTGGGAACGACTTACATCTACGCTCGCCGGTACGACAAAGCAATCGAGCAATTGCGCAAGACAATCGAGATGGATCCGAGCTTTTACTATGCGCGTTGGCGGCTAGGCACGGCCTACGAGCTGAAAGGCTCTCTCCACGAGGCGATGACTGAATATCAGAACGCAAGAGCATTGAATGATGATCCGACCGTGCTGGCACTGATGGGACGTGCCTATGCTGCGTCAGGCAAGAGAGATGAGGCGTCTAGAACCCTCGACCAACTGAAGGAGATTGCCAAGCATCGCTACGTTCCGGCCTACGCTTTTGCATTGCTTTATGCTGGACTCGGGGAGAAAGATCAAGCATTTCAATGGCTTGAAAGGGGCTATCAAGATCGCGCTTTCGATATGCCCTATCTTAAAGTTGATCCGCTCATCGACAGCCTGCGCTCCGACCCGCGCTTTGAAGACTTGCTGCGCCGTGTCGGACTGCCGCAGTGATTCGATTGACGAGAAGCTGTTGACTATCGTTACCGGCACACGATTAGGCCGCTACGAAATCCGCTCGCAGATCGGCGTGGGCGGGATGGGCGAGGTGTATCTTGCCGAGGATACGCAGCTTGGCCGCCGCGTGGCAATCAAGCTCTTGCCTCCGGAAACAATCTCAGATGAACACGCCCGAAAGCGCCTCGTCAGAGAAGCACGCGCCGCGGCGACACTCGATCATCCGAACATCTGCTCGATCTATGAAGTCGGCGAAGCAGACGGCCGCAGCTTCATCGCCATGCAATACGTTGAAGGCGAGACGCTAGATTTGAAACTCAAGCGCAAGCCGCTGGAGCTGAAGGAATCGCTCGCCATCTCCTCGCAGGTTGCCGACGCGCTTGCAGAAGCGCACGCGCACGGGATCATCCACCGCGACATCAAGCCGTCGAACATAATCATCACTGCGCGCGGGCAAGCGAAGGTGATGGATTTTGGCTTGGCAAAGGTCGCGCGGGAGGGTGTGGCTGTAGAGAGCGAAGCTGAAACAGAGAGTCTGCTGACTACGCCGGGCGCGATTATTGGGACAGTCCCCTACATGTCGCCAGAGCAATTGAGAGGCGAGAAACTTGATGCCCGGACTGACATCTTCAGCTTTGGTGTGACGCTGTACGAGATGCTGAGCGGACGGCAGCCATTTGCCAGCGAGAGCGCAGCGGAGATGGTGGCGGCGATTCTGACGCGCGAGCCGCCCCCGCTTGAGCGGGAACACGCCGCGGCGCCAGTCGAGCTAGAGCAGGTGGTGCGGAGGAGTTTGGAGAAGAATCGCGCGCAACGCTATCAAACGATGCGTGAGTTGGCGGATGCGTTGGAGCAGATTCGCCGCGCGTCTGCGGGTGAGCAACCCGCAGCGCTTTATACACTGGGGAGGCGTCTAGTCATGCAGCCTCTCTATGCCGTTCCGGCTGCGCTGGCGATCCTCCTTATAGTTGGGGCCGGAGTCTGGTTCTATCAGCGATCTGAGAAACGCCGCTGGGCATTCGAGCAGGCCATACCCGAGATCACGAGACTCACCGGCGAGAACAAGCCCCTCGCGGCGTTCCTCTTGATGCAGAAGGCCCAGCAGTATTTGCCTGGGAACCCACAGCTTGCGCAGACTGCCGAAGACATAACCCGCGTTGTGTCGATTCGATCTTCACCTGCAGGGGCCGTGGCGGAGATCAAAGACTACCTGTCTCCAGACGACGCGTGGTTTCGCCTGGGCACGACGCCTCTGGACAAGATCAGGATCCCGAAGGGCTATTTCCGCTGGCGAATCTCGAAGCAGGGAGTCAGCCAGTACATCGCAGCCCCAATCACTGAGGATTCGATGGAGTTCGAACTGGACTCGGCAGCGAGCGCTCCTGAGGGAATGGTCCGAGTGCCGGGCGGGGAATGGGGAGAATACATCGACTTTATTGGATGGCTGGGACCGTACAACCTGCCTCCGTTTTATATCGATCGTTTCGAGGTAACGAATCGGCAATATCAGGATTTCGTGGATAAGGGTGGTTACCAGAAACAAGAGTACTGGAACCAGAAGTTCGTTCAGGACGGCCGCGAATTGAGCTGGAACGAGGCGATGACACTGTTTCGCGATACCACCGGACGGCCCGGATCATCAAACTGGGAAGCGGGCCATTACCCGGAAGGGCAAGCCGACTATCCGGTTTCCGGGATCAGTTGGTACGAAGCCGCTGCTTACGCGGCGTTCGCCGGCAAGAGTCTTCCTACCATTTCCCAGTGGTACATGACGGCTCCGCCAGATATTGCCAGGTACATCAGCCCGCAGAGTAATTACTCGCTCTCCAGTCCCGCGCCGGTTGGGAAGTTCACGGGGATAGGACCATACGGCACCTACGACATGGCGGGCAACGTTGGCGAGTGGTGCTGGAATGACGCCGGCAAAAACCTCCGTTTCATCCTTGGCGGAGCGTTCGGTTCACAGACGTACTTATATTACGAACCGGCAGCGCTCTCTCCGCTCGACCGCTCGCCCAAAAACGGTTTCCGCTGCGTTCGGAATAGCAATAGTTTGTCGTCAGAGGTCACTGGCCCGAGGACATTTCTTTATCGTGACTTTTCAAAAGCGAAACCGGCGTCCGACGAAGTATTTCGCATCTATCAAAACCTGTATGCCTATGACCGGAAGCCTTTGAACGCGAAGGTTGAAGCGGTCGAGGAAGACTCGAAGGACTGGAAGAAGGAGAAGATCACGTTTGACACGGCTTATGGAACCGAGCGAATGCCGGCCTATCTGTTTCTGCCAAAAAACGTGCGAGCGCCTTACCAAGTGGTTGTGTTCTTTCCGAGTGCCAGGGTGCTCGACATTCCTACAAGTCAAACGCTGGGAGACATGAAGTTCATCGACTACGTGATCAAGAGTGGGCGAGCAGTGATGTATCCGATCTATCAGCGGACTTATGAGCGGCGCATCAGCGTAACCGCGCTTCCTGAAGCTTCCTCGTCATCCGACGAACGTGAAATTTTAGTCCAGCGGTCCAAGGATCTCGGGCGTTCGATCGACTATTTGGAGAGCCGGTCGGACATTGACAGAAGTAGAATCGGCTATCTGGGTGTGAGCATGGGCACTGCGTATGGGGTAATCCTGGCTGCGCTAGAAGACAGGCTGAAGGTGGTGGTGTTCCTGGATGGGGGTTACTTTCCCGGGCCAGCTTTGCCCGGAACAGATCAGGTCGATTTCGCACCGCGCCTGAAGAAGCCTGTGCTGATGGTCAGCGGCCGATATGACTACGTCTTCTCACTTGAGCAATCGCAACTGCCGCTGTTTCACATGCTCGGTACGCCGGAAGCAGACAAACGGCACGTCGTGCTTGAAACCCCACACGATGTGACGGCACAACGGACTGAGCTAGTGAAAGAGGTGCTCGCTTGGCTTGACAAGTATCTCGGAAAGGTCGACTGATCGCGACAGACTCCTTTCTCGGATAAGCAATCGAGCACGTCGCGGGCAAGCATCCGCTCTTTAGGGCAGAACCAGAAAGGCCACGATAATCGCAGAGACAATTTCCCACTACCGAATTATCAACAAACTCGGCGCGGGCGGCCGATCTCGGGGTGACCAAGAGCCTCAGCCGGCCGCACGTCTCCAACGACAACCCTTTTTCGGAAAGCCAGTTCAAGACCCTGAAGTACCGGCCTGACTTCCCCGCTCGCTTTGGCTCGCTGGAGCACTCGCGGAGTTTCAGTGACCGGTTCTTCTCCTGGTACAACCAAGCGCACAGACATTCCGGGATCGGAATGCTGACTCCGGAAACTGTGCACTATGGTCGGGCCGAGGAAGTAATTGCCGCACGCAGGTTGGTCTTGGAAGAAGCCTTTCGGGCCCATCCGGAAAGGTTCGTGAGGAAGCGGCCCGAACCACCACAACTGCCAGCGGCCGTCTGGATCAAT
>DIYZ01000083.1:9489-14266 GCA_002427845.1 Chloracidobacterium sp. UBA6041 | reverse complement strand
AGGTGGGAGGCAAATCAACCATACGCCCACCCCACAATTAGCAACACAACTATCACGGACACACAGGAGATTAATGTCATGAACGAATCGAGCAAGACACCCCTGGTCATCGCGTTTGTCGTCGTCGTCGTGCTTTTTCTGATCTTCGGCGGCGGGGCAATGACCGGGTCAATGATGAGTGGCGGGATGATGGGACAAGGATGGATAGGCGGGTACAGTTGGATGTGGATTCCGACTTTCCTTACCCTCGGTCTCGGCGTCCTACTTGGTTGGGTGATCTTCGGGAAGAAGTGACCGACCTAAAAGATGAATCGCCAAGCTGTACAGGGGGTTCCAGTTTTGTTTATCTGTGAGATACCGGCCTCTGCTTGCTTTCAGGTGCATACACCTGTAGCCACCCACCGAACGAGAGGGCTTCGGTAGCAGTCCCACTCGTTCGTAATAGCGAATGGTCTTAGGGTTCACAAAGGCCCTCGCTTTCATTTTTTGACTCCTTCAGAGCTTGGGTCCGAATAAGCGTTCAGGTTCGCAGATTGAATTGGATATGTAATGATGGGTTTCAATTGAGACAGATGAAGCGACTCTTTCCAACTAGTCTTGCATTGCTGCTCGTGATGAGCAGTTTGGGTCACGTGCTCGCGGCAGCGTTCTGCCCGCGCGCTCTCGGACGTGAGTGTTGTTTTGCAAAGACCCCCAGTCACATGCACAGTTCATCCTCCAGTCGTGAAAACATGGCTGTGCATGACATGCACATGGATGGCATGTCGATGGACGGCATGTCGATGGACGGCATGAACATGGACGATATGGCGATGGCCGATGCGTCGATGGCTCACATGGCAACGAATGACATGAAGATCGACGCAGCGACCGTTGATATGTTCATCCCGGTTTCTCCGCCCGCTTTTACTGAGGAAGCTGTAACGAATAAGTTTGACCAACCAGTTGGGTCGTGCCCGCACTGTTTGGGCCATTCAGGTATTGTCAACGCGCCTGTCTCATTCGTGAGCGTATCGGATCAGTCTGGAAAAGAGATTGGGTCCGTTTTATTGGCAGTACCAAGATTTCTTATTCGACCTGCGATAGCACTAGCGCAGATCGGACTGCCCTGGGAGCATGCGCCACCCGGCAGCAGCGCGCCTCGACATATCCTCATCAGCGTTTTTCTGATCTAGTCCCCTCCGAGGCGTTTCAGCTCTTATGGCTGAAACGCGTCCGCCCGTTTTCAACTAGAACAACCAAATCTTTTTGTTCCTGCTGAAGTTGTCTTTCCTTTTAAAGACTTTTTTGGCTCGAAGAGCTTTCGAGGGGGATTATGAAGAGCATTGATACATTCAACTTTAGTTCGCGCGTCACGGTGTGGGCACTTTTGTTTGCGGCCGTACTGGTGGTCGCCAGCGTCCCTGTTTTGGCCCAACACGACATGTCGAATATGCCTGGGATGAGTAAACCAAAGGCGAAATCTAAGTCAAAGGCCACACTACGAAAAAAGAGAAAGGCGACGAGGAAGAAGCAGACCGCAAAGACACATGACATGGGCAACATGCCTGGTATGAACATGCCCGGAATGAAGATGTCTGGGATGCATCGACGGAGGGCGTCATCGAGAAGGAAGAAAGCACCGGCACAAAAGAACTCCGCAAACAAAAACCAAATGGGCAACATGCCGGGTATGAACATGCCCACTCAGCCTTCGTCGTCGCCAAAACAATCGGCGGCGCCCCAGCCTTCGCCTCAGCAAATGCAAATGAACATGCCGGGTATGCAGATGCCACAAGCGTCACCTTCGCCCTCGCCGCAAATGCAAACGAATATGCCCGGCATGCAGATGCCGACGGCTTCCCCAAACCCGCAGGCCTCTCCCGAGCAGCAGATGAATATGCCGATGCCAATGGCGAGTCCTTCACCGGGTGAAATGGGCGGAATGAAAGGCATGGAGAACATGGCTGGAATGGGCTCGATGAATATGGACCCCTATTTCACTGCTATCAATTATCCTGTTCCGCGTGACACGCTGATGGTTATGCTACTGTCGGACTTTCAGTCCGCGCGATCCGGCAACAATTTCTTCACCGGCATGGCTATGGTGCAGTACGGCGTCACCCCCCGCTGGACGGTGGGGTTCATGGTGGAGGGGCAAAAAATCTTCGGTTTGCCTACCACCTATGGCGGGTTTCGGATCAATAGTTACTTTCGCGTTTTCCCACACGACCACCTCCTGAATTTTACCCTGTACGGCGAGTACGAAGGTCTCAATGGGGCGGCGTTGTACAAAATGGAAGTCGCCGGATTTGGCGGCGAAGATTTGGATGAGCCCCTGGCACCGGCGCGGCGCACGCCCGTCCGCACTTTCGAGCAGCGAGCAATCATGTATCACGATTGGGGACGGGTTAACCTTACCTTCAACTTCATCAGCGAGACGGACCTGAAAAGCGGCGAGAACGACTTCGGCTATGCCTGGGGAGTGTTTCGGCAGCCTGCATTTCGGGCAATGGAGACAGACAAAGACATGGCCGGAATGGCGGGCGGGCCGGAAAAGAAAGCGCCTCCGGTGTTATCGCTTCAACGGCTGGGCTATGGGACCGAGATGATCGGGGCGCTCGGCAACACTCATCACTTCGGCTTCGACTGGCAACGTCAGCAGCACTATGTGGGTCCTGTCTTCAGCTATTCCGCATCGAAGCACTGGACCGTTCACGTCGAGCCGACATTTGGACTCTCCGACGTAAGCGATCCGTTTATGCTGCGAATGGGGGTCGGATATTCGATCGACCACCTTCTACATCGGCGATCAAAGACTCCGTGAGCGACGATGCAGGCTTGGCTCTGTCCCGGCGGAGTTGAAACGAGCCCGTGGTTGTTGCAGGATCAAGTCTAGCAAAGGACCGAACGGAATCATGTTCAGGAGTGCGAGTCGTTGATCCAGGCAATGCACTTCGAGCCGGAGCTAAAGCCAACCGGATGATTTGATGGATCAGGCGACAAGGGTCAGGAGTTAAGAACAATGGCTGAATGGTTATGGCCGGTACTATTCTTTGCGGCTTACATCGTGCTGATGCGCTGGGTGCTGCCACGTCTCGGTGTCCCGACTTGAATGGCTAACTCGTGCCGTGTCGGGTCTCGACCGGGTGCAATAAAGGACAATAAGCACACAGCCGCAGTTGGAGACGCAACAAGTTCACGTGATTTAGAACGTGAGCGTAACGAATACTAACCAGCGGGCATGGTTGCAGCAGCCGTACCCTTTCGCAATTTGGTTACAGTGGAAAAGGAGAAAGAAGATGAGTGTTCAGCAACCACAACATTCAAAATACGGATTCAGTAAGACAGTTGATGTTCCTTACGAAGAGGCTGTCGAAAAGACGCGGGCCGCGCTCCAGGAGGAAGGCTTCGGCGTGCTCTGTGAAATCGACATAAAGGAGAAACTGAAAGAGAAGCTCGGTGTGGATTTCCGCAACTATGTGATCCTCGGCGCCTGCAATCCGCCTCTCGCATACAAGACTCTGCAACAAGAGATCAACATCGGACTGCTCCTTCCCTGCAATGTCATAGTTTATGAGGCTGACGAAGCGGGAAAATCTGTAGTTGCGGCGATAGACGCCAAGACGATGCTTTCGGTGGTAGGAGACAATGCGACTCTCGACGCAGTAGCTACTGAGGTGAACGAAAAGCTCAAGCGGGTAGTTGCTAAGCTTTAGAGACGAAGAATGAAGTGGTAGTCCTACCTCCAACCCGAACGGGTCACAGTACAGCTGCGCTCGCCGAAGACGCCAAGCATTGCCGATCACCGAAACTGAGCTGAAGCTCATCGCGGCTGCCGCAATCATCGGGCTTAGCAGAATACCAAAAAACGGATAGAGAACACCGGCTGCGATAGGAACTCCAAGGGAATTGTAGATAAAGGCAAAGAAAACACTCCGGCATCGATTTCTAAGTCATCAATCGGCACACCAGTAACCATCGCTTCATCGATCGCACTCGAACTTTCTATAACAACACCGTCAACCGGCACTTTCTCGCCTGGGCTCACCCGTAAACGATCACCCAGTGCGCCCGGTGAGATTCTTTTAGTTTTTCACCCCCTGTTTTTCACCCCCTGTCAACGCCGCTGGATTAGTGATATAAGCTCGCCGCGCTTAGAGAAGGAGATCATTGATGAATAATAGACATTTCTTTGCCAGAAGTTTGGTGCTCTGCACTCCATTTGCAATACTTGCCCAGTTGGCCTTCCCCGTTTCTGCCCAAAGAAGTCTTTCAACACCAGCTTCGCGAATTGACGTCACTCGACGCAATTATGCCGCAGTTCCTGAGGATCCTGAAGCAATTTATGAAGGTGCGCGCGTGGTGCACAACGTGACGGTGAACGGAGAGAAGGGTATGCAAGTTCACGCCAAATTCAGGGTGAGATACGGGCTCAACACTCCCTGCATGTTGATAGCTTATTTTTTCTATGACGATGCGCGGAATACCCCGTTAAAGACCGATGATCCAGAGTATCGCGACAAGAAGGGTGGCGTCTCTACGCACGTGAATTTCACGCCGGCCTACGATCCTGCTCTTTATGAGGATTTGCAGCTCTTCATGCCGTATGAAGCTCTCAACGTGGAAAGCGGCGTGAACCATGCCCTGAAATTCTATCTCGCGCTGTATGACAAGAGTGGCGAAAGATTCTTCGGCAAATCAGGCTGGTACAAATTCAATTTGACGATGCCTTGAAAAAGTCCAGCCGAGTTTTATTTGCGTAGAAGCAGGCAGCTAGTGTAGTGTCTCACAAATA
>DIYZ01000083.1:3046-9451 GCA_002427845.1 Chloracidobacterium sp. UBA6041 | reverse complement strand
TCTTCGGCAAATCAGGCTGGTACAAATTCAATTTGACGATGCCTTGAAAAAGTCCAGCCGAGTTTTATTTGCGTAGAAGCAGGCAGCTAGCGCGTTCCCAAGTCCACAGATTTACCCCACTACCGAAAATCAAGCGAGCCATTCCCCTACACTTGGAGTTGTCCAGCCTCTTCCAGCCAGGTTTTCGACTTCCACTCCGGCTGTGGCGCAAGCTTCGCCTAACGGCCTATCTCCCCCACAGCAATAATCAATTTTCAGTTTCTCGAACACTCTAGTCGCCTGCGGCAGTTCGAGAACCACATCCCGCACGGTTCTGTCAGCGCTAATTATCTTCATCGCCTCCTGTTTTCCTGCAGTTAGATCGGTCCTGGCCTCACGCGCGCCGTAATCCGAAGGCCTTACCAGAGCAACGTCTGTGCTGGGTCTAAACCTATGTTTGCGAGCCTTAAAGGGTTGATAGCTGCGGAAATATGTCAGGAATGCTGCGGAGAATTACTCAAGAAGGAGATCACGCGTGTTGGTGTCAGCGGCGTTCCATCCTAAAAACGTACCGGAGCAATCCCGCGTTGAGGCCGAAGCAAACCAGACTGGCCAGCGCTGCCGGCCAAATGACGGACTGATCACCGCCAAGGTAAGCATTCATCGTGGCCATGAGCAGCCACAGCTGCAGCATCACAATGATCAGCACGATACACAAGATGCCATAGACCATTGTCAGTCGTTGTTCGCGGGTGAAGCGTCTCTTCATGTTGTTCTCAGCTCTACACCTGTGGCATAAACTGCGCCGCTGCGGACCGCCACACTGATCTTTGGCAAAGGTCGTCGCGGTGGACCGGCGATGGGTTCTCCCGTCGCCAGATCGAAAGAACCCTCGTGACAGGGACAATGAAATAGTCCTTTGTCTGGTTGCGGCACAACGGCGCAAGACAGATGCGTGCATTTCTGGCTGAACGCCGTGAAGGTGTTCTCCCCCGTTCTCAGCAGCAAACAACTGTCGTGCGCTTCCGGATAGGCAAAGGTCACCGTTCCCCCGATAGGGATCTCATCGACGGTCGCAATCTTCTGTAGAGGAAGTTCACCCTGGCGCTTACGCAAATAATTTTGTACGACGATCCAGAACTGGCCGGCGGTAAATGCCAAACTGGTCAAGACCATGAATTTCGTGAAGTCCCGACGAGAGACGTAGTGGTCCTGGGGCCAATCTATCGGAAAGTCCTGACGCCACTTCGGCTGATCTTCCGGAGGTCCCCCATCAGGGGAAGTCGTCAGTTGTTCGCGCTCCCGCGTAATCATTCAGTCGACTCCTCGTTATATATGCCGTCCAGAATGTTCAGTGAAATCGTTTTACCGAGAACGCCTTCACCCATCGCCTGCGTAACATCCACGTACTCCGCCTTACCGGACTTTGGCAACATCATGCTTACTTTCGTGTTGATGGTTTGCTCACCAAACCGGAATTGATTCGTCGGGACTGAGCGTGGTCGGAGCAATTCGATCTGTTCACGCGTGCCGAAGAAGAGGGCCTGACTCGGACAGACTGTCGCGCACATCGGCTTGAGACCTTCCGAGGTGCGGTCGTAGCACATGTCACACTTCATCATCAGTTTGAAATCCGTCTTCATCTTGGGCACACCAAACGGGCAGGCGAGTACGCAGTTGTTGCAGGCTATGCAACGCGCCTTCCGAGCTGTCTGCACCACTCCATCGGCAGTTTTCTTAATGGCGTCCGCGGGACATACTTCTGCGCAGGTCGGTGAATCACAATGCATACAAACCACGGGCGCAGTCTGAACAGAATGAGCTCGGTCGACGAAGTCAAGATGAATCATCGAGTAGCCCTTGTGCGTTTCGCACTCGCTACACGCCTGCACGCAGGCCTGGCAGCCAATGCAACGATTGGGATCCATGAAGAATTCGTTTTGATCAGGAACAGGCATAGTCGTCAAAGTGATGAATGATGAGTGATGAGTAATGAGTGATGAGTGATGAGTGATGAGTGATGAGTTATGCGTGATGAGCAACAGATCCTGCGGGTACTCCAAGTTTCACTGATCACTTATGCATTACTCATCACTCATTACTCATTACTCATCACTTTTCTTTTCTCACTCTCACCGCGCAGACCTTGTACTCAGGGATCTTCGAGATCGGATCCTGCGCTGAGATCGTCAACTGATTAATGCTTTTCTTCCCCGGCCAGTGATAAGGAACAAAAACGGTATCGGGCCGAATCGTAGTGACCACCATCGCCGGCAAAGTGATAACTCCTCTTCGCGATTCAACTGTCACCAGGTCGCCGTTGGCAATGGCGAGCTTACCTGCCAGTTGCGGATGCATCTCGATGAGGGGCTCAGGATATTGATCGACAAGCGGGCCAATGCGCCGAGTTTGTGTGCCGGACAGATACTGGCTGACAACACGACCGGTGGTCAGCATTAACGGGTACTCGTCATCAACGTCTTCCGCCGGTGGTGTGTAAGGCGCAACATTGAAACGCGCCCTTCCGTCCGGGAAGTAATATGGCCCGGTGCCTTTAGCGATTGGATTCCACGATCCCGGTTCAAATAAACGCGGCGTGCCGGGATGATCTTCGCTCGGACACGGCCAAAACACACCGTACTGCTTTTCAATCTTCTCGTAAGTTATTCCCGAGTAGTCCGCAATACCTCCCTTTGAAGCTATGCGCAACTCGTCGAATATTTCGCGTGGGCTTGAGAATGTAAAACCTCGCTCGCGTCCCAAGGCTTTTGCTATGTCCTGAATCACACGCCAGTCCTGCTTCGCATCACCCGGCGGGTCAACCGCTTTGTTAATCTTGATCACACGTCCTTCGATTTGGGTAACTACGCCTTCGTCCTCTTCATGCAGAGAGCCGGGGAGCACAACATCCGCATGTTGCGCGGTCTCGTTGAGAAAAAAATCGATGGCTACATAGAAATCGAGTTTTTCCAGACAGCGCGTGATGAAGTTGTTGTCGGGAAGTGAAACCTTTGGATTGAAACAGATGCTCAGCAGGCCGCGTATTTCGCCACGGTCAATGCGGCGAAACATTTCGTAAGCGTCGACACCCGCCTGCGGCAATTCTTCCGGCGTGATTCCCCAGACGCCGGCCACATAAGCACGATGTTCCGGGTTGCTGATGTCGCGGGCACCTGGAAGCTGATCGCATTTCTGTCCGTGCTCGCGTCCGCCTTGCCCGTTTGCCTGGCCGGTGATCGTAGCGTAGCCGCAACCTTCGCGACCAATCCGACCAGAGGCAAGCACCATGTTGATCGCGCCGAGACAATTCTGCACGCCGTGGCTGTGATGCTCGATGCCGCGCGCATGAAGCAGGAAGCTGGATTTGGATTGTCCCCACCATTCGGCAGCCTGACGGATCGCCCGCTCAGAGATGCCGGTCACTTCGGCGGTCTTTTTTGGATTCCAGTCTCGTACGTGCGCAGCGACTGCTTCGAATCCCACAGCGTGCCGGCTGATGAAGTCGTGATCCAACCAATCGTTTTCGATCATCAGGTGGAGGATGCCGTTGAAGAGAGCGATGTCGCGTCCCGGCTTGATCGGCAGAAACAGATCGCAGGTACGAGCAATCGGTGTGATGCGCGGATCGACGACGATGATCTTCGCGCCGTACTCGCGCGCCTGCCAAACGTAGTTGGTAGTTATCGGCGCACACTCGGCGACATTCGCCCCACTAATCCAAATCACTTCGGCTTTGAGTATGTCCGACCAGGGATTCGCCGCGCGGTCGATGCCGAAAGCCTTTTTGTTGGCAGCGGCAGCGCTGACCATGCAAAGCCGTCCGTTGTAATCGATGTTCGCGGTCTTCAGACACATGCGCGCAAACTTGCCCATCAGATAAGCTTTCTCTGTGGTCAAGCTCGCGCCGGTAAGAACGCCGAAGGCATCATTCCCGTAAGCTGTCTGGATCCGCTGAATCTCAGTAGCGACGCGCTCGATCGCTTCGTCGTAAGCCATCTCGCAAAATCCACCGGCAGCCGCAGGGTCGCGCTGATATGCATGGAGCAGACGATCTGGATGCCCACCTTGCAGATAACGCTTCACACCTTTCGGACAAAGCATGCCGCGATTGAAAGGAAAATCCTCCCACGGCTCAAAGCCGATCACTTCATTGTCTTTGACCTTGAGTTGAATGCCGCACTGCTGGCCACAAAAGCAACAGTGAGTTTTCACAAGCTTGTCAGGTTCGATACCAGTCTCGAGCCGCGCGCCGGTTGAATAAGCCGGATGCGGACCGAAGCGTTGTTCGGTGGCTAATAAGTTTTCTGGTAATAACGCCATGTTGTGTTGTTAACAGCGTTAACTGCTCCGCCATCCGCTGTGCGGAAAGGCTTGGCCTTTCCGGCGGACTTCGTTAAATCGTTCTGAGGCTGCGCCTCAGTTATGAATCGGAAGCATAGCCTCCTTAGTTGAAAAATTCTCTTATCGGAAAGGCATAGCCTTTCCACACATCAGGCGGCAAAGCCGCCGCCGAGCTGGGCTCACGGATGAAAGTTTCTTCGATCCTCCTCGCTAAGCGGCCCTTGATTTGGACCTGCGTTGCCGAGCGTCGGTGTTGGCATTAAGCCACCGACGTCAGAAAGGCTGACCCTTTCACCCGTCCAGAGTCGTCCCTGGGCCAGTGCGAGCATCGATCGCCGGCAGGGTGGACAGATCCACTGGTAATGTTTGACATGAGAATCTTTCATTTCGTAGCGATAGCCGAGTTGTCTTTCCACCTCGATCAAATCCTCAACATGCATACGCGAAGTAAATGGGATGCCACAGCGGCGACAATTCGCCGGCTCTTCACGTTCGCCAACCTCTTTGTAGAAACTAACTCCCAACTGCGCTGGTCTTTGAAAAATATGAAAGAACTTTCCGAAGGGCAGCCACAGCAAAGTGAAGATCACTGTTATGGCATGAAGAATCGCCAGAAAGTCATAAGCATAACCTTTCATCCAGGTGTAACTGGCAGTTAACATCAGTCCGGTGACGCTGATCGCGAAGAGGAGAATCAGGGGCAGGAAGTCTTCGCCAAACTGCTGCAATGCGGCAGCGCCATGATCTCTCATGCGCCGTCGCATCGCCAGCATGACACCCAGCGTCACCAGAATCGAGGCCCAAACCAGTCCATGAAAAGCGAGGAAACCAACCACTGAATGAATCGGAAAGGAAAAAGTGGGAAAGCCGAAAATATAAGTGCGATACCATTCGAGATTGTTTGGCAAGGTTTCAAAATGAATCCAGCCAAAGACCAGCGGAAAGGTGATCGCGATAGCTATGATGCAGCCCCACATAATCAGCATGTGCGCGCCCCAACGGAGTCTGCCGCGCTGAAGGATGAAAAGATTCAGACCGAATTCGCTCGGTACCCTCGTGAACCATTCCCCAATATTTTTCGCCAGATGTCGGGGCCGTAAGAAAACCTGCCAGCCGCGTTTCCAGTACAGCGCCGTCGGAGGTCGCTGCAACCACATGGAGTAGCGATAAGTTATTCCAAAGGTCGCAAACAGCACCGCGAAAGTGTAGCCGACAAGTGCGGCATCGAAGTGCGCAAGGTTGCGCGAACCTAAAACGATCAGCCCAGCGACGCTCGCTGTAAAGAGAGTTCCCCACGCCGCCGCTTTGATAGTCTCCTTGTTCATTGTTCGTGGATGGTATTGTAACTTTCGCCCCACACCGTCAATATGTCAATCGGGTAAATCAGTAAATATAAGAATTATGACGGCGCGCTGCGGCAACTCATTAAGACTCTCCTCGGTTCACGGAACTCTGCGATACCGATTCAGATCGTACATTCGCCGCACCTTGCTACAGAAACCGCGAACAGATGGTACTTAGAATACTGGAACAGGATCATGAGGTGCTCTCAGAACTGCTTCATGACTTACAGTCAGGTTTGCAGCAGCAGGATGCGGCGCGGACTTTTGAATTGCTCGATCTTTTTTGGGCGCGATTGGCTGTTCATATACGCGCCGAGAATTTGTGTCTGTTTCCGACAATTCTCAACGCTCCCGGCGAATTATTTCGCAACTGTGGCGGCGGGCCCTCATTTGAGGAAGCAAAGACCATGGTCGAGAGTTTACGATCTGATCACAATTTCTTCATGGATGAACTCTCCAGGGCCGTGAAGACGTGCCGAGAGATTCTTGCCAACGCCGAAAGCCCGCAGCACGTCGCCGAGCAGCTTGACACAATCCGAGAACGAGTGCGTGCCGTATCGCTCCGGCTGGAATCACATAACGCGCTGGAGGAAGATCAAGTTTACAAATGGCCGGGCTTAATTCTCAGCGCTTCCGACCTCCAGGGTTTGAGAGCCGCACTCAGGCGAGAGTTGGAGAATTTGCCCCGGCGATTTGCTGCTCAGTAGTCCCCAGGTGCGATAGAAAAGAGTTTGCGAAGATT
>DIYZ01000083.1:0-2823 GCA_002427845.1 Chloracidobacterium sp. UBA6041 | reverse complement strand
AATGAGATAGGGAAGTAGCTAATTACCATTTTGTTATGACGAAAGAACTAAGACCAGGCGCTGCGCGAGCTCTATTCTTGTCCACGACAGCCTTCGCGGTCTCGTTTGCCTTATGGGGCCTGGTCGCAGCACTCGCTCCGACTTTTGCTCAAGCCTACGGACTCTCCGCCAAATCAAAGAGTCTGATGATTGCCATACCGGTATTGCTTGGCTCGGTCGGCCGGCTTCCGGCTGGGATGCTTGCCGATCGCTTCGGCGGAAGAAAAGTTTTTTCCGTGCTGCTTCTGGTTTCAGCTATTCCGGCGATCGGCATCGGTCTCTCAAACAGCTATGCGCAACTACTCTGGCTCGGGGTTTTCATGGGGATAGCCGGGACATCCTTCGCGATTGGAGTGAGCTTTACTTCTCGCTGGTTCACGAAGGACCAACAGGGAACGGCTCTCGGTATCTTCGGCATGGGCAACATCGGTCAGTCAGTCGCGGTGTTCGGCGCACCGGTGCTTGCCCTGTGGTTGTCGTCATGGCGCCCGGTCTTTTACATCTTTGCCACGATCACACTCATTTGGGGCATTGTCTTCTATCTCTTCGCGCGCGATGCAGTCTCCACAGTCAAACCAAAGACATTGAGCGAAAACCTGGATGTGTTGCGTCGCTCGCCCCTAGCCTGGGTTCTTTCGCTTTTCTACTTCATAACCTTCGGCGGCTTTGTTGCTTTTTCGATTTACCTTCCCACTCTGCTCAGAGATCTTTTCAAACTAACACCTGCTGATGCCGGTGCTCGGACGGCGGGTTTCGTCCTGCTGGCGACGCTCATGCGCCCGGTCGGCGGCATGCTCGCGGATCGTTGGGGCGGCGCTAACGTGCTTACGGGAGTGTTCGTCGCGATCGCACTGCTCGGAGCGCTGATGGGTTGTCCGTTTATGCCGACCTTTACAGTTGGCGCGCTCGGAGCGGCGGCCGCTCTCGGCTTAGGCAACGGAGCGGTTTTCAAGCTGGTGCCTGAACACTTTCCGAAAGAGACGGGAACAGTTACCGGATTAGTGGGAGCCTTTGGTGGACTGGGAGGGTTCTTTCCGCCGCTGATGCTGGGAGTAGTCCGCGACGCAACGGGCGGCTATGCGATCGGATTTATCTTGCTGGCCTTATCGGCGATTGTCTGCCTGGCGGTGAATTACTTTGTATTCATTCGGAACTCACGAACCATTCTGCCCGCTGCCACTGCGCAGGTCTCGCGATAAGAGGATTCATTTGGAGAATTTTGCCGGAATTTTGCCGGAATGCGCTGGCGATTTATATAGCTTTAGCAGCGTGTGCGTGACTTCTCTAGCCGCTGAAGTTAGATTTTGCGCCACAAAAACCGATTACGCGTTATACGCGGCGTCGGGCCACGCGTTGACACGGTAGGGGTCTGGGGTTCAAATCCCCACGCGCCTACCAGTTTTATGTCAAGGCTTCTCACTAGATTAGCTACCTCATGTAGAACGTAGTCTTCCTGCGGTTTTTTCGATTTGGCAGATTTTGGCAGACTCTCCAAAATCGAGACTATTCTTGAGTCTTCCGTAGTCATTCACTACTAACTAACCTTTCTTGCTTCTTCCGGTAACCCAGGAGATTGCGATTTCAGTGAGGGGTGAAAAGGTCGAGTGGGCCATCAACAACAAAGTCGTCGCGAGCTACCCGGGGTCCCCACGCGAGCAGCCCGCGTGGGGTGGTAGGACAAGTCTGCGCTGGTAACTGCAGGTAAACTCAAGTCAACTGACTGCGCGTACGGCATCCGCTTCGCTCATGACACAGAGGCCATTGTGACCGGCCTCACGATCACGAAACCTTAGGGGAAGCAAGCGCCTTTGGCGCTCCGGAACGCTCTTCGAACCGGCGCCATTTCAAATGAATGGGCCTGGAATCGAGTTGCCTAATGGGACACCTGGCACTAGAATCCGCACCAATCAGTCTTATCATTCTGCAACTCAATGAGGAGGAGATATGAAAGGAAGAGTGATCCTACTTACGTTGGCGGCATTGTTTGTTGGCGTGACTGTGTGCTTAGCCGCTAACCCGCATATGGGCACCTGGAAGCTGAACGAGGCAAAGTCGAAGTTCAGCCCGGGGGCGACGAAGAACAACACCGTAGTCTACGAGGCCGCGGGCGACAGCGTGAAGGTTACGGTGGATGGCGTCGACGGCAACGGCAATCCAAGCCATAACGAGTGGACCGGCAAGTTCGACGGCAAATTCTACCCCGTAACCGGCGACCCTACTTCAGACATGCGGTCGTACCGGAAGATAAACAACCATACGTTGGCGTTAACCGCCAAGAAAGACGGCAAGGTGACTTTAACCGGTCGAATAGTCGTTTCGGCCAACGGCCGAACTCGCACCGTGACCACGACCGCAACTGATTCTAAGGGCAAGAGGGTCAGCAACAAGGCGGTATACGACAAGCAGTAGCGGGAATCTCACCAATCACCAGGTCGCAAACCGGTAACCCAGCGATTTCAGTGAGGGGTGAAAAGGTTGAGTGCGCGATCAACAACAAAGTCGTCGCGAGCTACCCGGGGTCCCCACGCGGGCAGCCCGCGTGGGGTGGTAGGACAAGTCTGCGCTGGTAACTTCAGGTAAACTCAAGTCAACTGACGGCGTGTACGGCATCCGCTTCGCACATAACACAGAGGCCCTCGTGACCGGCCTCACGATCACGAAACCTTAGTTTAAGACGCATTGAAAATCGTCGGTGACATGAGGTCAGTACCACCTCGCGGTAGCGGGTGGGTTTCTCTCTTCGATGCGCACTCACTCTTGTCTCGGTCCCATGAGGTCAGTACC
>DIYZ01000039.1 GCA_002427845.1 Chloracidobacterium sp. UBA6041 | reverse complement strand
GATGAGTAATGAGTGATGAGTAAGTAGAAGGTTACTAGAAAACGACGCAGCCCGGTTCCCCGCCCTTCCCCTCGCGTCATGACCAAATCAAAGCCAAGCAGGTCACACTCGTCCGGCCGCAAGGGTCTCTGGCTAATCGCTATCTTCAAACTTCTCAAAGGGCTCATTCTGCTGGCGGTGGGTATCGGGGCCTTGTCTCTGCTTCATGAAAACGTTGCCGCACAAGTGGCCGGCTGGATTGCGGTTTTGGGCGTCGATCCGAATAATTACTACATTCACAAATTCATAAGAACGCTTTGGACCGTGGATGACGCCAGGCTCGAAGCTATTAGCGCGGGAACATTCTTCTATTCGGCACTAATGCTGACAGAAGGTGTGGGTTTGGCGCTGCACAAGAAATGGGCTGAATATTTTACGATTGTCGCCACGGGGTCGTTCATGCCGTTGGAGATCTATGAGTTGGCCCGGAAGTTTAGCGTCACGAAGATCGTGGTGATCGCTATGAACGTCGCTGTCGTTGTTTATCTCGCAATTGGTTTACGAGAGCGCAAACGCTAGCTGTAGTTTCACTAAACATCCAGGAACTTCCGGTGGTGTTTCGGCTCCGGCAACATGCAGGATTCGTATTTGCCAAACACACGATAGCGATTACGCGCGACGATCTTATAGACCACATCCCGCAACGTCTTCGGCAGCACACGTCCGGTCGCAGCCAACTTCCAAACCCCATCAAGCTGAGTCAGCGCATGAAGGATAGCATCCGAACGCGTCAGCAGGCGCTCAGTCGACTGACCGTAATCAATAACGACGTAGACGGTATCAAGGTCTTCCGGGTTCGCGCCATGCCGTTTAAGAACGTCTGCCGCAAAATTGCTTTGCAGCGACGCAAAACGAAAACGGTCGTGCGTATCGCGCTTCAGGAGAAACTGGTTGAGACGATTGCAGAGTCCGCAAACGCCATCGTAGAGCACAATCGGGTTGGATTCAGGAATAGGCATAACACCTCAAATCGCGCAGAGTGAAGCCACCAGCCACCGGCAGACCCTTAAGTATTTGCTCATCGGTGAATCGCTGCTTCGGCAAGAGGTCGTGCGGCAGTGGATCAACGTCATACCTCGGCCATTCAGCTCTTCACGATCGCTTCGAGCAAGAAGAACCACTTCAACTCCCTCTGCCGCGAGGCGTTGCGCGAGATGGCGCCCGATAAACCCAGTCCCGCCTGTAATTGCTATCTTCATGACTTGCTCCTTTTGCGTTTACGGTTTCGCAAAACCTGCGTCGGACAAACGGCGCTGAGAAAGTCGCCCACCACTCCCGCCACTTGTTCGGGCTCGAGCTGGTAAACAATTCTGTTGCCTTCGCGCCGCTCGGCGACCAGATCAGCCCCCTTCAAGATGGAGAGATGGCGTGAGATGGAGGGCCCGGAGATAGGAAACTTGGCGGTAATTTCGCCGGCAGAAAGTTCACCTTCCTTGAGCTCCTGCAGGATTTGGCGTCTGGTGGGGTCGGCAAGCGCCTTGAAAACTCTGGAGACTGATTTCATATATTGGCAATTTAGCTATTTTGCTAAATTAGTGTCAAGGCAAATCTGCTGGCGGCCAACAATGGTGGGAAGGACTACTTGAACTCGAAAGATTTGATGTAATCGGTGTAAGCCTGGTCCCAACGACTGATAGTCTTTTGCGGTCCCGTTAGCTTAACAAAGTAAGAACCTTTTGGTGTTTCGATAACCGCGGCTCGCAAACGGTAGTTCGACATATCGCCCGGTGTCGCGGCTGGCATGCCGCCTCCCGGGGGCGCCATTCCGCCGTTATAAGTGCCAAGGACATCTACTGTCGTAACCGAGAGGTTATTGACGGTTAGGGTTTCCGTTTTCGCCCTTTCTTTTGAGGGGTGGCCATCGGGCTGCTGCATCTGATTGATCCAGCGATCGATGTTCGCCTGCGCCGTCCCGCCCTGGCCTGGTCCAAAATAGTAAAGGACCAGTTGTGCATCTTCACTATCGCCTTCAACCTTTGGCAATTTGAATTCCGCCACCCGCATGTTGGAAGTCGGTGTCTCGGCTTTCCAACCGTCGGGAGCTTTGTTATGCAGGTCACCCGCAGCATTTTGCGGGCCGGCCGCAGTACTGGAGGTCTGAGAAGCCCGATTGTTTGGCCCGATAGTTACTGACTTCGAACAACCCCAGCAACTGAGTACAACCGACAGGAAGATTAGTGTTTTCAGCATGATATTAATTTAACGGTAAGCACAAATTCGCGCAATGCGTCCGCGGTCTCTGATTTATCTAAAGAGCAAGAAGCGCGGTTGGCTTCGCTGCTCCGAAGTCCGTTCTTAAGGCTCAGGAGTCGAAAGCAAGTAGACGGCAAACGACGCCAGCCAGTGTTCGCCGGCGTAATCGCCACTGGCCACGTGGGCCAAAGCGTCGCCGGCGTGTAAACGCGCAGACCGCGCCAATACTTTCCGCTCAGGGTCATTCATTGGCAGCGCCGTGGCAATACTACGCATGCACCAGGCACGACTAAGATTGAGGCCGTCGAGATGGACCAGCTTTGGATCTGTGCGATCGGTGACTACCGCGGGCTGCAGCAAGCTCCTGGGAACACCAGCCGCGAGCCGCGGCAGAAAGCGACGAAACCAGCGCTGAAACTCCGCGGGCTTCAACACGCGGCGCATTAGATCGGCCTCCATTAACGCCGGTGAAAAGAAGTCTTCACCGCCCGGTTCCCAGGCTGCCGGGTAATCCTTGTCATTTGCAAAATATGTTCGGCTGCGCTCAGCAATAAGGGCCGCAAGCTTTTCGTTTTGCACTGTTTTCGCATAGTCAATAGCAAATGCCAGCCCGAAGGCGGTGTTCGGATGAACGCCGGTCCGAATTGGATAGGTTTGCTTCGGCAGAAACGTTAGGTACTGACTGACCAAAGCGTCAACCAACGGCTGCAGATTACTTGACCAGCTTCTAGCGTTGGTGTCGTTCCACGTGGCAAGTTCCTCAGCAAGTTTCAATAGCCAGGCCCAACCATAGGTGCGCTCAAACGACTGCCGGTTCGCTTGTTTGAGGTAGGCCGTTTCCGCTCGAATATTTTCTGCCGTGAGATTAGCGTCGAGCGCCTTGCGAATGTCCTGCGCTTCAGGCAGACCAGGGAACATTCGCAAGAGACGGACCAACATCCAGTGTCCATGAACCGAGGAGTGCCAGTCGTAGCAGCCGTAGAAAGCCGGATGCAGCGTCTTCGGACTTTCCACATCACGGCCGGTATTCATGACATGTTCGGGCTTGTTTGGATATTCACGCGCCACGCACTTTAGCGCCAGCCCAGCGAAATGCGACGCCTGGGATTGAGTTAGCGAAAGATCCTGCAACTTTGACTTCGTCACTTGTGCGTTTATCTGGACCGTTTGGAAAATGATAACGGCAACGAGAATGAATAAACTTTGCTTAAACACCAGTTCCTCCCGGTTGTTAGCGAAGCATTGGTTCAATATCTATGGGACGGTCGTCCGATGTGAATATGTGGTCCGGTGGCAGTTCCCGGTATCGACTCGCGAAACGCCAGGAAAGGAATCCCATTGCTGCGCAGGAAGCGCAACAACGCCTGTCCTTCTGGTCCATCGGGATGGAGCGAAACGTCCATAGCGTTGTGATGGTCGAGGCGCCAACGATCATGGATGGCGCCCTGGCCAAACACAGCGATGGGCAGAGGCTTCTTAAAAACGTCAAGAAAAAACCGCTGCACCTTCCAGGCATCGGATAACGCCCAGGCAGTTCCACCATTGTAGCGAATGAAAGAAGCTGTTTTTACAAACCCGCCCTTCGGTATTGGTTTGGTCTTCGCCAGCTTCGTTTCCGCTTCCGCTTCCAACAACGTATCGGCGATTTGCGTATCAGCGCTGGCAATACGCTGATTGACTTCAGTCACTTTGGCCTTCGCTTCAGCAACCGCCCGTTCGCTTCCTTCGAAGTCATTCTTTGAGATTAGACCCGCGGCGAAGAGCTCCTTTGACTGGGTCAAGCGATCTTCAGCTTTGCGCACGTTCTTTTCATTGATGACCAGTAATTTTTCGAGACTACCTTTGTAATCTTTGGTGGCCTGTATGAACTCGTGACGCAGCCTGGTGAGTTCGTCGACGGGCTTCGTCTTATTCGGGGCCGTCGGATTCGCTTTAGGTCTTGTGACCGCGGATTTCTTTTGCGCGGCCGCCGTCTCTGGAATAAACGGCACCGAGAACAAAACGAGCGCCGTGGAAACTGCGCGCACGGGCATCCTCGACCGCAAGGCAAAGTCTTTCCAATCCAAAGCAAATCCTTGAATAGCGAACGCCGCAATTAATACGAAGCGACGGGATTCTACCACGTCTGAATCGTGTGAATACGCGGCTCTCCCAGTTAGGAGGTTTGTATGAAGGAGACAGCGAAGCCCGGCGATTGAGCGGGACTTCCCTGGAAGCGGTTACAAACCGATCACTTTACCATCGTGCCAGAACGGCTCCAGCGAGTGTTGTCAAGGAAATCGGTGATGACGTTAAGGGGAAAAGCGGCAGTGCTCGACGGCGCGCTCTCGTCGTAAGACCAGTAAACAAACATGGCCCGGCCGATTACCAGATCGCGCGGCACATAGCCCCAGTAGCGGCTGTCTTCGCTGTTGTTGCGATTGTCACCCATCACGAAGTACTTGCCCGCGGGAATCACGATTTCGTGTCCGTCACCCTCAGCTTTGAAGATCGGATAATCTTCTTCGACGAAGTCCGGGTTGTAGTAAACATCGTAAGTCTCACCAGGCTTTCGCGGCGGGGCTTTAACAATTCTGAGCGGCGCTTTATCGTTATTATCGATGGCCTCAATCTGATGTTCCGGCAGGGCCTTGCCATTAACGATCACGTTTCTGCCTTCCATACGAATGTGATCCCCGGGCAATCCAATAACTCTCTTGACGTAGTTGGTAGTGATGGGCTTGTTGTCGGGCCGATCATCACGGCGCGGATCGTAGCGGTTGCCGGGATATTTAAAGACGATAATATCGCCGCGCTTAATCTCTCGCTGGGGAAGAAACGGCAGAGATTCACCGGGAGCAAAAATGAATTTGTTGACTAAGAGATGATCGCCGATAGTAATCGTATTTTGCATGGAGCCGGTCGGTACCTTCACCGCCTGAACCACGAAGGTCATGCCAAAGAGGGCCATGATTACCGTGACGACAGCCGACTCGAAATACTCGCGCCAAACAGACTTTGGCGGCCCTTTTGGTTTTGTCTCCGGCTCGACCGAATGGTTGTGACCGTTGCGATTGAACATTCGCGAAAAAGAAAACGGCTTCGCTTCCGTTTTAGTTTCGGAAGTGCTGACTGACACTGGCCCGCTGGAAGGATTGTTCGTCATCTCAAAATCATCCTAGATACCTTAGTTCCCGCGGTCAAGTTGGCTACCAGAAAAACAGCCACGGCGTGCGTTCATCTTAGACCGTGTGGTTTCACGCTTCTTTTTGTTCCGTTCTCATGAACGCCAATGCCTCTTTAGCCGCGGCTGCCTCGGCGGTCTTGATGGATCTGCCCTGAGCCCGCACGCTGCCACCATCCCAGGTTACTTCCACATTGAAAGTGCGGCGGTGGGGTGGTCCCAGCGCTTCCACGACCGAATAACGCGGTGCCGGACGGCGCTCGGCCTGAAGTTTTTCCTGAAGCATTGTCTTGTAATCAGATTCCGCGGCAGCGACCGGCGTAACCTTGCGTAACTCCTCGCCGAGCGCCTGCTGCACAAAGTCAGCAGCCGCGGACAAGCCGCCGTCAACAAAAATTGCGCCAGTTAGCGCCTCCAGGACGTCAGCCAGTAGCGCTTCCTTGCGCCGGCCGCCACTCTTTTCTTCTCCGCGACCAAAACGGAGAAAATCTCCGAGCTGTAACCTCAGAGATGCAGCGGCCAACGTCGGGGCGCTCACCAACCGGTGCTTCATGCGCGAAAGCTCGCCCTCCGTGCCACCGGGGTATGCCTTACAGAGGTAATCGGCAACAATTAAACCCAACACTGAATCGCCAAGAAACTCGAGCGCTTCGTTGTGGAGCCGGCGTGCTTGATCTTCGGCCCCGGGCGCGACTTGCTCATGGGCCCAGGAGCGATGCGTGATAGCTCGCTCGAGCAGCCCACGATTCTGAAACTTGTAAGAGAGAATCGTTTCCAGCTGGTCGAGATCGGTTCCTGGTGTTTTCAAGGTCGGTAACCGCAATGAGCCGGAAGCGTCGTCGAAGTTAGCGACAAAGCTTCCGGCTGTTAGATGAAGAGCCTTGGACGGCTAGCTCAGTGTCGTCGATGATTGTTTCGGGTTTTGGGCTTTGGTGGAGTTGTCGTCGCCGTGACGGCTGGCTTGGTCGGCACCGCCGTCGTTTTCGGAGTTGTGGTCAACGACGTCGCGGCCGGAGCCGTCGTGGTTGTCTTCGGCGCAGCCCCAGCGGCCCCGGCAGACGTGGAGCTCGAACTGCCCAAAGCTGGAGTTATCGTGCTTGAAGTCGGCAGCGTTGTAAGCGGCGTCGGCACAGGTGGCAACGGCTTTGACAGGACGCTGGCGATCAGCTCATTCAGACCAGCATCCGATTTATTGTGACGAAACTTATAAAGCTCCGTTAGTCGCGCGAGCCATTGAGTCTTTGATTGCTGAGAAGCCGCATCCGTTCCAGCGACCGCTACAGCTCGGGCAAGCGCGTCGATAATGCGGTCCACAATCTGATTGATATTCGCTACCGCAAGCTTGCTTTCCGGAGTCTCATCCTTGTCTTTGTACAGGCGTTCATAATCCGCCGACTGCTTGGCATATTCGTTTTCATAGCCAGCGGCAATGAAAGCATAGGTTTGCGGATTCTTCTTGATCTCACTATCAAACTGGGCTGCCTTAATAAAGTAAGTGAGTGCCTCAGCAGGATTGCTGGCCCGCTCAAGGTACCCGACCGAATAATAAAGGTAACCGAGCGCATCGTCCTTGGATTTGAAGGGCGACCAACTCTCAGGTGCTTTACCTGATTCAATTAGCTGAATCGCCTTTTTCGCATAATTAATTGCTTCCGCATTCCCGGATTCATTCTTCGTAGTTACCGCCAAAACATATCCGCCGTAACCGAGAGCTATAAGTGGTGTAACGTTCTCCGGCTCGTCTGCCAGGATTTGTTTGGCAAGAAGCATGGCCTCCGCATACTTCCTCTGATTAACGAATAAATCCGTCAGCTTAAGCTTGCGTGCTTCCTTCTCGTAAGCGGTAACCCATTTCTTTAAGTACGTTGGGATCGGGCCATCCTCTGCCGGACAGGCGCCTAGATACTTCTTGGCTGCGTCATAGGCTTTCGGTGGATCAGTAGTGCGGAATTTAGTGAAGTCGGCATACAGTGCGGCCTTGGCGTCTTCAGTGCACTCGCCCTGAACTGCCGCCTGCGTTTCCGCTTTCGTTTCAATAGCATTCGCGAAAGCCGGCAAAGCTAGTGCGCCCAGGCTCGCGTAGATGGCTAACATCCAAATAATCTTTTTCATTAGTTGTGAAAACCTCCAAGTTCCCTCTTCCATGTATCCTCGCGGGGGCCACGTATGGCTTGCCGGCGTCGCGAGCATCGGATCGCGCCAGACTAAGATGCGTGCATACAAAAACCAGTTGCCGATCTGCGGTGCTGTTCTGCCGTGTTATCAGGAGAGAACCACAGTTTGTGTCGAATCGAATTTAGAGCGCAAAAGAACGCTCGCAATATTCCTGCAACTCTTACAGACCTGTCAAGGCGAGAAACGCTTAACAAGTAAAAGAAATTCTCCCCCAAAAGCATCTGCGCCGGCCTCGTAATAGTTTACGAATCGCCGGCGCAGATTGGTTTTACAGGAATTGTAACTCCCTTGCATTTATGGCTGGTTTTGTTGAGTTCTCCGCGGTCTGGTCTCGGCCTGTGTGGGAGCGGTAACGGAAGTCTTCGCCGGCGCCGATTTCTGTGCTTCGGCTTTTTGCGGCTGACCGTTATGAGATTCAATTGGCTGGAGCACTCGCTTTACTGTACTTCGCGGCGCGACTGTTTGTTCAACCAAAGGCCGCGGCTCGGCGGGGGTGGTTGCGGCAGTTGCGTCAGCCGCTTCACTTTGCGCGGCCTCTTCCGCCGCATCCTTGTCTTCCTCGTTCAACACGGCAGCCTTGGAGTCGTTACCCGGATTGTCGGTGGCTACTTGCAGGTGAATGGGTGTGCCAAAGCGTCCGTTAAGATCGCGATAGATTCTGCCGGCTACCGCTGCGGGAAAATGCCCGCGCGCGTCCGCTCCGCGGGTGATGACAACTATCGCCAGGCGCGGATTGGCGAGGGGCGCGTACGAGGTAAAAAGTCCAAGCCACGCTCCCTGACCAATACAGGTGCCGGTCTTGCCGACTACAGTTTGCATCGGATCGTAGGCCTTCTTGCCGGAGCCGTAGTTAACCGCTCCCACCATTCCCGGCACCATGCGACGCCAGTTTTCCTGACTAACATTTATCTGCCGGCGAAGTTTGGTCTTGAACCTGGCGTCTCCCTGGGAAGTTCGGAGCACCTGAGGAACCAGCAACTTGCCACCGTTAGCCATTGCCGAAACCAGCGTTGCCAACTGTACGGCAGTGATCTCAAAATCATCGCCGTGCGAAGACATACGGTTAAGCGCAAATCCTGTTTTTTCAGACGGAAGCTTGCCGGGATACTCGTTCGGCTCGTTTACACCGGTTTTCTCACCCAACCCCAACTCCCGCGCATAGCTGATCATTTTGTCAAAGCCAACCTGGCCACCGACGTGCTGGAAATAAGTGTTATTCGAATAAGCGAGAGCGTCGGTGAGATCGAGACGGTACTTATCGGAAATGTTCGTGGTCTCGTTCGGAGTGATCACTTTTTCGCACAGGCCGGCGATCCCGGTGACCAGTTTAATCGTAGAACAGGGCTTGAACCCGCGTCGCAGCGCCCATTCTTGATTCACGATGGAGTAGACCTTCCCGGTCATTGGATCCATAACAACGACGGTCCCGGCATGATTACCAAGCGCGTTCACTGCGACGCGGCGTACTTCCAGGTCTTCGCCGCGCGTATCATCTCTGCTAATGAGCGTCTGCGCTTCATCGCGCATCGCTTGTTCAATTGCACGCTGGCGCGCGATGGCGGCCCGGCGCGCGGCTTCGGCGCGACGACGTGCTTCGAGGATCTCGCGCCGGTGTTGGGCTTCAATCCGTCGCAACTCTGCAGCTCGTTCACGCTTATTCAGCGGCCGATGTAATCTGCGCTCCAACGCTTTGAGAGATGCCGTCTGGTCCGCAGCCTTTTGGTTTCGTTCGTCTCTTAACTCTCTTCGCGACAAGTGGGATTTTGCGCCACGCCGGGAGCTCCTGGCCGACAGACGATCATTGCGAGCCGCGCGACGTTCTCTTGCGGAGAGCCTTCGACCCTTTTCAGAGCGCGCCGCTACCCGCCTGGTATTGTTTTCGTGCCGTTTCTTTGCGACAACGGTAGTTGAAAAAGGAAGAGCGAGAAGAATGAATAGGATGAATGCGTAATGGAGAGTCCGGGGGTGGTGATTCGTCAAAGTCATCTGGGCTTTATTACCTTTCCGAGGGTTTGTTTTTGCTCACGTCGGTGAGCTTCGCCGAAAAATTCTACGCCGCGTAACGCAATTGCATTGGCGTTAAACGCCCGTGCCCGAATGCAAATGCTGATCTTCCCAACCTTGAGCGTCAAAAAAGCTTTACTCAAAACTCCTTGGTTTTGTTCTGACCTTTCGGCCCTGCTACGTTGAGGCGGGAGAATTCCCTAACTTGGCGGTCCCTGGGGACATTGATTCGAGACCGGGGGCCACTATAACATCTGAAATCTATCGCGGCAACAGAAAAGTAATCTTTTGTACACAACTCGTGACAACGAGGTTTCATTTTACTCGATTTACACGGAAAGGATGCTGGATAGGGATCGATAGTGACAACGGTTGATGCTGTCTAACCGTCCAACCTTCATGAGGACTCCGAAACTCATAAATAGTTTTCGTGCGCGACTGGTGCTGCTTTTGGTCGTGCTGCTGGGTCTAACCCTCGGTGTTCAGTACTACGTAAACCTGAGTTCAGTGCGACGGAATGCGCACATGCTCGTCGAGCAGGAGCAAGCGATAATGGCCGGCGTGGCGCTCGGAGTTAGTAGCCTCAACAGCAGAAAATATCTCGATCAAATGCGTACGGAGCTGCGCGAGCCTCTCATCGACGAAAACACCGAACGTGTAAGGAATGTTTTGGTAGTGGATAGCGACGGCTTAGTTCAAGACAGTCTTGTCGGAGACTATTCTCCGCGCGAGAACGAAGACAAAACGGTTAGTCATGTTCACATAAAAGATGTGCCACTGCCGCCGCTAAGTCCGGCCGTCGAGTTGGCGGACCTGAACGATAATCTGCCTCCGTGGATTAAGAGTTCAGAACTTTCGAAGCCGGGCGAGCCGGGGGCATTCTATTTCCCTGTAGAAACAACCAAGGGCCGCTGGTACATCATCGTGGTCCTGGGCTCGGCAAACAATTTGTCAAATATTCTCGAGCGGCAGGCTTCCCGCTCTGCGCTCTACACTCTCCTTTTGTTGCTCGGCACGACGCTCGTCACGGGATTATTTGTTTGGCGCTTTACCCGACCCATCAAGGACTTGTCAGTGGCGGCGCGACGCGTGGCAACTGGCGATTTCGATGTGCGGGTCCCGACCGATCGGCACGATGAAATGGGTGCGCTAGCCAGCGCCTTTAACGATATGACTGCCAGGCTTGGGCGGGCGCGCGAACTCGAGTCTCAACTTCATCAGGTTGAAAAAGCGGCGGTCGTCGGTCGACTCGCCGCCGCGATTGCTCACGAGATCCGTAACCCTCTCAACTATATCAATCTCACCCTGGATCACCTGCGCTCGTCATTTGCGCCAGACGATGCTTCAAAACGCGAAACTTTTGAACGCCTCGCCGATCAACTTAAGTCCGAAGTAGGAAGAATTAATCGCCACATAACCGATTTTCTTAAATACTCGCGGCCGTCCGCACTCGAGCTCGAGCCGCTCGACCTGCGTGTACAAGCCGAGGACGCCTTGCGTGTGATTTCGGGCCAGGCTGCGGACAGCGGGATCGCAACGAGCCTGGAAGAGGAAGGCAAGGTGCCGCTGGTTGTTGCCGATAGAGACTCGTTGCGATCTGTTTTCACCAATCTTCTTATCAACGGTGTTGAGTCGATAGATGGCGAAGGTGGCAAAGTAGCTATCAAGTTATCCGCTGAATCTCCAAAGCGGGCACGTGTTGAGATTACCGATACCGGCCACGGGATTGCCGCGGAGGACATCGCCAAAATATTCGAACCTTATTATTCAACCAAAGAGACAGGCACTGGCCTTGGCCTTGCCATTGTCAAAAAAGCAATCGATGATCATGGGGGCTCGATCAGTGTGAGTTCGAAACAAGGTGGTGGAACGACATTCACTATCATCCTGCCGGTAACAGCAGAGGTCGAAGGAGGAAGGGGAGAAAAGGCGTAAGGATGAAGGCCGAAGGATGAAAAACCCAGATCTTTCGGTTTGTTATCCCTCATCCTTCATTCTTCATCCCGCAACAACATGGCACGCAAAACGATACTTGTAGTAGACGACGAAAAATCACAGCGAGAAATTCTGGAGATGATTCTGACGGGAGAAGGTTATGACGTAACTACCGCCTCGTCCGGCGAAGCCGCAATCAAATTCGCAAAAGACCGCCGGTTTGATCTCGCCTTGACTGATTTGAAGATGACCGGCATGGACGGTATTGAGTTGCTCCAGCAGCTCCTGGGTTTGGATTCCTCGATAATCGTGATACTGCTTACCGCCCACGGATCCATTGAGTCAGCCAAAGAAGCTTTGCGGCGCGGCGCCTTCGATTATCTCGAGAAGCCCTACGATAAGACCGCTCTACTGGAAACAATAAATCGGGCGCTTGAGCGGCTTGACGCTCTGGATACGGAGATTGTTTCCGCGTCACCCAAGATGGAGTCGGTCAAGCGAATGATTTTGAAGGTGGCGCGCTCAAATTCCACCGTGCTTATTCGCGGTGAATCGGGAACTGGCAAAGAGCTGATAGCACGCGCGATTCACAATCAATCGCCGCGGGCTCAGGACATGTTTCAAGCGGTAAACTGCGCGGCGATAAACGAGAACCTGCTCGAGTCGGAGCTTTTCGGCCACGAAAAAGGGTCATTCACCGGAGCTCATGCCGAGAAAAAAGGCCTCTTTGAGATAGCAGATCGCGGCACTCTTTTCCTCGATGAGATCGCCGAGCTTGACGTAGCCATGCAGGCGAAGCTTCTGCGCGCCCTGCAAGAACGGAAGATCAGGCGCGTCGGCGGCACTCATGAGATCAGTGTCGATGTACGCGTAATTGCTGCCACCAATCGCGACTTGCGGGCGATGGTATCTGACGGCAGGTTCCGAGACGATCTTTACTACCGCATCAACGTTCTCTCGGTCGACGTTCCGCCGCTGCGCGAGCGGCGTGAAGATATCCCGGTGCTTATTGATTACTTTGTCAAGAAACACACGCGCAACACTTCGCGCCTGGTGCGCGGCCTTACTCCGGAGACTCGCAAGCTGATGGTCGATTACAGTTGGCCCGGCAACGTTCGCCAACTCGAGTCGGCTATCGAACGCGCCATCCTTCTTTGTGAGGGCGATCAGATAACCATTGAAGATCTGCCGCTTGAGGTGCGCCAGGAATCGCGACCTGTTTCCGAAGGCGCATTCAAGCTCCCGGCGGAGGGCATTAGTTTTGAAGATGTGGAACAGGATCTCATCATGCAGGCAATGGAGCAGACTGATTACAACATTACAAAATCCGCCAAACTTCTCGGCCTGACTTTCCGCACCTTGCAGTATCGGCTGGAGAAGTTTGGCATCAAGAAACCCGAAGCCAAAAACGAGGCAGCCGGATGACTCGAGCCGGCTCGGAAGTGCGCGGCACTTCTTCGATCATTTTACCAATTCAAATATCTTACCAATGACCAAAGCCAGAATTGTCTTAGTCACTCTGCTCTGCTTTGTCTTCCCGCTCGCTGGTTGTACTAAACCAGCCGGCACGCCTTCGCCTGCACCCGGTGCTTCTCCCGCTAACCCGACCGAGGGCAAGCACGTTGCCTCAGTCGATGTTGTTAAGGCGACCGCCGCACCAACTGAGATCAGCCCCGGTAGTTCCGCAGAAGCGATCATCCATCTAACCATTCAGCACGGTTACCATATCAATGCAAACCCGCCCACCTACTCTTACTTGAAAGCTACGGAATTGGAGATTCCCACAGGCGATGGGGTCACTGCAGGTCTCATCTCATATCCTGCGCCCTTGCAGCGGAAGTTCGCTTTCGCTGAGAAACCACTCGCGGTCTACGAAGGCGAGACTGAATTGAGAGCCCACCTCAAAGCTGACAAGGCAGCGAAGCAGGGGGAACAATCCATTTCTGCCAAATTGCGCATCCAAGCATGTGACGAGCAGGTTTGTTATCCGCCGGGCATACTCGAAGTAGCGATTCCGGTGAGTATTAAGTAAGACTTCTGGGGACTCGTGAAAATATTCTGGCTGATCGTCGCCGGTGTTTGCATCCTGGCTGCTGCGTTTTTTCTGGTGCGACGCGATTTCAACACCGCTTTCGTCATCGCCGCGCTGGGCATGGTTTCGTGGTTTCTAAATTATCGTGCGCAGATGAAAGCGATCATCGCCGCGGCGGATATTGAAGAACATAAAGGGAATGATGCAAATGGGGAATAACAAAACAAGGACTAGAGCTTTGCTGATTGCACTATTGGGATTCGTGGCGCTACTGATCGTTCCCAACCAGGCGCTTGCCTCCGAAGAAGCCGATGTGCAAGCAACGGTGCAACATGTTTTTCAGCAATTGCAGTCGCACGACTACGGTGCGGTCTATGATTCCCTGCCCGCATCGACCCGCAGCCGCATGTCGCGCGACCGTTTTGTCAACGCGTTGAAGCGAGCGCAGGAGAGTTACAACCTCGATAGCATTAACATTGGAGCAGTGCGCGTTTCCGGCAACATTGCCGTCGCCGACACGGAACTCTACGGGCGTGTCATTACACCAATTGCTGCTGAAGGCAAGATTGTCGTGCAACAATATTTGGTGCGTGAAGATGGCAAGTGGCGCGTGGCCACCGGCGACCGCGCAACGATTCAGCGTTTCCTGAAATCTAACCCGAGCTTCGCTCGAAAGTTTCCTATCCGCCAGCCTCGGCTTTACGTAAAACAGAATAACAAGTGGGTCGAATTCAAGATTCGAGGGTAAACGACGAAGTGTTTAATCGTGAGACCGGCGTTGGGAAGAGAAGAAGGCCGCTATCCTAAGAGGTTGAACCTCCTATTTACGATTTACGATTCACTATTTACCAGGGCTTAGCTCAACAACAGATCGTCAAACGACAACTGGGCATCGTCGACTGGTTCGGTGAATTCACCGTGACGAATTCGTGAGCGCGGCACGTCAAGCGCCTCGCGCACCGCGTCGAGATGAAAACGAATGATGTGGGGTGTAACGCGGACGGAAGGAATGCGCCGCTTGCGCGCAAGCCGTCGCACCGTTGACTCGCTAACTTGCAAAACCTTGGCAAGCTGGCGAGCAGTAAGAAATTCTTGACGCTCTTCCATGGCTCAGGGTTTGTAATCCTATAGCAATTTCAAAGCTGCAACCAAACATAAAACAAGAATATGAATAGGTGGCGGGGATCGCGCCGGTTGCAGGTTATTTCGTTGCAGACTTAACGGACAGCGCGACGCGGTAAACAGCGGCGCCGTCAACTTCAACATCTTTACTGACCAGCTCACCCCCGTTTGGCTTGGCGGTGATGCGATACCTGGCAGGCTCAGGCGTGAGGCGAAACACAAAAGCGCCAATCTCATTTGTGACGCGCCCGTCAATCTTTGTCACATCTCCATCTGCCCCAATCCTGGCCAACTCTATCCGAATGCCCGGAACACTGCGACCTTCCTCGTTGAAAACGCTGCCGCGAATGAAGGCAATGGATCCTTCGTCTATGGTGAGGACCAGGTGATCGCCAAGCGAGCGGATTTCCCCCGCTTTGACTTCAATACTTTCAATGGTTCCTACGCTGAGTCCGGCCTTTCGCAGTGTTACACCATAAGAGCCGGGTGGTAAGCGAGATATAGCAAACTCGCCTTTCTTGTCAGTAACAACGCGTGTGACTTCCCGGTCGCCCCGCCTGACCACGACCGACACTCCGGCGGGCGTGCCCGTCTCAACCCGAACCTTTCCCTTAATGCCGCCAGTGGAGCGATCCTGCGCGAATACGCTGCCAGTCAGCAGTAGCATGCCTACTAAAACGGCAAACATCGTTCTGCGTTGTCTCATTGTCTCCCCTACTCTGCCCTTAGGTGTACCGGGTTAAGAGCCTTCGATATTAACATCCGCAACACCGAACACTGGAACCTGCAACGATAGAGTTGATGCTCGGAAACTGTTTACCTGTTGCCCGACCAGTCGAAAGCCGGGGCGATTGTGAGCGGTCTTGATTGGCGATAACAGTCGCCAGCCCTCCAACTACGGGTGGTGACAAGAGTTATGCCCTAATTGGAAGTTTCTTCTCTGCGCAAACTCTGCGTTGCCCGCGGCTCGGCGGTTAATATTGGAGCAAAGTCACTCACCGTTGAGACCCAGAGTGCGGCGAGATAACGCAGAGAGTTGAAATCAAGACACTAGTAGTGACAAGGTCAGACTTGGCGCTGAGAAACCTGCCTCGTATAATTCTATTCAAGATCGCTGCTCCGCGGATCACCAATGAAGTCTCGTCATTTTATCAAGCTGTTGCATGTTTCAACCTTCGTCATCCTTTTTGGCGCGATCAGTATTCTGCCGTGCGTAGCGCAGGAGGCAGATCCGAAAGCGCAGCGGCCGCGCCAGGTATTCCCGCGAGGTGAGCAACAACCCGAAGACGTTGTGAAGATCGATACCGATCTGGTTTCTGTGGATGTAGTCGTGAATGACTTTGAGGGCCTACCCGTAAGAAACCTGCGGCAGGAAGACTTCAAGATCTATCTGGACGGCGTCGAACAGCCGCTCGCGTTCTTTCAGGTCGAGCGACGAAGCGGCGAACCGCGGCCGTTAGCGATAGTGTTTGCGCTGGACATTTCCGGAAGCATGACGGCAGAAGAGATGGACCGTCTAAGAAGTGCTGTCAACGCCTTCTCAACAAGACTGTCTGGCCATCCTGCACTTTATGCTGTCATGGCTTTCGGTATGAACGTGAAAACGCTGCAGAAATTTACTTCCGAACGAGACAAGCTGGATCGGGCTTTCGAGCGGATTGCGCGTGAGCCGAATGGACTCTCAACACATACCTACGATGCAGTTGACGATGCCATTCGCTTACTGGTGCGTCACGCTCCGCGCACACGCGAGCGGCGCCTAATGAAGCGCGCGGTGTTGGTGGTGACTGACGGCTTTCCGGTGGGGGACACAGTTTCTGCAAGCACAGTTATCGAAAGAGCAAACGCGGCCGACGTGAGTATTTACGTGGTTACGCTGCCATCATATTCGCGGATGATGGCGGTCTCGGCCCAAACCCCTTTGCCGACGCCCCTGGAAGTCAGTGGACTCGCGGATTTGACCGGCGGCAGAAGTGTCTATGCGGAAGAGTCGAATTACGATCCGCTGTTCCGAGCCTTGGCTGAGGAGGTGAGTTCAGCTTACGTGCTGGCCTTCTATCCGCCTGAGCAGAAGCGCCGTGATGGCCAGTTTCACAATATTAGGGTTGAGGGTCCAAACGGATTGACCTTGAG
>DIYZ01000211.1 GCA_002427845.1 Chloracidobacterium sp. UBA6041 | reverse complement strand
AACAAATCAGTGGCATTTTCTGACTATTCTCGTTTGTGGATAGGTGAATAGATTGGCTCGGCGGGGTTAATTCAAACCGAAGAATCGCTTGATCGCGGAGAGCAAGCCTGCGGATTCATCCTCGTCGGCGGGTGACAAATTCTGATTGGCGGCCAGTCCCTGCCTCCGCTCAGCAATGATGTGGCTTAGCGACTCGACAAGGTCGGGGTTGGTATCGAAGACGCGCTTCATGGCCGCATGTCCAATCTCAAGCACTTCTGTCTCCTCGAGCGCGACCACACTGGCGGTCCTGGGTTCGCCTGTGAACAACGCCATCTCGCCGAAGAAAGCCCCTTCGCTAAGGATGGCAACTGTGCGGAGCCGGCCGTTTTCGCTTACCTGCACGCTCACGCGGCCATTGTGTACGACGAACATCGATGAACCCGGATCACCTGCACGGATAACTGTTTCGTCAGGAGCAAACACATGGCTCGTTGCTGCTTGCGCGAGCATCGCTGTTTCTTCCGTTGAGAGCGGGGCAAAGATATCGACTGCCGCCAGGCGCTCAACAATGGCACCGCCGTCGCCATCGCGTTCCCCAGGCTTTGGCCGCCTTTCAACAAGCAAAGTTCGCGTGGGGTAAGCGAAATTGAGTTTAGCGCGACGAAATGCATACCAGATACGCTGTCGCACTAGCGCGTCCGTGTCGTGGTGTTTCGCGTAGTCATCGGGCCAGTATTTGACTTCATACTCCACGCTACTCTCCCCAAGATTTCGGATCCGTACTACTGGAGTAATCTTCTGTGAAACGTTATCGGCTTCGCGAACCGCTTCTCTAACTACGTGAATCGTCTTGGCCGGCGAGTCGGTAAACAGCGTGTTAAAGAAAACGAGCCGGGCATTCAGGTTATTGCGCGGGGAAACTTCTATCGGCTCCTTCGCGGCGGTGCTATTGCTTATGAGCACTACATGATTGGAAAACGTCCTGATCTTAATAGCTCGCCACGTAATCCCTTCGACCACACCGCTGTGTCTGTGTGCGCCAACCGTGATCACATCGCCTACCTGGAACGGTCGATCGGCTTGCAGGGAAATGCCGGCAAAGAAATTTCCCAACGTGTCCTGCAGTGCGAGACCCAGGATTACGCCGAAGATCGCCGAGGTCGTGAATAACGCGCCGAGATTAACCGTCGGAAATATCCAGGTGAATATGAGAAAGAATAAGGCCGTGAAGGCAAGGATCGAAAAAATGTTCCGCACCAGCGTCGGCGCTTCAAACCCGCGGCGAAAGCGAAAGACGATACCAAAGACCAGAGCGTTGAAGGCGCGTACGACGAGATAGGCGAGAATTCCAAGAAAGAGTAGCTGCAAGACATTGACGATCGTGTCTGCCTTGGATCCCAGGCCGCCCATTTGGAAGCTCAGCAACTCCCGAAGCCGGCGATCAAACGCAAAAACTAAATAGATCGCCAGTACGACGAGTGCTGTCGCGATTAGGAAGAGCGCGAGTTTATTTTTTGCGCGCGAACGATTCACGGTTGTGTTGCTGTTCTGTTAGAGAGAACTCAAAACGTTTCGAGCCTGATTTCCCTATTCTTTTATCACTGATTCACTGAGTTGGCGAGAACGAATCACGCCGCCCGTCGCGATAGTTGCGACTTCACGATTGCAAAACATTTGGGAACACGCTAACGAGAATGAAGAGCAATGACAATGCGGTGATAATGATGGCGGTCAGCCAGGCTCCGATGTTGTAGATCGGCCCGTTAACGTGCGCGCCCATTAACTCGCTATCGTTGACCAGCCGCAGGATGGCGAAAAGAATGATGGGAAGAAGCAAACCATTGATTACCTGAGTCACGAGCAAGACTTTTATTAGCGGCAAGTTTGGAATCACCGCAATGGCCGCCCCGACGGCAACGAGAAATGTAAATACCCCAATGAAAATCGGCGCTTCGCGAAAACTCCGCGATACACCCTTCTCAAAACCCAGCGCTTCGCTGATCGAATACGCAGTAGCCAGTGGTAACACGCCGGCAGCCAGCATCGAAGCCCCAAACAAACCAATCGCAAACAGCTTTTCCGCATAGGGTCCTGCGAGTGGCCGGAGGGCGCGGGCCGCATCGGACGCGCTTTCGATATGCACGCCATGCGCGTGAAGCGTAGCGGCGGTTGAAACTACGATAAAAAAGACCACCAGAATTGCGAGAATCGTTCCGATCCACACATCCATTTTTGTCCTGGCATAATCTTCGGGAGTCACACCCTTTTCCACTATCGACGACTGAACATAAACCTGCATGTAAGGCGAAATGGTTGTGCCTACAACTGCTACGAACGTAAACAAGTAAGCATAGTCAAAACTAAAGCTTGGCTTCGCTAACCCAACGGCTACTGCACTCCAATCGGGCTTTGCCAGAAAGGCCGAGACGATGTAGCCAAGAAAAACCAGCGACATCAAAAGGAACACTCGCTCCACTCGTTGATAGGAACTCTTGACGACCAGCCACCAGATGCCAATTGCAGATAAAGGAACGGAGATGAATCGTGGCACGCCAAAAAGTTCCGTGGCGGCGGCTATGCCGACGAACTCCGAAACTGTGACGCCGGCATTGGCGATCAGCAGCGCAAGCATTACAAACGCTGTCCAGCGTACGCCAAAGCGTTCGCGAATCAGGTCCGCGAGACCTTTGCCGGTGACCGCTCCCATGCGTGCGCACATTTCCTGGACCAGGCCCAGGCTGATTGTGATCGGGATGAGTATCCAGAGAAGACGATAGCCCTGTTCCGCGCCGACGGACGCAAACGTGGCAATGCCACCGGCATCATTGCCGGCGCTGGCGGCGATCATTCCCGGGCCGAGAATCGCGAAGTAAGCGATAAGCCT
>DIYZ01000291.1 GCA_002427845.1 Chloracidobacterium sp. UBA6041 | reverse complement strand
TCCAGAACTCAGTGGAAATGTTCCAGGGCATGAAAAAATCGCGACCGGCAATCTTTGGACGTTGCCAGGCGCGAGGGACAGCCGGAGTGTTTTGCGTTTCGCTTGCTTGCAGTAGCGATGAAAGAGGCGTGCGCTTTGTGGACCACTCGCGTAGATAGCGCATCGCGGCGAAGTCCGGTTTGCGGCGGCCGTCGGGAACGTAAGCCGGATCGGTTGTCAGAAGTACTGCGTCGACAATGCGATGCGCTTCGGCGGGTTTCTCCAGTTCGATCGAAACGCGCGCGCTTCCTTTTTCAAGTTTGGTGTCGGCGCTATCCCAGGCGAAGGCCCAGCCCCAATACATGCTTACTTCATCGTGCGGATCGATGATGTCCTTTAGTCCAAACTCGTGACGAAACGCAGCCCCGTTCTGGGTGATTCGTATCACAAAATTCTCGGAGCGATTAGCCCAGTCACCGTAGCGCACCCAAACTTTGTAGTTGCCGCTGCGGGGGATCTCGATATCCTGATAAATTTTCCCCGCCGATTCGTCCGCGCTCGCGGCGGCTGAGTTCCACTCGCTCTCGCCGCCCTGCGACCATTCGGCAGAAACGCCTGGTCCATTCATGCCCCAGCCGGGCGCCTTTGCCTTGGGCCAGTTCTGCCAGGAAGGGTTGAGTATGGGTTCGCCAGTCGGTTGCGTTGCGAAGCCGCGCATGTTCTCGGCTTCTGTCCAGATGTATTCGTGGCGCGTTGGATTTGAAGAGGTTTGAGAGACCGTAGGTAAGACAAGAAGAAGGAAAACAATCAGCTTTGGAGAAGAAGCCGCCAAACAGCGCCAGGTTCGTTTCATGTAAATCGGCCTCTAACGAAACAAAAGGTGGCTTTGCCACCTGATGTGCGGAAAGGCTCTGCCTCTCCGTAGCAATGCTCTGATTGTTCAAGGAGGCTATGCCTCCGCTCGGGGTGCGGCTCTTACCGCCATTTATTGCATTACCGGCGTAGCCATTCCGCACATCACGGGGCCGGGGTCGCCAATAAACTCACCCAAGAGCCTCAAGGCACTCCGCGAGCGTCCGGCGCCGGCACGTGAACATCGGTGTGTCGCGCAAGGTATAGGAGCTCGCTTTTGTTTCTCGAAGTTCCTGCACGAGATCGAGAAAATCGGCCGGGTTATCGGTTTCAAACGCGACCACGAATTCCTGATCGTCGAGCCCAAACGAATAAGTGGTGTGAAGTTTGACGGAACGATACTTGGTGCCGATGCGTATGTGTTCGTCCATCATTTCCTGACGTTGGTCCGCGCTGCGCGTATACCATTCACGCGTCTTCACAAAAGGATAAACAAAGAGATAATCAGACTTGCCGGGAACGATGTGCAGCCGATCTTCGACGTGCTCGGGGTTGTCTTTGTCGATATACATCGAACGCTTCGTCATCGAAAGAAACGATTGGGAGGGCTCGAGGTATTTCGCCATTTGTGTGTGGTTGAGCCGCGAAGTCATTTCCTGAATCGGATCCAGCTCGTAGCCGATGCGCCAGATCATGAAGTCAACATTCGTGCGCAGGCCAATCGTTGAGTAGCTGTTAATTAAGAGTTGCGGGCGAAACTCGTCGACCGTTTTGACAAACTCCTCCTTACACCGCCGCTTCTCATCTTCAGCCAGCATGCGCCATTCGGGAGTTGCGCGATAGAAGGTGAAATTGACAAATTGGCGGGGCAGCTTGGCCTTCTGTTCTTCGAGCTCGACGGAATTCGGCGCGAGCCTCAGCGAGCCTCTTGTGGCACTACCATGTTCATTGTCCGTACTCATTTAAATTTACCTCTGAAGCCAGTGAAGGATCCGCTTTGGTATTAGCAGCGATGAATGTCTGACGCGTCAGATATTCTGCCTACTCTCCAGTGTGATTGCAACCGAGCGCGATAGGACGATCGGCGAAAGCGACCGTCATGGCCATCACCCGCTTTATGAATCCATCGTGCTCCAGGCGAGAGAGGCCGGGCTTGCGGGCGCCACTGTTTTGCGCGGGGTAATGGGCTTCGGGAAGAACAGCATCCTCCACACTGCAAAAATTCTGCGGCTCTCTGAAGACATGCCGATGATTGTAGAGATTGTCGATAGCCTGGAAAAGATTGAAAAGTTTCTGCCGGTGCTGGACGATCTAATCAAAGATGGTCTGGTAACAATCGAACAAGTGAAAGTGATCCATTATCGCGCCTGAAGGCTGGCGTCCAGGAATTGTGATTCAACGAACGAGCGAGCGGGGACGTGCCCCCTTCCCAACCTGAGAGATTCTCTGCTTGATCGATTGATCTCGGCTTGAAAGCCATTCAATCAAGAATCATTCAATCAAGAGTCATAGCTCTATGGTGATCAGCTCATGGTTGGGAAGGGGGCATGCCCCCGCTGCTTACGCATGTTATACTTTTTTCGCCCTCAACAATTCCAAGTTTCCGGAGAGATGGTAATGAAGATCTGCACACTCGCCTTAGTGATCGTTTGCGTCATGCTTTTCATTAGTGCTTGTAATAAATCCGCAAGTGAGAATGTGAATCGCGCTCCAGTGCGTACTCCCGCGCAAACTGCGCCCGCGGGAACGCCGGATCAATTCGCCTCAGCGCGCGCAATCTTCAAGAAAAACTGCGCCAGATGTCATGGAGAAGACGGCAAGGGCGGCTTGAAAACAATCGACGGCAAGAAGCTGAAGATTCCAGATCTGACCGCGGGCCATGCGCTCGGACATTTTGACGAGGACTTCATCAAACAGATCACGAAGGGCGGGGACGGCATGCCTGCGTTTAAAGACAAACTAACGCCCCAAGAGATCAAGGAACTCGTTCACTTGATTCGGCACGAGTTTCAGGGGAAATAAGACGATGAGTCAGTAGTCCGTTGTCAGTAACTCCGGCTCTAACAACTAACTACTGACAACTGACAACTGACCAGACTTTACGATTTACGGTTCCCGGTTTACTGCTAACGAAGCAGGCACCCATAGCTCAGTTGGATAG
>DIYZ01000208.1:24869-25021 GCA_002427845.1 Chloracidobacterium sp. UBA6041 | reverse complement strand
GCTCGCGAAGCGAGCGGCAGTGAGTAGCCCCAGGGCGCAAGAGACTGTGTCAAAACTCGGTTGGTGAAAGAAGTCACTCTAAAATCGGCACTGACTACAGAACCGTTGGCGGTAGCCAATGGATGCTATCACTCAAATTCGGTCCATTGTTT
>DIYZ01000208.1:9251-24649 GCA_002427845.1 Chloracidobacterium sp. UBA6041 | reverse complement strand
CAGGCTCGTAAGCCCGGGGTTCACCTCATAATAAAAAGCAGAGCCCTCGAAGAGGGTGACAGAATATTCGGGTTAGGCTTCACGTGTGTGTCGCCCCTTTCGGGGCTCGGGATATTTTGGGTTCGTGTTCCCCGGGCTCACGCCCGGGGCTACTCCACTTCCGCTCGCTTCGCGAGCTCATTGAGCTATTAACGGTTTTGTCGTTCCAGCTGAATCCTTATTCCCGCGCGAACCAGAACCGGTGGACCAAGCGTGGTCACGGGCGTTTTCCCAACTTCGTATCGTTGATTGAAGATATTCTCCGCGGCGAAAAATGCCGTCAAACTCCGAGTAACTTGCCGCGAGACAAACGCATCCAGCGTGAAGTAGCTTCCCAGCCGGAAAAGATTTTGATCGTCGTCGAATTGCGAGCTTGAGGCGCGCCCCTGCAATGCCACCGTCGCGACCGAGGGGTTCGCGTAACTCGTTTGAAAAGTAAACTGGTGCCGCGCAACCTGCGGAACCATCAATCCCTCGAGCGTGATATTCGCCGGAAATCTCACTACGGTGGCGTCGGCTAAGAGATAACCGGCGGAAAGTTTCCAGTGCTGGTTGAGCCGCGCTTCTGCTTCCGCCTCGACCCCGCGCGAACGCGTGCGGCCCAGGTTCTGCCGTTGCCTGGTGATCAAACCCGGCGTCGTAGTTAAGGTCACATTGGCGACAGGTTGCGCCACTTCATTCCAAAAGAACGTGCCGCGGGCTACGAGCGTTTCATTAGTTGAGTTGAATCTGATTCCACCTTCGCCGCCCGTCAGCCGCTCGGCGCGGAGGTTTTCGTTGGCCAGAGTCAAGACGTTGCCGACGCGAAACGAGCGATACAGCTCGTTAAGTGTTGGAGATCGAAAAGCGCGCATGCCTGAAGCGAACAGCGAAAACTGTCCGTTGATTTGAAAGACCGCGGAAACCTGCGGGCTGAAGGCGCTCTCCGTGCGATCGGGAAATGAAACGACGCTGGTGGGATTGGCAGCGGTGATGGGTCTGGCCGCCGAAACCGCTTTGTTGTTTCGCCAGTAGTCGAAGCGCGCGCCGGCAGTAATAAAAAGACGTGGACCAAACCGCAGCAGGTCTTCAAAGTAACCACCGTATGTTTGTTGCCTGCCGCCGGCGCCAACCAAAGAGTTTGCCAGCCGATTAACAAAAACTATTTCGTCGCTCGCCCCGCGCACCTGTTGCGACTCGTAGCCCGCAACCATGGTTTGGCTCTTTCCGAACGCACGCGACCACTGGCCGGAGAAGCCGACGAACTGCGCCGGCACGCGCTGCACGCGCGTCAGTGTTTCAGTGCGGCGATCGCCGCTAATGGCTGAAAAAGTTTGGTCATAGACCTGCGTGCCGCCGTAGCCACGGGCTGAGAAGTTTCCCTCTTTCACTGAAGCCACTTCGCCGCCGAACGAAAATTGACGTATGTGTGTGCGATTGGTTTGCAACGGCGAGCCGTTAGCTCGCGACTCGCCGAAAAAAGAGCTGCTGCCAAACACATGTTGATTCTTGCCAAACCAGCGTTCGACTTTAATGTTGGTAGCTGCGTGACGTGAACCTGCACGCGTGTCGATCGGGCCACGCTCGGCGGGCGCGACCAGGACGTAGCCTTCAGTGCTAAACATCTCCGCGGCAAGACTAGCGCGCCAGTCGCGTTTCCTGCCGCTCAGCCAGAGCGATGCCGCGGGAGTTGCTTCGTTGCCGTAGGAAGTTTCCAGGGAAATGTTGTTCGTTTGCGCCTGCCTCGTCGCAAGGCTGACAACCCCGCCGAGCGCGCCACTGCCGTAAAGGTGTGAGGCGCCGCCGCGCAAAACCTCAACCTGGCTGATTGATTCATGGGGAATGCGATCCCAGTAGACCCAGCCGCCGAACGGATCGTTCAACGGAATTCCATCAGCGATGACGAGGGCCCTGCTTGCTCCGCTCGCGCCCAATCCGCGCAGCGAAACGCCCTGCGTGGTCGGGTTTGCCGTGCGGCTGCCGCTGCGCCGAAACAAGCTGAACCCGGGCGCCTGACGCAGCGCGTCGTCCAGGGTTATCGCAGCGGTGCTCTGCAGATCTTCCGCATCGAGCACAACTACGCTCGCCGCGGTTTCGCTTACTCGCGTCTCGGTGCGTGTAGCCGAAACCGTTACTTGCTCGGAAATTTCGTTAGGTAAAAGAACAATACGCAATTGAGTTGTCTTATCGCTTACCGGGTTTAACTTACGGTCTACGCGCGCAAAGCCAGGGGCCGTTATCGTGAGCTCGATCTCAGTTTGGGAAATGCGATCAAGATTGATCTGATCGAAATTGAATTGACCGGAGAGATCCGTCTTGCTGCTCGCGGTAAACGACGATGCGCGAATTACCACATCGGCTCGGCTAACAGAAGCACCATTTGAATCTACTACTGTGCCGTTGACTTTGACTCCTCGCGCTTGTTGAACCGGTAATGCGTATGACGAAAATGTGATAAGTAAAACGCCAAAGACCATTGCGGTTAACCTCACGGTCAGGGCCGATGATTCGGACGAAGAGATCACGTGAAAAACAATAGACGCCTATGCTGTGGTCCGTAAAGCCATGGGGACAAGCTTCAGGCAGTCCGGGATTCGAGCAGTTCCGAGTCGCAGCTTTAGCTTACTTGAATTTGCGAGCAAGTTTTGCGGGAGCGCGGGCGCTCTTACGTGTCCCCTGTTGCATGGTTCGGCTCTATTTCTGATCCGTGCCAATCCGCGTTAATCTGCGGCTTATATGCCCGAACTACCGGACATCGTTGTCTACATCGAAGCGCTGGGGCAGCGTGTTCTGAATCAAACGCTCGAACGCGTAACCGTTGCGGCGCCTTTCCTCCTGCGCACGGCAGTGCCGGCGATCACGAGTGTTGAAGGCAGAAAGGTTGTTGAGTTGCGGAGACTTGGTAAACGCATCTGCTTTGGGATGGAAGAAGATTTCTGGCTCGTCCTGCACTTGATGATTGCGGGCCGTCTTCACTGGAATGAGCGCGCAGTGGCGCGGGGCTTCCGAGTTCGGGCTTCGAAGAACCGGTTAGCAACTTTCGATTTCACGAGCGGGACTCTTTCAGTGACGGAAGCAGGCACACAACGGCGTGCGTCGCTGCATGTAGTCCAGGGGGAAGCTGAGCTGCAGCGTTTCAATCCCGGCGGACTGGAGATTTTTGAAACAACCCTGGACAGCTTTGCCGAGGTCCTTCAGTCGGAGAACCACACCTTGAAACGCTCACTCACCGACCCGCGTTTATTCAGCGGCATCGGCAACGCCTATTCGGATGAGATCTTGTTCGATGCTCAGCTCTCTCCTGTAGCGTTGACCCAAAAACTAACTTCCCAGGAAATCGAACGTCTGTTCAAGGCGACCCGCGGCACGCTGACGAAGTGGGTGAAACTCTTGCGTAAAGAATCGACGCCGGGCTTTCCCAAAAACGTAACAGCGTTTCGCCCGGAGATGGCGGTTCACGGAAAATACCAACAGCCGTGCCCGCGCTGTGGCAATAAGATTCAACGCATTCGCTACGCGTCCAACGAAACCAACTATTGTCCTAACTGCCAGACTGCCGGCAAACTCCTCGCCGACCGCGCGCTTTCACGACTCCTGCGCGCCGACTGGCCGCGAACTGCTGACGAACTCGAAGGCCTTGTACCAACTCCCAGGAACTAGTGTAACCATAGACGCTGAGTGTTTACCGTCTGAGCAGGATCAATATACCCGCAACGATGCCCAGCACGGCCAGACCAGTCGTTACCGCTGAAGAGAGTCTCATGTTAAGCAACGGCAAGAGTCCGGTGAGAATCAACCATAGGCCAAGTAAAAGCATTCCCAGATTTCTGCCTGCCAAACTATTTGTTAGTGCCATTCCGTTCTCCTTTTTGCAATGCGACTAATGAATCAATGGCTCAATTCTTTTTCAACTGTGCCGTCCAGTTGGAAAGAACAATTCGGGTCCATCTCTCCGCCAACGTGGCGACGTGCCACCCGCGGCGGTTTAGTCCACCGGCAGCCTGGGCTTCCTACTCAAAGCGACGCAGGCGGTTTTCGTCTTGTGAAGTCTCCGCGAGTATGACCTTGATTGCTACGTGGCGATTCAACTTCTTATCACGAGCGCTATATGCCTCATACCTCGCCCATCCCACCGGCGCCAACCTTCCCGCGGGTTTCGTACCGACCGAGTTTTGTGCCGGAGGTCATGCGCACATTATTAATGCTTCAAGTCAGCGGTCCAGTTGAGCGCGATACACCTCACCCATCCCGCCTGCGCCGATCTTTGAGCGGATTTCGTAGCGGCCTAGCTTTGTGCCGGAAGAAATTGTCATTGTTCTGGAGTGCCGCGACTTATCAACGCTTTCTATTCCTCACTAGCAACGTCCAGTCTCGATCCCTTCGAACGCGACACAAAGCGGTGGTCAATTCACCGCGTCCATATCTAGAGTCCGACGCGGCGCAAGAGGTCTTGGAAGCGTGGATCGCTACGCAGGCTGTCGTAATCCGGGTCAACACCCAGAAACTGCATCTGAAGGTCACGAGCGGTGTAGGCTTTTTCGAGCGACGCAAACGCCTGGTCCCGCTCGCCGAGAGCGGCATAAAGAACGGCCAACTTGGCGGGTGACACATACTGGTTGCTTGTCTGCAATCGCTTTAGGATCGCCTGCGCACGCTCGCGCTCGCCCCCTAGCGCGTAAGCCGCTCCCAGATAGATTTCCATGATCGAAGTATCTTGATCCAGCCGGATCGCCTCCTGGTAGGCGGCGATGGCTTTCGCGTACTGTCCCTTGGCCGCATAAACGCGGCCGAGGCTGCGGTGCAGGTTAGGAAAGTTCTGATCCCGTTCGAGGCTCTTCTTCAAGGCTTCAATCGCCTGATCGTACTGACGGGCATTGCGGAGCCTTTCACCGACAGCGGCTTTGCCGAGGGGCGAGAGGGGGTCAAGCTCCCTGGTGCGTTTTATCTCGGCGATGGCTTGCTCGTGTCTTCCCATCACGCTGAGATAACTTGAGTATCCGGAGTGCGCTTTTGCGAGGTTAGGGTTCAGCTCGATGGCGCGTTTGTATTCCCGCTCCGCAGTCGCCCAATCCCAACCGTTAAGCTTAAGATTCGCCAGCGCGTAGTGAGCGTCAGCGAGGCTCTCGTCCAGCTCCAGTGCCTTCCGCGCCGCCGCCTCCGCTTGTGGTATCCCATCTTTCGGGTCTAGTACGCTTTGCACAACCAGCCTTAAGTAGCCTTCAGACAGTTGGGCATAGGCGAGTGCGTAAGCAGGATCAACGGCTGTCGCCTGATTCAGGTACTCGATCGATTTCTTCTCGTTCTCCGACCCGCCCTTATTACGGTAGAAAAGCGCCTGGAGCAGCAGTTCATACGCCTGCGGGTTCGTCGCCTCGGATTTCGCGAGTTGCTGCCGCGCGCTGGCCGTTAGACGCAGGCGCAGCTTCTCGGCGATCTCCTTAGAAATCTCCGTCTGTACCTGAAGCACATCTGTCGCCTTGCGGTTGTACTGCTCACCCCACACTTGCGTCTTATCGCGGGCATTCACCAGTTCAACACTGATTAGAAGATTGTCGCCGCGCTGCAAGACTCTGCCGGTGAGGATCGCTTCTACCCCCAGCGCGTTCGCCACCTCTTGCGGGTCAACCTCTTTGCCTTTGTATCTAAAGCTCGAACTTCTGGCGATGACCTTCACACCGGGCAGTTGCGAGAGGCTGTTGATGAGCGATTCGCTGATGCCATCCGAGAGGTATTCGGCGTCAGGGTTGCCGCCTGTGTTCGCAAAAGGCAATACCGCGATGGAGCGAATCGTGCCGGCGCTGCTTCCTCCCGCATAGCGCGAGTAGGCGAAGTAGACGACGACCGCCGCGGTGACCGCGACGAGCGCCACCAGAGCTAGCAACGCGCCGCGCTTGTGCCGCTTGATTTCGCTGATGATGTATTCGGCGCTGGTTGTCGGATGCGCGTTTGGAGTACCGCCTTTAGGCGGCGAGCTTTCCGCGCTACTCAACCGCCCGCCTGAAGGCGGTACTCTAAACTCCTCAGGCGGGGCGCTGCGTTCGATCTCCGCGTCAACCACCAGCTTCTGCTTTAATCGTTTCAGATCGACCAGTAAATCTTTTGCCGTTTGATAACGTTCGTCTCGGTCTTTAGCCAGAGTCTTCATCACGAGCCGCTCCAGCTCGGCTGGCGCTTCAGGTGCAAAACGCGCGAGGGGCGGAGGGTCTCTTTCAAGGAGCGCAACAATAAGATCGCTCTTGGTCGCGCCGCCAAAGGGCGCCTGACCGGCAACCAGCTCGTAGATCAGGACGCCGACGCTGAAGATATCTGTCCGCGCATCGACCGCCAGGCCGCGCGCCTGCTCAGGTGACATGTAGGCCACGGTCCCCATCACCACTCCCGGTTCCGTTTGCACGAGACCCTTTGTCGCGGCTTCCGTGTCCACCGAATCTGTTGGTAGTCGTTCTCCCAGTTTCGCCAGACCAAAATCCAGCACCTTCACAATGCCGTCGCGCCTCAGCATGATGTTTTCGGGCTTGATATCGCGATGAATGATGCCCGCAGCGTGAGCAGCCGCGAGCGCACTGGCGATCTGCGCCGCGACATCGAGCACTTCGCCGAGCTTCGGCGGCCCGCTTCGCAGGCGTTCGCGCAGTGTCTCGCCGTCGATGAATTCGGTGGCGATGAGATTCACCGAATCGATCTGCTCGATCTCGTAAATCGTGATGATGCCGGGATGGTTGAGCGCGGAAGCAGTCTTAGCCTCTTGCACGAAGCGCTTCATCCGGTCTGGATGCGCCGCGACTTCAGCAGGCAAAATCTTTAACGCTACTTTGCGATCGAGTTTGGTGTCCTGCGCCAGATAAACCTCGCCCATCCCGCCTTCGCCAATCTTTGAGCGGATCTCGTAACGGCCGAGTCTTGTGCCTGCTGTTAGACTCATCGCAGAGCGCCAACTTTTTGAGTACTGCGACTTGTCGCAGCTTTTCAATCACAAATAGAAAGCGGTGACAAGTCACCGCACTCCAAATTACTTCACCTTCTCGTACTCGCGCTTTGCTTGTATCAGAATCGGAATGTCCGGGTCAGCGTCTTTCCAGAGCGCAAAGAAATCCTGATACGCCTGGCGGCTCTTCCTTGTATCGCCCGCAATTGCGGCGGCGCGAGCCAATCCTAAATGCGCCAGAGGAAAGAAAGGCGAAGTATCAAATTGCCCTCTGCGATCAAGTATCTTCTGAAATTCATTCATTGCCTCTGTTCCGGCATTTTGCCGTAGATAAGCAATACCGCGCAGGTAGGTAGCGCTTCCGGGAATGCCAAAACCTCGTTCAAGTATGCGGGTTGACTCTAATATCTCGACCGCTTTGGCTGGATTGCTGCGACTGATTTCGATGCCAGCTCGCATTTCCGGCAAAATGGAAATGCTGCCTACATCTCTGGACTTCGGTGCAGCAATTTCATCGGCAAGGGTTTGCGCTTGACTCGTTTCACCGCATACAGCCAGAGCAATGCCGCTTCGATTCAGAGTCACTTCGCCGCGCAAGATGGCGAGGGCATCGGCAATAGATTTCTTACTCTCTTTGCAATTTCCGAAAAACGAATTCCAGAAAGCAAACTCCGCCTTTGTCTCTGCGACTGCTCCTTTTGCGTCGCGTTGTTCGGCAAGCTCGATTCGGCGTCGGAACGATTTTTCGGCGCGACTGACCTGACCATTAAACATTGCCACTCTAGCCTCTTCATACTGCATTCTTTCTTCATCGGGTGTTCCGCGGGCCCCATCAATCTGCTGCTGCATCCTGGCATGATCTCCCTGAATAAAAGCGATGCGATAAATGAGTGAGCGATAAACAAAGATAGGCTGCCCTCGTGCCAAACGCTCCTCAATAGTTGCCTTCGCTTCTTCAAAGCGATTGAGTTTCTCGAAGGCGTTAACCAATTGAGAATAGGGGAGTAGCCCATGCAGGTTGAGGCGAATGGCTTCCTGCGCTTCTTCAACCGCCTTTTCGTGTTGACCCACGTCGTTGTAATAACTTGCCAAATCAAAGCGCGGGTTCCATTGGCGCGGGTAGGTCTGTTTCCACAACTCAAGCGTTTCGAGGGTTTTATCAACATCTCCGACCACGTGCTGATAATATCTTGCGGTAATATTGAACTTCTCACGTTCGCTGACGCGCTCTCGCAGTTCGAACGCCTTTGTAAAAGGTTCAGCAGCGCGGTCTCGTTGTCCGGTAAAAAAATACGCTTCTCCCAAATTCTTGTAAGCAGAAGCGAAATTCGGATCGAGCTCAATGGCACGTTTATGAAACGGAATAGACTCGTTTGTTTTTCCAACCATTTGCAGTTGCTGTCCTATTGAAAATGCCTTAAGCGCTTCGAGCGACGAGGTCGTAGCTTGTTCAACCGACGCATCAAACTTCTCAATTGTTTGAAGCGATTCGCCCAGCTTTCCTCTTAACTTCGTCGCTGCCTCTCCAAGCTTTCCTAATACCTGTTCCTTGCCTGCCGCTTCAATTTGTTCTCGAGCCAGAGCTTCGCTGGTTCGCGAGTTTAAGGCTTCCAGCGTGATGACATAGTTATTGCCAAGACTCACAATCGAACCCAGCAACATTGCTTTAATACCGTTGCGTTCGCATATCTCTCGCGCTACATCTTTCGTGATGCGTTCATCCGGCTTCCGATTCATTAGGCGCAGTGTCTCTTGAATTCGGTCGTCCGGGTAAATGTTCAGAAAGGGTGTTTGACCGAGCTGCACGGCAAGAGCTTGTCTCAGAGTCAGGTCAAACACCGGGTCTCCGGTTGTGTTGACAAAATCCGCCAGCAGGATAGTGTCCTTTTCGGTCAAGGCCGTCGCGCGGTTGAAGTAAAGAAAAACTGCGGCGGAGGCAACTGCGACAATCGCTACCGCCACCACAGCCGCCGCTCGCTTATGCTGCTTGATCTTGCTGATGAGGAACTCAACGCTTGATGTTGAGCGCGCTGCTGCGATCCTGGCGGTTTCAGGGGCCGGCTCTCTTGCGGTAGCAACTGACGCCTCGGCGCCGCTTTTATCCGGCGGCATGGAGCGTTCAAGTTCAATCTCGAACTCCAACTGATGCTTCAGCCTTTTCAGATCAAGCAGCATGTCTTTGATGACCTGATAACGCTCCTCACGATCTTTGCGCAGCGCCTTCTCGGCAATCCGCTCCAACTCCGCCGGCACTTCCCGCGCAAACCGCGCCAACGGCGGCGGCTCTTTCTCGTTTATTATTGAAGCCAGTATCTCGCTCGTCGTCGAGCCCTCGAACGGCAGACATCCTGCGACCATCTCATAAAGCAACACACCAAAACTCCAGATGTCCGTCCGCGCATCTACTGCCATTCCTCGCGCCTGTTCCGGGGACATGTAGACAGCCGTACCCATCACCAGACCCGGCTCCGTATTCATCAGCGCTCGCGTTGGCGCCTCGGTATCAATAACAGTCGTGACTGATTGCTCGGTTAGTTTTGCGAGGCCGAAATCCAGAACCTTCACGATGCCGTCGCGCCGGATCATGATGTTCTCGGGCTTGATGTCGCGATGCACGATTCCGGCCGCGTGGGCAGCCGAGAGCGCGCTCGCGCTCTGAATCGCGACATCGAGCACTGCGCCGAGCTTTATCGGCGCGTTCCGCATTCGTTGGCGCAGCGTTTCGCCGTCGATGAACTCAGTGGCAATGAAATTCACCGAATCGATCTGTTCGATCTCGTGGATCGTGAGGATGTTTGGATGGTTCAGCGCCGAAGCAGTTTTAGCCTCTTGCACGAAGCGCTTCATCCGGTCTGGATGCGCCGCGACTTCAGCAGGCAAAATCTTCAGCGCGACTTTGCGATCGAGTTTGGTATCAAGCGCGAGATACACCTCGCCCATCCCGCCCGCACCGATCTTGGAGCGGATTTCGTAGCGGCCTAATCGTGTGCCGGTAATCAAACTCAAGGGCTTCTCTTCAATCAATCACTGCGGCAGTCCGACTCGTCGCAAAAGCTCAGCGAAGCGCGGATCGGAGCGCAGGCTGTCGAAGATCGGATTGACCTTGAACTCAAGCGCGAACCGGTTGCGTTCCTCGACCCCCTTTGCGAGCCAGCCAAAGACTTTTTCTTTGTCACCTAATTGCAGATAGGCCATCACGTATTCCGCCGCCGGAACGTACTCGCCGCGACCGGTTTTTTCATTCAATCGTTCGAGTTTCTTTTGCGCTAACGCACGGACTGCCGTCTCGAAGCCTGACGCGGCATAGGTGCGTTCAAGGAGTGATGCCTGTTCGCCTTCGCCGCTCAAAGTCAAGGCTTTGCCCCATTCAGCGATGGCTTCCCTGTGCATCCCCTTTTGCTCGTAAGCGTCACCGAGCCCTTCATGCGCCAACGCGAAATTCGGCTCTAGCTCAAGCGTCTTGCGGAATTGGTCTATGGCGCGGTCGTACTGGCGTATGAAGAAGAGGATTCTCGCCCGGCTTAGACTGAAGCGGAGCGACAGCGGCTCAAGCTCGACGGCGCGTTGAATTTCAGTCAGGGCTTCTTCGTTGCGTCCGAACAAATACAAACATAGGGCGTAGTGATTGTGTATTTCCGCAAAGTTCGGATCCAACTCGATGCCGCGACGAAAGTAGCGTTCGGCGGCGGGCCAATCACGGTGGTAATACAGTTTGACGGCAGCCAGCGGATTATAAGATTCGGCCAGCGTCTCGTCTAACGCTAACGCTTTGTTGGCCGCCGCCTCCGCCTTCGGCGAATTCTCGTCGGGCGGCAAGAGGCCGTTGGCCGCTGCGAAGCTGTAGTAAAGTGCCAAGCCGGAATAAGCCAGCGCGTAAGAAGGGTCCAGGTCAATCGCCTGTTGAAAAAAATCGCGGCTCTTTTCATAACCCGGCGCAAGGCCCTTGTTCCAGTAATATAGTCCCTTTAAGTAAGCCTGATACGCTTCAGCGTTCTGGGTGTAGTTCTTCGTCAACTTCTGTGCGTCCGCGCCCGACAGCCGCGCTCGCAGCTTCTGTGAAACGTCATGCGCCATCTCGTTTTGCAGCGCCACGAGGTCTGTTAGCTTGCGATTGTACTGCGCACCCCAAAGCTCATTGCCCGTCCGCGCGTCAACCAACTCCAAGCTAAGTGTTAAGTCGTCGCCGCGCTGCACAAGACGCCCGTTCAAGACAGCTTGCACGTTCAACTCCGAGCCGACCTGCTGCGGCTCAATGTCTTTGCCTTTGTAGCGGAACACCGTACTGCGGGCTTTGACGGAAAGTTTGGGCAGTTGCGACAAACTGTTGATGATGCTCTCGGTCAAACCGTCCGAGAGATACTCAGCATTGGGATCGCCACTCTGATTTATGAAAGGAAGGACGGCGATTGATTCGATCGCTACCTCAGTGTTGCGAGCATGTTGGTAATAAGCGAGACCGCTAATGGCAATTGCCAGGATCAACCCCGCGAGCAAGACACCCAGTTTGTGTCTCCTGATTCCGTCAATCAAATACTCCGCGCTTGATGCCGACGAGGCTGCGCTTGAGGCTGATTGGGCGGCCGTAGCTTGCGCCGCCGCCGCGCCGGAAACAGTGGAGGGCGTAGCCGGGTCGCTCGCCGTCGATCCAGCGCCGCGGATTTCCGGTGTTATCGTACGATCGATCTCAGCATCCACGTCGAGCTTGCGCTTCAGATTGCGCAAATCAATCAAGAGATCCTTCGCAGTCTGGTAACGTTCGTTTGGGTTCTTTGCCAGTGTCTTCCCGACGATCTCCTCCAACCGCTCCGGGACGCCATCAACGAATCTTGCCAGGGGCGCCGGATTCGTTTCCTGAATGGCAATTATCTGACGATGGACGTCCTTGCCCTCGAATGGCACGCGCCCCGTCAACAACTCGTATGTGACTGCGCCCAAACTCCAGAGGTCGGTGCGATGATCCACTTGCGAACTCCCTAGCGATTGCTCAGGTGACATGTACGCGACTGTGCCCATCACCACACCGGGCTCTGTATGGATCATCAGTTTTGTGCCCGCTTCGGGATCAGTCGGAGGCGATTCGGCTGTATTGGGCTCGATCGCCTTGGCGAGTCCAAAGTCGAGTACTTTCACGATGTGATCGCGGCGGCGCACCATGACGTTTTCTGGTTTGATATCGCGATGAATCACATTCGCTTCATGAGCTGCGTCCAGGGCCGCGGCAACCTGCATCGCGATGTCGAGGACCTCGTGCAGCTTCAGGCGCTTGAGCATGTGCTGGCGGAGCGTTTCCCCATCGACAAACTCGGTCGCAATAAAACGCGTCGCGCCTTCCTGTCCAAATTCGTAGATGGTGAGAATGCTCGGATGATTGAGCGCGGAAACTGTTTTGGCTTCCTGAACAAAGCGTTGCATCCGCTTCGGATTAGCCGCAACTTCTGCCGACAGCAACTTGATCGCTACCGTGCGACCAAGCTCGCTCGTATCAACCGCGAGATACACTTCACCCATCCCGCCCTCGCCAATCTTTGAGCGGATTTCATAGCGGCCGAGTTTTGTGCCTGAGGCAAGGGTCATCACATCTCTCTCTCGTTTCTTCGCCCGCGAATACTGGGTTCAGGTTGCCGTTCTCTAACAAAATGAGCAGCAGGTTGCAATGCGGTTCGCAATCGACTGCGTTACTCTCTTTTATTCACTACGACATTCTTCGCTGATTCAATACACATCAACTGCATCTCGCGCGGCCGGGCGCGAGTGAAAGGGCAAACCAGAAAGTCGCCGATTATCATGTTCTCGCCCTTCAGTTGCTGCGACAAATCTTCGGGGATATTGCAATAGCCGGGCAGGCTAAAACGCTGCTCAGATACTCCCAGAACCCGCTTTGTACCAATTCGCCAGAGCCGCACCGCGGGATTCCCGTTGTAGGTCGAGAGCCGGCCGTGCGCGTTAAAGCACTTGCCGATCAGTTGCGGATGTTCGCGACAGGACTTCTCAGCCACGAGCGGTGGAGACATGGCTGAGACACTGCCACAGAGAATCAGGAGCAACGATGTCGCTATGCGAGTGAACATGAACTCACCTCTTTGAACGTCGCCGTCGGCAGCTAACAGTTCGCGCTACTTCTTCAAGCCGGCAGTCCAGTTGAGCACCACATTGATGGGAGTGTAAGCACCCTCTTCGGCTACGGTGTTGACGAGGAAACGTTGCCCATCAGAGGTAACCACATACTGATCGCCGGCGCGGTCCTCTCCCTTACTGATGCGGGTTTCAAAGAGCGCCCTGGGTGTGCCGTGGGCGAAAGTCGGGGCCTCGGTGTTCACTTCGACGGCCGTAATTTTGCGGTCGCCGCCAAGGTAAAACAACTCCTTTCCATCGCGCCGCCAGCGCGGCTGAGATCCGCCGCTTACGGAAATTTGCCATTTGGCGCCCGAGGCTGGAAAGCTCTGAACATAGATCTCTTTTTTTCCTGATTCATCTGACTCATAAACGACCCAGCGGCCGTTGGGAGAGAACATGGCACGCGACTCGTTGCCGGGCGTCTGCCAAAAGGGTTCCCATTTGTGATCACCAACTGATAACACCCACAAGTCATACCTGGTTTTCGGATCAACTGTTCCACAAAGGAGGAAGCGCCCATCCGTGGACCAATCAGACGGAAGTTTTGCCAGGGGTGACTTGTACAGCGCATTCTCCTGGCCGGAGCCGTCCGACATCTTTTGGAAGAGGTTCGGCGCGCCTTCGCGGAGCGAAGCAAAAACAATTCGCGCGCCATCCGGAGACCAGATTGGCGTAAAATCGACTGCGGGATCAAAGGTGAAGCGCGATGGCGCGCCGCTGGCCAAATCCATCAACCAGATGTCAGCGTTCCCGGTATCCGGATCCACTTGAGAAAACGCCAACCGCTTGTCGTCAGGAGACAGGGACAAATCGCTGTAGTCTCCGGGGGCCCCGACAACCCCAAGCTTTTTGTCCGCGCGATCAAACCAAACGAGTTGGGTCTTCCCGGCCCCGAGGCTCTGATAAGCCAGCACGCCCTGATCCGAGGCGGAGACGAGCGTTTGATAAGTTATCCCGTCAAAGCCAATCTGCTCCGCAACCGGGAACGGGTCGCCAGATACTTCCAGTCGATCGGCGTCAAACCTCTGCGCCATCAGCATTGCTTCGCGGCGGAAAAGCAGGTAACCCGGCTTCGCGTACACTGCGGTGAAGTCAGTGGTTAAGACCGATTTCACCTCCTGTGAGTCGAGCGAAGCGATGCCGATAACACGGGTTCCCATTTTCCTGCTCCCGCCGGAAAGAAATAAATAGTGGCGACCGTCAGGCAGAAACTGAGGGAACCAGCGGGGAAACTCCCCGTGCTCCATATCAACTGAGTGCAGAGGTGTGGGTCCGCCCCCCGCAGCAGAGATGCGAAGAATGGGGGCTGGAGGTGCGGGCGTAAAGATGATCACGCCATCCTGGTTCCACGCGCCACCGCGCGGGACTGGCGCGTCGGCGAGCGTCACGGGCTGTCCGCCCGCGATGTCGATCTTCTTCAGCTTGCCGCCGGCGAAGAATCCAAGCTCGCGACTATTCGGCGACCAGAACGGCCATGCTCCCCCCTCTGTACCGACGAGGGGTTGGGCCGCAAGCGAATCGAGAGCGCGCAGGTAAAGGACCGTCCTCCCGGTCGCGTCGGTAACCACGAAGACGAGGTGAGCACCATCAGGCGAAACGGTAGGTGCCTGCCCCGCTATCAAAGTCGCCTTCTCTGGCGGCAGGATGGAAAGCCTCATCACCCGCGCGTCACTTGTCGAGGGGCGCGCAAAATACGCCCAGGCGAGGCCCAGCGTTAACAGTACGAATGCTCCGGCCACAATCCATCCCAGCCACGCATTCCGAAACAGCCCGAGCATGCCGGAGCCTGTCTGATTCTGCGTAACCGCGGGCGAAGTCACGGTCTTCAGCGATGAGTCGGACGGCGCTGTCAAGGCTTCGAGCGCAAATCCCAGATCGTGCGCGGAATGAAAGCGGCGCTCCGGCTTCTTCTCTAAACACCGCCGTACAATCTTATCGAGTGCGGGGTTAATCTTTGCGCTGGTTTCGGTGAGTTCCGGTGGATCATCTTTAAGAATGGCATTGAGACTTTCTACTGCCGAATCACGATGAAAAGCGCGCCGGCCTGACAACATTTCGTAGAGTACCGCACCGAACGAAAAGATGTCGGAGCGATGATCGATCGGTTGGCTACGCACCTGCTCCGGCGACATGTAGCCCACCGTGCCCATCACCGTGCCGGGATCAGTATGGACCTTCCGCGTGGGCACGTCGGTCTGTGCTTTGTTCTCACCAGCCGACTGGACCAGCTTAGCCAGCCCGAAGTCGAGAATCTTCACGCGGTCGTCTTTGGTGATGAATAGATTGTCGGGCTTGAGATCGCGATGAATGATTCCCTTCTCGTGCGCCGCCGCCAGGCCAT
>DIYZ01000208.1:2657-9035 GCA_002427845.1 Chloracidobacterium sp. UBA6041 | reverse complement strand
CGCGCGCGCGATACACCTCGCCCATTCCGCCTTCGCCGATCTTCGAGCGGATTTCGTAGCGGCCTAAATGTACTCCGGAAGTAAGAGTCATAATATGCAGTGCGGTGACCGGGTCACCGCTTTTCTATTGTTCCCAGAAAATGTTCCCAGAAAAATAACTGGCCGAACTCTAGGCCAACGTCGATGGTTCCGAAAGGCGATACCAAAGCGGTGACGAGTCACCGCACTCCAAAGCACCGGACTTCTCCTAGAGTCCCACGCGCCGCACGAGGTTGGCAAAACGCGGGTCCGAGCGGAAGCCGTCCCAAAGCGGATCGGTTTTTAGGAAAAGCATTCCGATAGATCGCTCCTCATAACCCTTTTCCAGCCACTCGAAAGTTTGGTCGCGTTCGCCAAGGGCCGCGTAAATTTCCGCCACTATGGCTGAAGACACATAACGTTGCTTGGACAGTTCCTTCAACTCGTCTATTAACTTTTGCGCTTCGGCTCGCTTTCCCGACAGGGCGTAGGCGCGTCCGAGTTTTGCCAGTATCAGAGGGTTATTATCTAATTGCCTCGCCTTTTGAAGCTCGGCGATGGCCTCTTGAAATTGACCTCGACGTTCGTAAAGCGCGCCCAGCGATTCATGCGCCCACCAGAAGTTCTGATCCAGCTCAATGGTCTTGCGGCATTGCTCAATCGCCTGGTCGTATTGACGCGCAGTGAATAAAGCATCTGCTAAAACTTGATTCGCGTTGAGCGAGAGCGGATCAAGCTGTAGCGCTTGTTTCGCTTCCGCGAGGGCTTCCGAGTATTGCCCCCGCACCACTCCTAAATAAAAGCTATACCATTGGTGAGCGTCCGCGTAATTCGGGTTGAGTTTTATCGCTCGCCTGTATTCCTTATCAGTTTCTGACCAGTTCCAGTCATAAAACACTCTGACTGTTCCCAGCGAAACGTGACCTTCGGCGAGCGTGTCGTCAATTTCTAAAGCTCTCGTCGCTGCCGCTTTCGCCTTTGGCATCGCTTCCCGGTTGGGCAGATACCAATCTGTTGCAACGATGTAAGCGTCGGCTATCCCGGCGTAAGCCTGCGCGTAGTTTGGATCCATCGCGATCGCTTGCTGAAAATAATCAATGCTCCTCTTGTATCCGTCTTCGGTTTGTCGGTTCAGGTGATAACGACCTTTGAGATAAAGTTGATAGGCTTCGGTGTTGCTCGTGCTGCCCTTGTTGAGTTGCTGCCGCTGCTCGCCCGTCAGCCGCAGCCGCAAGCGTTCGGAGATGTCCCGAGCGATCTCTTGCTGCACCGTCACGAGATCAGACATCTTCCGGTTGTATTGTTCGCCCCAGAGTTCCGTCCCGTCTGAGACGTTGACCAATTCCGTTCTAATCGTCAGGTTGTCGCCTTGCTGGATCAGTCTGCCCGTCAGAACTGCACGCACTCCAAGATCGTATCCGACTTTTTGCGGATCAACATCTTTGCCCTTGTAGCGAAAGACCGTGCTGCGCGCCATCACCCGAAGTTGCGATAGCTGCGAGAGACTGCTGATGATGCTTTCGGTGACGCCGTCCGCCAGGTAATCGGTGTTCGAGTCGTGGTTTTGATTCTCGAACGGCAGGACGGCGATAGACTCGATTGCGACCTCAGTGGTCCGCGCGTGCAGATAAAGGCCGAGACCGACTGCACCGACGATAAGCACCAGGAGCGTAATCACCGCTCCGAGTTTATGCTGCTTGATTCCGGAGACGATGTATTCCGCGCTCGAGGGGGGCTGCTGGCTAACTGACACAGTACTTTCCGCCGCGAGCACGTCGTCTGTGGTTCTTATTGCGCTCGTCGTCGCGCTCACCGAGGGGGCTACAGAGCGTTCAATGTCGCTCACGCCCTTCATCTCTTCGATCAATTCTTCAAGATCGTTGGCGGAGTCGCGTATCGTCTGGTATCGCTTCTCCGGCTCTTTCGCCAGACACTTGCGGATGACGCGTTGCAAATCAGGCGAAGCTGAAGGATTAAAGTCAGTGATGGCTGGCGCCGGCTCGTAAATAATCTTGTGCAGCGTGTCGATGATTGAGTCGCCGGCGAACGGCTTTCGACCAGTGGCGGCTTCATAAAGGATGCAGCCGAAAGAGAAGATGTCTGAGCGCTGGTCAACAGTTTTCGCCTGGGCCTGCTCCGGCGACATGTAGCCGACGGTGCCCATCACCGTGCCCGGGGTTGAATGTTGCGGCATAACGGCCGTGGCTACTTCGCTGGAGCCCTCAGCCGACTTTGATGCGGGGTGCTGCTCGATCAGTTTTGCTAAACCAAAGTCGAGAATCTTCGCGTGTCCATCGCGCGTGACCATTATGTTGTCCGGCTTCAGGTCACGATGCACGATGCCGGCGGCGTGCGCTTTTGCCAGGCCTTCAGCAACCTGCTGCAAATATCGCAGCAGCTTTCTCAGTTCGGTTTGCTCACGATGGATCTTATCCCGCAGTGTTGTTCCGTCAACAAACTCCATCGCGATAAAGTGTTGGCGGTCCACTTCTCCAATCTCATAGATATGCGCGATGTTTGGGTGATTGAGCGCAGCCGCGGCTTTTGCTTCGCGAACGAAACGAGCCATGCGTTCCTGATTCGTAGCAACTTCCGCAGGCAAGATCTTCAGCGCTACCTTGCGATCAAGTTGCGTGTCTTCCGCCAGATAAACTTCACCCATCCCGCCTTCGCCAAGCTGCGAGCGGATCTCGTAGCGGCCGAGACGTGTGCCGGTTGTAAGACTCATCGTTGGCGCTTCAGATCACTGGTCCAGTTGAGCACAACCGTAATCAGTGCTGGATTGTTTCCCTCAACCAGTCGGTTGATGAGGAAGCGCTGGCCGTCGGCAGCGACGGCGTAAGAGTATCCATTACTGGCTTTGGCATTCATGGGAAAGAGGACTGTGGGAACGCTGCCTTCAACGACATTGCTGACTTTAATATTCACTGCCATCAGTTTTTTGTCGGCGGAAATGTAAAAAAGTTCTTTGCCGTCGGCGCGCCATTCCGGCCAGAACCCGCCGCTGGTGGATATCTGCGTTTTCGTGCTCGAGGCGGGAAAGGATTGCAGATAGATTTCATACCGGCCTGATTCGTTTGACGCGTAGGCAACCCAGCGTCCGTCCGGCGAGAATTGCCCTTCTATTTGATCGAATGAATTCGATTGCAAGTATGGCTTGGGCTGACGGTCGCCAGACAGAGGTACGAACCAGAGCCCTACTTTCATCCTGGAGATCGAATAGTCGTAATTCTCATAGAGCGCGAATTGTCCATTTCTAGACCAGCTCAAGACAAACTTTGCGCTACCTGACTCCAGGAGCAACTGGTCATCCCCCGCGCCACTGGCCAGCTTCTCATAAAGGTTTACTGCTCCACTGCCGCTGCGATTCGAGCTAAACAGAATTCGGGTGCCATCAGACGACCATTGAGGACCGAAGTCCCATTGCGGGTCGAACGTCAATCGAGATGAAATGCCGCGCGCGAGATCAAACAACCAGACATCACCGTTCCTTCCATCGGCGTCCAGCATTTCAACGGCCGCGTGTCCCTGGTCGGGAGAGAGCGCGACATGAACGTAGTTGTCCGGCTCTCCGACCGTGCCCAATTGTTTGCCGGTTCGGTCAAACCAGGTGAGCTGAGACGTCGGGTTTCCGGATTGATAAGGGCGCCCACGTACCTGCTCGGGCGACATGTACCCGGCAGTTCCCAATACGGTCCCGGGATCTGTATGTACCTTGCGCGTGGCGATGTCGGTTTGAGCGACTTCCTCGCCCGCAGGTTGGACCAGTTTCGCCACGCCGAAATCGAGAATCTTGACGCGATCGTTTCTGGTTATGAAAACGTTGTCAGGTTTGAGATCGCGATGGACGATCCCCTTTTCGTGGGCAGCGGCAAGACCGTGCGCTATCTGAGTGGCATAGTCGATAGCCTTGCGTGACGAAAGCGGGGAGTCATTAATGAGTTCGCGCAGCGTTTCGCCTTCGAGCAATTCCGAGACGACGTAAGGCGCACTTTCATGTGTGCCCACATCGTAAACGACAAGAATGTTGGGATGATTCAAAGCGCCGGCGGCTTGTGCCTCCTGCTCGAAGCGTCGAAGGCGATCGGCATTTTCCGAGAGTGCTGCCGGCAGGACTTTCACCGCTACATCGCGGTTCAGCTTCTCGTCACGCGCGCGATAGACCTCCCCCATCCCGCCCTCGCCAATCTTGGAGCGGATTTCGTAGCGGCCTAGACGTGTTCCTGAGATCAACTGCATCAATCATTCTCACTGCGGAAAGCCGACGCGGCGCAGCAAATCCTGAAAGCGCGGGTCGGCGCGCAAGTTATTCCATTTCGGTTCGACTTTAAGAAAAACCATCTTCGGATCTCGCTGCTCGTAACCTTTCTCGAGCCAGGCGAGCGTTTCATCGCGCGCGCCCAGGCCGTTATAGATCAACGCGATGTGGTAAGGCGGCACGTAACGCTGGGTTGATAACTTCAATAATTCTTCGAGCAGGCCCCGGGCTTCTGCTTGTTTGCCCGACTTCGCTAAAGCGTAACCAAGGTACGCGATTGGTTGGGAACTAGCGGAAAGTTCTCTTGCCTTGCGTGCCTCAGCAATAGCTTCTGGGTACATTCCTTTTTCAATATAAGCACTCGAAGCAAACATATGAGCGAGCCAAAAATTTGGAGCCAGCTCAAAAGTTTTCTGAAATGTGGCGAGTGCTTCATCCGTTTGTCCGGCGTTGATAAGATTTAGCCCTTCAGTCGCGTTGATTATCGGAGAGAGCGGGTCGAGTTCTCTGGCGCGCTTTATTTCGGCTAGTCCTTCTGCATGCCGTCCCGTAGTTGAAAGTAGACCCGCGTAAGCCCAATGACTGTCCTCGCTGTTCGGATTGAGTTCCAAAGCTCGTTTGAATTGATTCTCGGCTGCCTTCCAATCCCAGTCATACCAGAAGATCGTGACACCCAGAACGGCATGAGCTTCGGCAAGAGTATCATCAATTTCCACTGCCTTTTGCGCGGCCGCTTTCGCTTTCGGAAAAACTTCGGTTGAAGGCATATCGAGGGAGAGTGAAAACGAGCGATATGCGTTCGCGAGTCCGACGTAGGCGAGCGCGTAATTCGGGTCAATTGCAATCGCCTGGTTAAAATATGAGACACCTGTTTGGATTTCCGGCGGCGTTAATTTAAAAAGGTGATAACGCCCCTTGAGGTAAAGCTGATAAGCTTCCGGGTTTGCGGTGTAGTTCTTCGCCAGCCTCTGCTCGTCCGCACCCGACAATTTCAGTCGCAGCTTACTTGAAACGTCACGCGCTATCTCGCCTGGCAACGAAACAATGTTTGTCATTGAGCGATTGTAGTCGCCGCTCCACAAAGCCGTTTCCGTATTCACATCAACCAGCTCGATATGCAGCGTCAAATCATTGCCGCGTTGCACTACCCGCCCGTTCAAGATGGCTTGCACGTTAAGTTCTTTGCCCACTTGCTGCGGCGGAGTATCTTTGCCCTTATAGCGAAACACCGAGCTGCGCGCTTTGACCGAAAGCTTGGGCAGTTGCGAGAGACTGGTGATAAGCGATTCCGTCAAGCCATCGGACAAATATTCAAGCTCGCTGTTGCCGCTCGCATTGGTGAACGGCAGCACGGCGATGGAGTTGATCGCTCCGCTGCGTGCGCGCGTGAAGTAGAAGTACGCTCCGGCCGCTGACGCGATGATCAATAACGCGGCCACAGCGATCACAACGCGCCCCTTGTTGATTCTAATCGCGCTCGTCGGGCCTCTCTCGCTGAGAGTCGGCCGCGCGGCCGATCCCAGAACTGTTTCGATCCCCGCCGGCTCTCCTGTGTCCGCCCCGCTCGTCGATTTTGGCGGCACGGAGCGTTCGAGCTTTCTCTCGAATTCCAACTCCTGCTTCAGACTCTTCAAATCGAGTAGCAGGTCTTTGATCGTTTGATACCGCTCGTTTCTATTCTTGCGCAACGCTTTCGAGACAATGCGCTCCAACTCGGCCGGCACTTCGCGCGCGTACCGAGCCAGCGGCGACGGCTCTTTGTCGCTCAGAATCGACGCTAGGATTTCGTTAGTGTTCGAGCCTTCGAACGGCAGCCGTCCCGCGATCGTCTCGTAAATCAAAACACCGAGGCTGAAGATGTCGGTGCGCGTATCCACTTGAAGTCCGCGCGCCTGCTCCGGAGACATGTAGATGGCAGTGCCCATGACCTTGCCTGGATCGGTGTTGACGACAGCGCGCGTCGGCGCCTCCGTGTCAACCGAGTCTGGCGGCGATCGCTCAGTTAGTTTTGCCAAACCGAAATCGAGCACCTTCACGATGCCGTCGCGCCGCAGCATGACATTCTCTGGCTTGATGTCGCGATGAATTATTCCCGCTGCGTG
>DIYZ01000208.1:2200-2426 GCA_002427845.1 Chloracidobacterium sp. UBA6041 | reverse complement strand
GCTGGCGCAGCGTTTCGCCGTCGATGAATTCAGTGGCGATGAAGTTCACCGAGTCGATCTGCTCGATCTCGTGAATCGTGATGATGTTGGGATGGTTCAATGCCGAAGCAGCCTTTGCTTCCCGCACGAATCGACTCATTCTGTCCCGATGCGAGGCAACATCCGCAGGCAGAATCTTCAACGCGACCTTGCGGTCGAGGTTCGCGTCCTGCGCGAGATACACCTC
>DIYZ01000208.1:0-1927 GCA_002427845.1 Chloracidobacterium sp. UBA6041 | reverse complement strand
GGCGCAATCGTCATCGTCTTCTCCATATCTACAATCCGACGCGCCGCACAAGATCGGCGAAGCGTGGGTCGGCGCGCAGGCTGTCGTATGCCGGGTCAACGCCCAGGTACTGCAACAGGAGGTCGTGCGCGGCGTAGGCTCTTTCGAGCGACGAGAACGCCTGCTCCCGCTCACCTAAGCTGGCGTAGAGGATCGCCAACTCGCCGGGCGAGACGTACTCCCTTGCTCGTCTGCAATCGCTTGAGGATCGCCTGTGCTTTCTCACGCTCCCCCGCCTTCGCGTAAGCCGCGCCCAGATAGATTTGAGCTTCCGTATTATCTCCACGCGCCTTGATTGCCTGTTGATAGGCGGCGATGGCTTCCGCGTACATCCCTTTCGCCGTGTAAGCGTAGCCAAGGTAGTTGAGCGTCAAGTCATAATTACGGTCCAGTTCGAGCGTTTTCTTCAAGACTTCAATTGCCTGATCGTACTGGCGCGCGAAGAAAAGTATCCAACCGACATTCGCGTTTACGCCGGGCGAGAGAGGGTCAACCTCTCTGGCGCGTTTGGCTTCGGCAATGCGCGTGAGGATAGCCGAAGCGGTTGCCGCTGAACTCTCACTTGCGAAGGGTTGTCGGCCGCTAAGCATCTCGTAAAGCACGACGCCGAAACTGAAGATGTCGCTGCTCCCATCAAGCACCTCGCCGCGCACCTGCTCCGGTGACATATAAGGCACCGTGCCCATGATGGCGCCCGGCGTGCTCAAAAGCGCCTCGGTTTCTACCTCGCTTTCCACCACCTGTGACTTGGAGATCACTTTCGACAGCCCAAAGTCCATCACCTTGGCTTGCCCGCGCGAAGTGATCATGATGTTGCCAAAGCACCGGACTTCTCCTAGAGTCCCACGCGCCGCACGAGGTCGGCAAAGCGCGGGTCCAAGCGCAGGCTGTCCCACCTTGGTTCCACTGTGAGGCATTGCATTTGAAACGAGCGCTCCTCGTACCCCTTTTCGAGCCAGGCAAAAGCCTGGTCCTTCTCGCCCAGGCCCACATAGACGAGGGCTATGGAGCTCGAGGGCACATATTGTTCTCCAGAGAGTTGCTTGAGCTCGTCGAGCACCGACCGCGCCTCGCCTTTCTGACCTGACACCGCATAGACGTGCCCGAGCCCAGCCATTGAAAATGACCATTCACTGCCACCCTTCAGCGTGGCCCACTCTTTGAATCCAGCGATCGACTCACCGTACATCCCCTTTTGCTCATAAGCGGCAGGAAGGAATTGTTGCACCGGCGGGAAGTTTGGGTCCAGCTCCAGCGTCTTTTGGAATTGTTCGATCGCCTGGTCGTAGTCACGGGCGTAGTAGAAAGCCAACCCCAGCTCAAAGTTGATGATGAGGGAGAGCGGATCCAATTCCTGGGCCCGTTTTCTCTCTGCAATCGCTTCATTATGGTGGCCCGTTACCTCTAAATATCCGCCATACCATTCATGGGCTATCGCATAGCGCGGGTTCAGCTCGATGGCACGCTTGTATTCCTTCTCGGCGCCCGGCCAGTCCCAATCGTATGCTGCTAAAACGCGCGCTAGTGAGGTATGTGCTTCGGCCAGCGTGTCGTCTAGATCCAGTGCCTTCATCGCAGCGGCCTTCGCTTTGGGCATTTTCTCTCTCGGCGGTAGCGGGTTGGCTGGCACAATATAGGAGTCAGCCAAGCCAGCGTAAGCCAGTGCGAAGCTCGGGTCCTTTTCAATCGCCTGATTGAAATACTCGATTGATTTCTTGATCGCCTCGCCCGTCCGTTTGTTCCAGTAGAAGCGGCCTTTGAGATAGAGTTGATAAGCCTCGTTGCTTTCGGTGTAGTGCTTGGCCAGCCCTTTCTCTTGGCCGGAAACTTTGACTTTCAGTTTGTCGACAATCTCTCGCGCAATTTCGCGCTGGGTCTGAAGCAACTC
>DIYZ01000069.1:5533-11909 GCA_002427845.1 Chloracidobacterium sp. UBA6041 | reverse complement strand
TAAGTCTGGCTGTTGGGCCAACGCTATGCTGGATTTAGATGAGAGGGTAATACCCTGTAGCGTAAGCAGTAAGGCGAGACTGAGTGAGATACAGTAGCTCTTCATAAATTCTCCTAATCTCCGGTTGAGGGAATGGGTTGGCGCGAGAATAACATGAGTGAGGCTCTACCTTGATGAGTGAAACTCTTGTTAACAGTAAAAAAACATTTGCAATCTATCCTCGCCAGCCACAACCTGTCAAGAAAATCGGTACTGATGCAGTTTCACTGTTTAACGGTCAAAGTTTTTTCTCCGCGTGATCTGAGTTGTGCGATACTCAATTCATGTCGAAGCGGCCGCCTAAAGATACTAACCAATTAGCGAAGTATATTTTGGAAGTTACTACGGGTGAGACTGAGAAGATCGAACCGCCAGTTAAGAACCCTCACGCGCAAGCCTTGAGCGCCCTCGGAGCCAGCAAGGGCGGTCACGCCCGCGCTAAAGCGTTATCAACGTCCAAACGTAAGGCTATCGCCAAGAAAGCTGCTAAAGTAAGATGGGCGGGGCGGAAACGCTAGCGTTGACGCCTAGCAACGTACAGGGTTAATATCTGCATCCCTTCCTTACACTTCCCCACTAACGGAGGGCGCTATGACGGAACTAAACGAGACCGAGACAATGTTTTTAAAGGAATTGGAAAGATACGAGAATATGTGGGTGGCGCTCGTTAAGACGGGCGATCGTGAGACAATTGTGGCTAGCGGAGAAGATGCTTCTATCGCTATGCGAAACGCAAAAGAGCAGGGAGTTAACGAGCCTATTCTCTATAAGGTACACTCATTCGACGTTGGCTACATTCCGCTGCTTAAGGCGTAGGGCGTGAGCTAATTGAAAGTCTTCCTCGGTATCCCTCAAACTCAACCTTGTAATTCTCAAAGAATCCTGACTGCCCTAGAATCCCGTCTACCGCCGACGATTCGCAAAACGCGGCCACGACAGGTATTCGCTCTGCAAATCCTTGTATCTGTATTTCGATGGGATGAAGGTAGGAATCGATTACGATGCCCTTCGCAATTCCCCCAAAGGGTTTATGGGTTCCGGTCTTAAGATCAATGCCCAATACGTCGGCTATTGACGAGTGGAACATGCAGTCGTCAGCACCAGAGTCCACCAAGCAAATCAGTTGCACATGCTTGCTGCCGTTGTGCAATTCTACTTGAATCTTTGGCCGCTTGATCCACTGCTTTTTCGGCTTTGTTCTGTCCGGTTCTTTTCGATAGTCAAATTGCATGGGTTTCTCCTGGCAACGAGAGTTCGCTGGTCCGCTATATAAACAACTTGAGTTGATCCTCGTCCTGCTTTGGATAAGCACGATCTAGAAGTTTCATAAACTGCTCCCAGTTGTCCGAGATTCTCATCAGACCAATAACCGCATAGAGATGTTGTGCAAGTTGTGGGTGCCCCACTTCGTCAGTTAGCCATTGATGATGCTTACCCCTTCTGCGTCCCTGCGGGGTTTTGGGGTTCAGCTTTTCCAACTCACCCAAAATCCGCGGACCAAGCCTCGCGTAGACGATATTTGTTGTGTAATTAGCCGCAACATGGGGGCGTCGGGATGATGTACCAGACCAATTCCATTTCTTTAGTCGGTACATTTGCTCGTAGAATTCATCTGGAAACCTCTTAACCCAAGGCCCTTCCTCAATATACAACTCCAGTTCATTCATGCGCTCAAGGTCAAAGACTAGGCTGCCCCGACTGCCATTAATCTCGAAACGATTATAATTCTTGCGGCCGGTGGCGAAGCGCGTCCCTTCTATTGTTCCGACAGCCCCGTTCTCAAACTTGACTAGTGAGAGCGCGGCATCGTCGACGTCTACGGGAGCCATGTCTACGTTTACGGGAGACAGGTCTAGGTCCATCGCCCGGCTCCCTTGCTCTCGAGGTCGCTCTGTGATGAAAGTTTTCAGCAACCCGGCGACTTCCGTAATCTCGCCGACCAGAAAGCGAGCGAGGTCTACGGAATGAGAGACCAGGTCGCCCAGAGCCCCGACCCGGCCCTCGCTTTTTCAAGTCGCCAGATGGCGCGGGAAGTCCGGAGACACGAGCCCGTCCTGCAAGTAGGTTCCCCGGTAATGGTAGATTTCGCCGATCTGCCCTTCCTCGATGATCTGCTTAGCGAGCGCCACCGCGGGAGCGCGGCGGTAGTTGTGGCAGAGCATGTGTATGACGCCGTTAGTTTGCACGGCATCGATCATGCGCCGCTCTTTTGACCTCTTGCTCGTTGCGGCCACAGAGGACTTTCATGACAGGTTCGAACGGGGTATCAAAAAAGCGGCTCACCTGCCGCCAGGCGTTGCTGTGAGCTTTCCCCATGAAACGGTAGCCGATCAGGCGATGTTCAGTTTCTTCATTTGCTCTCTATTGTGGTGGGCTAAGCTCTTCAAAGGTGATTGCGGAATCTGCTTTTCGGGTGGTGGGTCAGTTTCGATGAAAGTGTCCGAACCCGCGAAGCGGGTGCTCTCGCTCGCTCCGCGGGCTAAGGCAGATTTACCGCTTGATAGACTTGTTCAGACTTTCCTTTTTAGTTTGTCGTGGCGCAAGGACAAGCTAAAGCTTATCGGACATCAAACTGACCCGCTACCGCTTTTAGCACACCGGATGGCGCAGGTAAAGATTCGTGGTAATATCTGCCCCCGCAAGAGACTGTGTGAAAACTCGACTTCTTACGCCGAAGGCGTTGAATAATTCCAGCCCAGGGTAACACCCTGGGTAAACGACGCAATCAATGATTCATCACCCTGAAGGGGTTAAATAATCGAACCTATCGGCGAAATCATATTCAACCCTTTCAGGGTAGGAACGGGTGGTTCGCTTTTTCCCCAGGGTGTTACCCTGGGCTAAAGTATCGAACGCCTTCGGCGTAGAGGCGAGTTTTCATACAGCCCCGCAACTACAACTCAATCGCAGACGATGCATACTTCCCGCTCTATTCAATTCAAACGCGACGGAGTTTAGCGCTTGGTCACACATCATAGAAAGGCTTTTGCCGCACGTGAGTTGGGGCTCATGCTCATCGCTTTTCTCGGCATCTTCGTTTACGGGCTACTTTCAGCGCTCCCGGGTGCGGTGCTTCCCACACTTGAACGCAATCGCTACCTGCCGAACGACAGCACGGTTGGCACGTTCCTTTTAATCAACGCTGCCGGAGCCGTTCTGGCGTACATCGTAAGCGGGCCGATTATTGATCGCATCGGTAAGAAGTTTGCACTGGGGAGTGGCGCGGCGCTGGTCATCGCGTCAATGACCGGCCTCGCGCTGACAGTCACGAAGGTGAGTTCGGGGTTGGCATTGTTTTTGATTTTCGGTTGCTCACTCGTTCTGGGCCTCGGCGCTAACGCTATCGTCGCCGCCGGTCACGCCCTGGTTGCGGAAGTGGCCGCGCACTGGCGCAACGCTGCGCTCAACCTGCTAGACATCTGCTTCGGGTTGGGGCTGGCGGCGCTACCGCTCGTCGTGCAGCGGGTGCAACAATACGGCGGGCTGGCCTCAATCTTTTGGTCGCTGGGCGGCGTCACGGTTGTGCTGTTGGCGATGATCCTGGTGCCTCGCTTTCCCCGCCCTTCGCAACCGGAGTCATCCTCGCTTAGCGGTGCAAGGGAACTCTTCCGCAACCCTTCGTTCTGGCTCTTAGCCATTGCGCTCTTCATGTACGTTGGAACGGAGGTCTCGGTCGCTAAGTGGGTAGTCACGTATATGGAACGTGACGTGCGGATGCTGTCGAGTCAGGGGCTCAACCCGGCACAGTTGCAGCAACTCGCGCGGACTTCAACCGATGCGCTGAACCGCTTCTTTGAGCAAGACCCGGCGGGCATCGGCATAGCCACTTATGCGCTGCGGACGCTCTCGTTTTTCGCTTTCGCATTGCTGGCCGGTCGGCTGGTATCGAGTCTACTGCTCGGCGTGTTTCGCATAAACAGCTTTGTGTTGTTGACGGCTGGCTCAGTATTAACGACTCTAGCCCTGATCGTCTCATTTACGACGAACAGCCCTTCGGTGGTACGGACGGGGCTGATTGCGGCGGGCTTCGGCATGGGGCCAATCTTTCCCACCTCCGTGGGCCTCGCTTCGGTAATGATGCCGCGCATGGCTGGCACCGCGATGAGCCTGCTGATGGGCGTGGGGTTTGCAGGACTTCTGTTAATCCCGCCAGCCGTCGGTTACATCTCGACCGCCGCGGGAGGAGAAGTAGGGGACGTACGAAGGGGACTGATAGCTGTCATGGCCGCATCAGTCGTCATGCTGCTGCTGCACGCGCTCCTCGCCTGGCGCGAGCGGCGGCTCACCTATGTCCGTGAGGACAAACTCGAGATAGGTGCGGCAGGCTAAATGATAATTAGTAGAGGACATTGGTCGCGCCCTGGCCTGGTTATCAAAAACAGGGAAGCGTTTTGGTTTCGAAAACTGATGTTCGAATTTCCAGCGCCAACGGCGCGGAATGTGAAAGCCTGGGCCAGCGGCCCAGGTTAGCCGGCGTAAAGAGTAGGAGCGCTGAAGGCGCGACATGCGTTACTGATATTCTCATGAATCGTCGCTCATTTCTGCATCGAGCGTTTTGCGGTGCAGTCGTTAGTCTAGGTACTGCGAGATTTGGCCTTCGAGGCGCAAGCTCTGCAAGGAGAAGGCTCTCGAAAATCGGCTTGCAACTCTACACTGTGAGAAAAGAGTTGGAAAAGGATTTCGCAGGCACACTTGAGAAGGTTGCGGCTTTAGGCTTTCTTGAAGTCGAGTTTGCCGGTTATTTCAAACACACGCCGCAGGAGGTCAAGACTATTCTCGCTCGCCACCAACTTTCCGCGCCTTCCGCTCACATCTCAACTGCCGCGCTGCGCGGCAATTTGCAGGAGGCGATAGAAGCGGCCCAGGCAATTGGACACCAGTATCTTGTCTGTGGTTATCTGCCCGCCGAAGAACGCAGGTCACTTGATGCTTACAAGAAACTTGTTGATCTCTTGAACGGCGCTGGTGAGCGATTGAACAAAGTTGGGATTCAATTCGGCTATCACAATCATGATTTCGAGTTCGTGCCCATGGAAGGCAGACTTCCATACGACATGATATTGGCCGGGACAGATCCGCAGATGGTGAAGATGGAGATGGATTTGTACTGGGTTACTAAGGCCGGACAAGATCCCCTGAAGTATTTCTCAGCATACCCGGGGCGCTTTCCCCTCGTTCACGTCAAAGACATGGATGGCACGCCCAGACATTTCTTCACCGAAGTGGGACAGGGCATGATTGATTTCAAGAAGATTTTTGCAGCCGGTCAGAAGGCGGGTGTCAAGCACTACTTTGTCGAGCAAGACGAAACTCCAGCCTCCCCCTTTTCGAGCATCAAGCTCAGCATGGATTATTTGAAACGGCTTGAATTTTGATCCCTATGAAAAACAGAATCTCTCAATCTTTGAAAGCGGTGGTTATCATTACCTTGTTGATTATCTCAGCGTTGATTATCTCAGCGGGCACTCACTCCTCTCCCCGGCAGAAGTCTTTGGGCCTGTTCGAGGGGCAGACCGATGTGGGGAAGGTAAATCAATCAGGCTCTGGTATCTACGATGACGAGAAAGCGGAGTACACCGTCGCCGGCTCTGGCACTAATATGTGGGGGGACCACGACGAGTTCCATTTCGTCTGGAAGCGCATGAGGGGAAATTTCATCCTCACGGCGAGGGTTGCATTCATCGGTAAGGGCGTAGAAGCACATCGGAAGATCGGCTGGATCATTCGTCCTGGCCTTGAGACAGATTCTGCCCAGGTCAGTGCGGTCGTGCACGGTGACGGCCTCACCTCACTTCAGTTCAGACGAGTTAAGGGAACTGTAACGGACGAGATTAAATCTAACGTTACTGCCCCGGATGTAGTTCAACTGGAGAGGAAAGGCAAGACATATGTGATGGGGGTCGCACGCTTCGGTGAGCCGTTTGTCACCGAGCAGGTCTCTGACGTGGCGCTGGGCGACGAGGTGTATGTCGGGCTATTCGTCTGCTCGCATAATAACAATGTGGTTGAGAAGGCCGCTTTCCGTGACGTGAGAATCACCCTACCTGTGAAAGATGAGTTTGTCCCATACAGAGATTACATCGGGAGTAATCTGGAGGTTCTGGATGTGCAGAGCGGACACAGAAAAGTAGTCTACAGCGTGCCCGACTCCTTGCAGGCACCCAACTGGACCAGAGATGGCAAAGCGTTGATCTACAACCACAATGGCCGCTTATATCGTTTTGACCTGGCCCGGAACTCTCCGGTTGCGATAGACACCGGCTTTGCCGTTAATAACAACAACGATCACGTATTGTCTTTCGATGGCAAAATGATAGGCATCAGCAATCACAGCAAG
>DIYZ01000069.1:0-5383 GCA_002427845.1 Chloracidobacterium sp. UBA6041 | reverse complement strand
CCCGGGAGAATCACACCGAGAGGTCCTTCCTACCTGCACGGTTGGTCACCGGACGGTAAGTTCTTGATCTATACGGGGCAAAGAAATGGGGAATTCGACATCTACAAAACATCTATCCGTGGAGGCGATGAGACGCGGCTCACCACCGCTCAGGGGTTAGACGACGGCCCGGAATATAGCCCTGACGGGAAGTACATCTACTTTAACTCGACGCGCACCGGTACAATGCAAATCTGGCGGATGAAACCGGACGGGAGCAACCAGCAACAAATCACAAATGATGATTATAATAACTGGTTCCCGCACATCTCTCCCAATGGTCAATGGATTTGCTTCTTATCCTTCTCCAGGGATGTAGCTCCGGGCGATCACCCGTTTTACAAACGGGTTTACCTCCGGCTCATGCCCATCGGAGGCGGCCAGCCCAAAGTAGTCGCTTATGTGTATGGGGGGCAGGGAACAATCAACGTGCCTTCCTGGTCGCCGGACAGTAAAAGAGTGGCTTTCGTCAGCAATACGGATGGTATTGTCAACTGAACCTCATGAAAAGTAGTGTCTTATTTTCAGCTCTTCTCTGCGCAACCTTTGCGAAGCAAAGGTTTGGTTTCTTGTTTTTTTGAGCAAGTTTTTCGTGTGGCGCCGGAGACCAACATTTAGTGACGGCACTCAGCAAACCTGCTTACGCGGGCTGGTCGAGTGGCGCCAACCACCTGTTCCCAAGCAGCAAACCTACGCTGCATCCGAAAGTCACGCGTTTGCCGCCGCCGCATGCCGTTATAGAAATTCCTGGGATACCGGCGCTGCTCCGATAGCCTAAAGGCTACCCTGTAACCATCAATGCTATTTGACAAGCATCAGTACCTACTTTGCTTCCATGAAGACGCGATAACTATGCGGCTTTACGTTGAGCCTGAAGCTGAGACGTTGAGTGCCGAGCAATCCTTGCTGCAAACTCCTCGCCGGCGCCGGTTGGCCGTTGATTACCTCTCCGGTTACGAGGTTTTTCAGCATCGTAAATCCGCCCGTGGTCGACACCGTAATTTCTGCTTCCTTGTCCAGAAACGATTCGACGATGAATGTGCCGTTGTCGTAGGCGAACAGACTCACCTTGCTCGGTCCGTCCAAACGAACTGGAAAGTCGCCAAGAACATAATCCTTGATTGCGCTCACAACCGGTGGCGGCATCTCGTATAAATCGTTGAAGTTTTCCGGTATGGTCCAGACGAAGAGAATACCCTTCGAGTAACGGTTCATCAGCAGGATCGGAAACCCATTACCCGACGCCAGGCCGCGGATCAGTGGCCACGCGTCGTTGGTCAGAAATCTAATCTCCGGAAAGACCACCGCCGAGTTTGCATTATTGCCCAACTCGCTGCCGTTGCCGGCGCCGAACCCGCCCGAGTATCCGCGCACCAACACCTTGTGATCGGTGTACTCAAGTTCGACGATGTCCTCGATTCCTTTGCCTTGAAGCGCATGAAGCAAACCGGATGTGATAACCACGTTCTTTCCCGCGCGTAGGTGTTGCTTAATCTTGTTAACGATGTCACGGTCGTACTTGGCTGACTCAGTCAATAAGACAACTTTCGCATCCGTGGGGAACGCCGGGTAGAGATCGACAGGAATTCCGATCATGCCAAAGTAGTTGTGCAGAAAGTCTTCGCCCGAGGATTGATAAGGCTTGTAGCTCTTGATACCGATGGGCCGTCCAAGTTTGCCTAGAAACTGATCAACCTGTTCCAGTGAATACCCCGCAACGCGGGCCATCGTTGGCTGCGAAACCGCGCCGGATCCGTGAAACGAAGCGCGCATTTGATCGTAGTCAAAGCTCGTGTGCATATCTTTCCACGCGTCGCGCTCGCCTGGACGGATAGGTGGAATCAGCAAGTCCCAGTTGAAGAGCATTATCTCAGGCGCCTTTGCGAACATCGTGTCCCAGAGTTGCTCGGCATAGCGATCGACATAAAGCACGCTGAACGTATCAACCCAACCGCCGCCATTTCCGCCCGGCTTGATGTTTTCAAAGTAACGGAAGATCTGATAGCTCTCGTACTGCTGCAAATGCTGATCGGTGACTACCGGATCGCGGGTTTCAGTGCCCGTGTAGATGCCGTCAAACATCTTCGGCTGCTGATCGAGGTCGTAACCGAGACCCTGAAAGTGTTCGTACCAGTTTGGATACTTGATAACGATCTTCACTTTTGGGTTAACGGCTCTCGCAGGTTCGAGAACTAGCCTTCGCGACACGTCGCCCATCGTCTCCAGCCGATATTGTGTCCAGCTCCTGCTGCCCTTGGCGGCGATATCGGCATCGCTCTTTGACATGTGGAAAAAGAAGTCGTCCAGAATGATCTCGTCGAAGTGGCGCGCCGTTAACTCGGAAATTTTCTTTACGTATTCCCGCTCTTTTGGATCGGCGTAAGAAAACGTTTCGAATTGCCGCGCATCGGCTGAAGTGTGAGCAATACCACCGGCGACTTGAACTCCGCGGTCCAGGAAGAACTTTTTCACCTGTTCGAGTAATTGCTCGTCTACGATGTGCTGGCTGCGATAGGTCTCGATATAGACCTTGTCAACCTTCAATTGCAGGCTGATCGTCTCCCAGGTGCTTTGCAGCCACTGCGGATCTTTCATCCGCTCGACTACACCGGCCGGAATGTAGACGGCGACGCGGAAGTTCTTGTACTGGCCGCCCCGCGCCAGGCCGCATGAGACAGCGAGGAAGAAAAGAACATAGAGGAGAAAGACACCTCTCTGTACGCGGGAAGACTTCATGTCGTGTTCTCCTTACAAGATTTCATTCGGTATCCAAATGCTCATGGCCGACTGTATTTTTTGAGTGACGAATGACATCCAGCCGTGCACTTATGGCGCAAGTTGGATCACAGCCGCATTGCTCGTCTGTCCGCGCGCGTTGACACTGACCTGGGCTTCGGTGAGGTTAGCAAACCCGTCCGGCAGTCTGACGATCACCTTAGTGATTGCTTGACGGAGTCGATCGCTGATACACGCGCACGTAATCGACCTGCATAGTCTGTGGAAACACGGTTGTTCCGGCCGGGTTTCCGGGCCAGTCGCCACCAACTGCCACGTTGAGCAAGATGAAGAACGGATGGTTGAAAACCCATATCTGACCTTGGGGAAGATCCGCCGGCGTTCTGGTTTTGTAGAGAATACCATCGCAGTAAAAGCGGACCACGTTGGGCTCCCACTCTACTGCAAACGTGTGAAAAGAGTCGGCGAATCGCTGGTTGCCCGACAGTGAGTAAGACGAGCCGAGTGCATTTCCACCAGAATATCCCGGACCATGAATTGTGCCGTGTATTACTGACGGTTCCTTCCCGATGTTCTCCATAATGTCGACCTCGCCGCACTGAGGCCAACTGACGCTGTCAATGTTACTGCCGAGCAACCAGAAGGCGGGCCAGATTCCCTGACCGTAAGGAAGCCTGATGCGCGCTTCAAAACGTCCGTAGGTTGCGGTGAACTTGTTCTTTGTGATCAAGCGGGCTGACGTGTAATCGCGCGTAACGTTGTCTGACCCCGTGTACTTCTCTTTGATCGTCTTGATGACCAGCGACCCGCCTGACTGGTAAGCATTGTCGGTGCGCGTGGTGTAGTACTCAAGTTCGTTGTTGCCCCAGCCCGAGCCACCTGCCGCCGCGATCCACTTGCTCTGATCAACTGCCGAGCCGTCTGGCCCGTTGAACTCATCGCTCCACACCAAACTCCAGACCGTAGGGTCAGCGGCCAGGACCGCGAAAGATGTCGTGCGGGGTCCCCAACCGGGCAGCCCGGCTGGGGTGCTCGACAGTTTCCCGCTCGGTGGAAAGATGAAATAGCCTAAGACCACACAGCAAATGGTTAAACGAACCACGGTGCGGTTCGATGTTGTGAAGGAAGCTGTCTTTCGCATCTGGCGTCCTGCCCGTTCCGAAATCTATTTGTTCATCTCAATGCCGGCGAGCTTTCGCAAGCGCTCAGTCACATTCAGCAATGCTCGGCTATCGTGGTAAGCCTCTTTCCAGATACGCGCCTTCGTGTGGTCCGCGACGGCGCCATCGCGCTCAATGGTGTCATACACACCACCGAATTCGTGATCGACCTGATGATCTCTAATGAACCGCCATTGCTGCTGGAAGGCTTTGAAGTAAATATCAGTCTGGTCGCCGTATTTCTCATGCATCAGTAGTAGCGCATTAAGCCCTTCAAACTGCACCCACCACTCTTTGCGTGTGTCTTCAGCTTTGCCGATAGTCGTTCCATCGCGGTAGAAGCCGCCATAGGTTTCGTCCCAACCGTACGCGAGCGCGTGATCCACAAGCAGCTTTGCCATGCGCTCGGTCTTCAGATCGTGGCCATGGCCCAGTACGTCCTCAGCCTCTAACATCAGATAGGCCGTCTCAACGTCGTGGCCGTACGAATCGTGATCGGGAATTGGGCGCCAGTCGACGGTAAAGTAAAGGTTCATCGCTCCTGGCTCGACACAAATCTTGTCACGCAAGATCGCGACCAGCTCTTCAATGCGCCGGCGCAGAGTTTCGTCCGGCCAAACCTCGTTGAGCTGCGTGAATGATTCCAACAGATGAATGTGCGTATTCATCGACTTGTAGCCGATAGGAAAACCCGCCATCGGAACGCCCTCAACTCGCGCCGTACCGGCATTGGCCGGAACGACCTTGCCCTCACGCGTCAGCCACTCGAAGTAACCGCCGTTCTGCGCATCGTGCGCGTGTTCATCCATCCAGTGAAAAGCATTCTGGGCCAACTCGAGCGCCCTGGGATCTTTTGTCGCCTGATATGCCGCCGCCGCTCCGTAGAGTCCAAAGCTCATCCCGTAAAGATGTTTGCCGTCGGTGTAACGCGGCGAGACTTGACCTTTATCATCCAGCCCCCAAAAGAAACCGCCGTATTGTTTGTCCCATAGCACTTCGCTCAGATACTTCATGCCATGTCCGACAATGGGCAAGAACTGATCTTTCAACTCCGGACGCCGCATCACGATCTGTGACGCAACCCATACCATACGTCCCTGGAACACCGAAAATTTTCCGTCGCTTTTGGCGCGCTGCCAGTCGCGCGTGAAGTTGGAATAGAAGCCGCCGTGCTCTTGGTCGACAGCTCCTGGAAACCAGACCCGCAGAACGTCGCGGCGCAGGGTGGTTTCCATCTCGTCCGCGAGCTTCAGATAGCTGTCCTTACCTGGCATAACGTAAGTGATCCTTCTTGGAATAGGTTCGACTCTTCGGACTTGAGAATAGACTTGTACGCAACTGCCGAAGAAAAGGACGGCAGTCGCGAACGATCGAAGACATCTGGTCCTACGCACAGAGCGCTTCATTCTACAGGTGTTCAGAGTACAAGCTTCAGCTTGCGTGCTTTC
>DIYZ01000206.1 GCA_002427845.1 Chloracidobacterium sp. UBA6041 | reverse complement strand
GGGCACCCCTTCTTCCGAAGTTACGGGGCTAGATTGCCGAGTTCCTTAACGAGGTTTCACTCACGCGCCTGGGTATACTCTACCCACCCACCTGTGTCGGATTACGGTACGGGCAACCGTGGGAACATTTAGTTGCTTTTCTTGATACAAGTTTTAACAGATCCGGTTCAGCCGAGGCCTCCCCGTCCTTGCCCTTGCGGGCAGACCGTCACTTTCAATCGACGGCCTGTCTCTACTCATATGTCACAACTAAACTTAACCACAGCCGGTGCAGGAATATTAAACCTGCTGTCCATCGTCTACGCCCTTCGGCCTCGACTTAGGTCCCGACTAACCCTGGGAGGACGAACCTTCCCCAGGAAACCTTGGGTTTACGGCGGCCAGGAATTTAACCTGGCTTATCGCTACTCATGTCTGCATTCTCACTTGTAGAAACTCCACAGTTGCTTCCGCTCCTGCTTCGATGTCGCTACAACGCTCCCCTACCAATCCGTCCTGGCGAACCAGAACGTCTTCCAGAGCTTCGGTATACCGCTTATCGCCAATCATTATCGGCGCGAGATCGCTCGATGAGTCAGCTGTTACGCACTGTTTAAATGATGGCTGCCTCTAAGCCAACATCCTCACTGTCTGTGCAACCTCACATCCTTTCCACTGAACGGTATTTGGGCACCTTAGCTGCTGGTCTGGCATGTTTGCCTCTCGCGCGTGAAGCTTATCCCCCACGCACTGACTCCCGTGTTACACCCTGCGGCATTCGGAGTTTGATTGAGTTCGGTACCCTGGTATGGGCCCTAGTTCATCCAGTGCTCTACCTCCGCAGGTCAGCACACGAGGCTAGCCCTCAAGCTATTTCGGGGAGAACCAGCTATCACCGGGTTTGATTAGTCTTTCGCTCCTACCCACAAGTCATCCCAGAAGTTTTCAACCTTCACGGGTTCGGTCCTTCAGTTGCGGTTAAGCAACCTTCAACCTGCTCATGGGTAGATCACCTCGGCTTCGGGTCTACTACCAGCGACTAGGTTCGCCCATTTCGGACTCGCTTTCGCTTCGCCTCCATCGCAGAACGACTTAGGCTCGCCACTGACAGTAACTCGCAGACTCATTAAGCAAAAGGCACGCCATCACCAGCTTGCGCCAGCTTTGACACCTTGTAAGCACATCATTTCAGGTACTATTTCACTCCGCTCACAGCGGTTCTTTTCACCTTTCCCTCGCGGTACTGGTTCACTATCGGTCGCCAATTAGTATTTAGACTTACGCCGTGGTCGGCGCAGATTCATACGAAGTTTCACGTGCATCGTATTACTCAGGAAATCCCTAGGCGTGCTCCAGTTTTCGGTTACGGGCCTTTCACCCTCTATGGCGCAGCTTTCCAGAAGCTTCACCTAACCTTTGCACTACCACATCGGGCTCCTACAACCCCGGTCAATAAATTGACCGGTTTGGTCTCTTCCGCTTTCGCTCGCCACTACTTACGGAATCTCTTTCGATTTCTATTCCTCCGGTTACTGAGATGTTTCACTTCACCGGGTTTCGCGATGCTTGTGCTATGAATTCACACAAGCTCGAGCAGGTGTTACCCCACTCAGGTTATCCCATTCGGACATTCACGGGTCAAAGCGTGTTTGCCGCTATCCGTGACTTATCGCAGCTTACCACGTCCTTCATCGCCTATTGGCACCAAGGCATCCATGATGCGCTCTTTGTAGCTTGATCAATCTGTTCCGGTCCCACTCACGCGGGACCAGAGATTTTTATGATAACTGAAACTCTCGGCCCCGATCCCTTCGAATCGGGGCGCTTGGATTTCAGACTCAGCTCTTAAAGTTGTACTTTCTTACTACCCTGTATGTAGATGTCAAAGAACCAGCTCTTCGCACACTTGCAGACCACAAAAAAACTCAACTCCGCCGCCGACTCGAATCGCGTTTCCGCTTATCAGGCCGGGACAAAATTGAGTCCAATTTGCAGTCCCAAGTGTACGTAGAACGAACTCCTTGATTAGAGGAGTCCCGCTTCCAGCGGGATAAATAAACTACCCCGGATCGGCGACCGGTCAACGCCATTCAGTAATTTTTTTTGAAATCTTTTACACCTCGTAATGCCTTGGGGAGAATTCAGTTGTTCGGCTGATCGTCGGCGGAACATCTAAAAAGTCCATCGCGGCAGCGGAAAATTGCGTGGCAAAGGGGCGCTTATTACCGGCGGTGACAGTGGGATCGGTCGCGCGGTCGCCATCGCCTTCGCCAAGGAAGGCGCGGACGTGGCGGTGGTTTATCTCGAAGAACACAAAGACGCGAAGGAAACCGAGTGTCTCGTCGAAGAGCACGGCCGGAAATGTTTGTTGATCGACGGCGACGTTGGCGACGAAAAATTCTGCCGGAAAGCGATCGATCAAACAGTCGACGAGTTCGGCAAGATCGACATTCTCGTGAACAACGCGGCTGAGCAGCATCCGCAGGAATCGATCGAGAAGATCAGCGAGACGCAGATCGAGAAAACTTTTCGCACGAACATTTTCGCGATGTTCTTCCTCACGAAAGCGGCGATGAAATATTTCAAAAAAGGAAGCGTGATCATTAACACGGCGTCGGTCACGGCATACAAAGGCAGCCCGCATTTGCTCGATTATTCATCAACGAAAGGTGCAATTGTCGCGTTCACACGCTCGCTCTCGCAAGCGCTGGGCAAAAAAAAGATTCGCGTAAATGCTGTCGCGCCCGGTCCGATTTGGACACCGCTCATTCCATCGACATTTCCTGCGAAAGAAGTCGCGACGTTTGGTTCCGACGTGCCGCTTGGCCGACCGGGGCAACCGGAAGAAATTGCGCCTAGCTTTGTCTTTCTCGCGTCCGACGATTCGTCCTACATGACCGGTCAGGTTTTGCACCCGAACGGCGGCACGGTCGTGAATGGATGATCAGTGATGGCCACCGAATAGAATCGGGAGATTTCGGCTGCGCATATGTCGATCGAACAGCGCTTGCGGGCCACTTTTTTTTAGCCGCGCCCGCAACTATCGCGCGCGAAGATGCTCGATGATGGCCTTCTTGCCTTGAACATTTTTTGCAAGTCTCTCGGCCCGGGCAGTGGACTCAGCATTTTCCTTTTGCAGGGTCGCAATTATTTGCTGCGCTCTGTTATATTCGCTGTCGACGGTTGCCATATATCGGGCCCGTTCGTCGAACGCAGCCTCCATTTCCTGCGCCGCGGCGGGTGAGGCGTCGGGCGGCTGCGGGGTTTCCTGGACTTCGGTGTAAAGTTGCGTCGCCTGCTCGATCAGTGT
>DIYZ01000124.1 GCA_002427845.1 Chloracidobacterium sp. UBA6041 | reverse complement strand
GAGTTTGGACGCTCTGCCGGCGGCGTAGTGAACGTTGTGACGAAGAGTGGGACGAACAACTTTCACGGGAATGTGTTTGGCTTTATCAGAGACAAGAACTTTCAAGCTCGCAACCCTTTTGCGCCGATAGCCAAACCGCCTTTCAGGCGCACTCAGTATGGCGCCACCCTCGGCGGCCCACTGGATCGCGATCGTACCTTCTTCTTTTTCGCTTTTGAGCAAAGGCGCCGTAATGAATCGGGTTTCTTCACGAGCGATGTGGCCCAGGGGCTGGGCAGCAGTGTGACCATCGGGGCTCCGTTTCTACCGTTTACGCAGACCTTCAACAACATCACGGGTACACAGTCGACTTATGTGAGCGGACTGCTCACGCAGGCAGCGACGCTGATCGGCACCGGTGTACCAGCCAACATCGCGATCGGACAGCAATTGGCCGGCGCTGCCATCCAGTATGCAACGCTCGCGTCGAGCGGCGGCAACACCGGACTCACCGGCAATAATCCCTTGCGCAGTCCCGGCGGTGTTGTAATCCCGGCGGGTACAGTGATCGGACAACGCTTCTTTCTGACGGGTGCCCCTGTGCCGGTGGGAACGACAAACGCGGCGGGACAGTTCATCGCGTTTCGTCCGCTCAATGATCTGCAACGAATCTTTCCGATCACCGATCGAACCACCTACAATTCGTTTCGACTGGACCACGTAATCACGAAAGATCACCTCTTCAATTTCCGCTTCGGCTACAACCCGAGCACGATTAGCGGGATTCAAGTGGAGTCGCAGAATCAGGCTCTCGGCCAGAACGATTTTTCGCGCACCGGAATTCAAAAGCTGCGCGACTTTGCGGCAGTCTCGAGTTTGACCTCCACTCTTTCAGGCAAAATGGTTAATGAGTTGAGGTTCAACTTCGGCGAACGCCGCGCGACGTTTAGATCGCAGAATGGCGACGCCGTTGCCGTCAACATTTCAGGCGCCGCGTTCATCGGACGCGAACTATTCTCGCCCGTGGTACGCACGGAAACGCGTTATGAATGGACGGACAGTCTGAATGTTGTAGCCGGCAATCACGCCTTCAAATTTGGCGGCGACGTCGCTTTCATCCACGTCAACGCAGCTTTTGAATTGAATTTCGCCGGCGTATATAACTTTGGCGGACAAAGCGCCATCCCCTTCGGATTTCCGGGCGCGCCGCCTGACTTCACTCCCGTCCAGCAGTACGGACTCGGCCTGCCGAACAACTATGTTCAGGGCTTTGGCAATCCCAATAGCAAGCTTTCCAATCGTCCCTACGCAGCCTTTGCGCAGGACTCCTGGAAGATTCGTCCAAACCTTACGTTGAACTACGGCGTCCGCTACGACTATGAGCAAACAACGCGGATTGCACCGAGCCCCTTTACCGATCCACTCTCGCACATTTCTCTCAGCGCGCAGGACAATCAGAATGTTGAGGACTTCTTCAAGGTGCAGCAGGGCTTCCCGAGCGACAAAAATAACTTCGCGCCGCGCATCGGCATGGCCTGGGATTTGAAGAACGACGGCAACACGGTCTTGCGTGCCGCCTACGGTATCTTCTATGACCATCCGCTTCTGGCTATCGGTTTCGACTCGGACATCGCCGACAACGTTCAGCAACAGCAGTTTGTTGCCACCCCAGGCAATCCCGCCCCAAACCAGATCCTGAACGCCGCGCAAATCTTCCAGGGAACAGTTTGCGTGCCGGGACAGGTTTGCCCGTTCGGACCTTTTGTGACGCCGGGTGTCGCAGTTGGTACGGACTACCAACGAGGGCGGCAGCGATTCAACGATCAGACGTTTCCCGGTTTCGGGCCGGCACTGCCGTTTCCGTTGCCGGTCGCGAAGAATTTCGAGTTTGCCTATGCCAATCAGGCGAACGTTACCGTCGAACGAAAGTTGACGAAAAACATGTCGCTGTCGGGGAGCTGGCTGTTCGTCGGCGCACACCATTTGCCGCGTCCGACTAATCTCAATCAGGCGAACAACGCTCTGCTGATTCAGAATTACGTGCGTTGCACGGGTGTTCAGCCCACCAGCACCACCGACACGCTGGCGGTGTCACCCTCAGGCTGTGCAAACATCGTGGCGCAGCCCATCCCGGGGTTGATCTCTATCACGACACGCGGCGCCGTCGTGCAGCCGTTGGCGGCGAATCTCTTCCGACTCAGTGGACCAAACTATTTCTTCGTGCAGTCTATAACGGGCGGCGCGGTAACGCCGGCGGTATTCAATAGTGTCTTGACAGCGACGGGCGCCTTGCGCACGCCGGGAATCGTATCCACCTACGGCGACGTCAACGCGCAGGTCTCCGATGGCACCTCTATTTACCACGCGGCGAATTTCGAGCTGAAGCGGCGCTTCGCAAACAACTTCCAGTTCCTCGCCTCGTATACCTGGTCTCACTCGATTGACGACTCTTCGGATTTGCAGACACTGCTGCTCCCGCAGGACGCCAGTAATCTTCGAAACGACCGTGCCGACTCACTCTTCGATCAGCGCCACCGTTTCGTCTTCAGTGGTGTGCTTGCAGCCCCGGCTGGCTGGCGCGGTGCTGGCGGTTGGCATAGCTTCCTCGCGGACTTCATTGTGGCGCCGATCTTCGAGATATCCTCAGGTCGCCCATTCAATATCCTGAGTGGCGTTGATAGCAATAACGACCAGACGAGTCAGACGGACCGCCCGAGCGTGCTTGCCGACGGGACGCTCGTTATTCCGCCGCCATTCGCCTCCGGGTCTCTCGGACGCAACACCGGTATCACGGAGCGCTATGCCTCTTTCGACATGCGCGTAGCCCGCACCATCAGGCTGGGCGAACGGTTCCGGCTCGAAGCGATCGCCGAGGGCTTCAACCTTTTCAATCGCTTCAACCAGGCTGCCGCTTCGCCGCGCTTCGACGACGTTAACGCCTTCAACAAGCGCGCCAGCAATGGACGCTACTTTGGCCGTCCGACGGCGGCCTTCGATCCGAGGCAGTTTCAGTTTGGACTGAAGCTTAACTTCTGAGTAGGACCAGCATTCTTGCCTGTCTTCTTTGACAGTCCAATATAAAGGACAGACAAGAATGTCTGTCCTACCAAGCGGCCAGCTGAATTATTCAGCCGGCCGCTTTCTTTTGGTGTCTAACAAGCTTCAGTTTGGCATCGGCACTCGCCGCGCGTCTTCGCGTTGCCGTTAGCGAACCTTCGATGAGCTAAAGCGGGTCTGGCAAATCGCCGCAAAACCGACGTTTGTCCAACACAACAACTTTGCGCTACATTGAGTTCCCGGCTCATAAATCCGGGCGAACTAAAACCGCGCGGGCGGCATCCGAAAACATGCCCTTTGCTTTACTTGTTTAGTTAGCCGCATTAAACCCTCTCTCCCGGGGAATCCATATGACGAATAAATATTCCCGCAATCTTCTCGCGTTAGTGGCTGTTTCGCTCAGCCTGACCGCATTCGCGAATGCACAATCGAGCCGGCCGCGACGCGTCAAGCAGCCGCTGACACCGGCTGAAGACCCGCTCCTCAGGCCTGAACCCAAACCGAGCCCAACGGCTAAGAACAATTCAAATCGTCCGCTGATTGACGTGCAACCGGTGCAGCCCGTGGTAAACACGGTGGGCACTGGCGACACTTCTCATGCCTATCAACTCCTTCAGCAAAAGCAATTTGCCGCCGCGGCGAAAGAGGCCAAAGATGTCGCAGCGCAGTTTCCCAACGATTCCGAAGCCTGGAAGATCGCCGGCTTTGCGGAGCTGAATCTCAAGCAGTATGAGGAAGCCGCAAACGATTTGGACAAGGCCCTTGAACTTCAGAAGGTTTCGCAGCGCGAAGATCCCAATACGGCCGATGCGTTGGCCCAGGCCTTCGTACTCGCGGAAAAATTCGATCGCGCCTTGCCTTTGCTCGTTACCGCCACCTCGCGGCCGGGCGCGCAACCAGATCCCGCATTGCTCTACTTTCGTGGTCTGGCTGAATACAAGACAGGAAAACTGGTTGACGCAGAACGCAGTTTCAATGCTGTAGTTAAAGCCAATCCGAAAGATTCGCTGTCGCTGTTCTACCTGGGCCAGATCGCGGTCGGTAAAAACGATCTCGATGCCGCGATCTCCGCGCTAAACCGCGCTACGGTTAACGATCCACGTTTCGCCGGCGCGTGGACTTTATTGACTTCGGTGTATTTGCGACGAGCAGCCTTGAGTACCGATAGCGCAAAAGCCGCGGCTGATTACCTAAACGCTGTTCGCGCCGGTGAAGGATTGATTAAGATTAGGACAGATGCTGCAGCGATAACATTGTTCGGCCAGGCACTGATTGGTTCGGAACAATACGCGCGCGCGGCGGCTGCTCTCGAGCGCGCCACGCTGGCGCCCGATGCGAAGGGCGTGACGTTTTACCTGCTGGGCATTGCCCAGTCGCGCGCGAAGAATTTTCCCAAGGCAATCGCCGCCCTGCAAACGGCGGCCCAGAAGTCGCCGGATGATATCAACGTCTATCGCGAGCTTGGTTACGCCTACGAAGTTACCAAGCAATATGCGAAGGCCCTGGCTGCATATGAAAAGGGCTTAAGTCTGGCGCCGGCGGATTCTGATTTTAAAGAAGCGGCTGAGCGGGTGAGGCCATTCGCCAAATAATTCTGAAAGTGTGGAGGTTATTCGAATGAGGATAATGGGATTCCTGATACTGTCCATCGGCATAGCAGGCGCTGTTCAGGCGCAGCGGCCGCGGGCCGTTGATACGAGCACGGCGTCGGACGCTTCGAAGGCTGCCCCTCGACCCGCCCCGCCAAGCGTGAAAGCGAAGTATGAAGGCGGCATTTTTGGTTACAACAAAACTATGGAAGGCACGCTCAACTTTGACGACACGAATCAGCGTTTGCTGTTTCGCAACGAGGATCAGAAGGAACTATTCTTCATTCCTTACAACGCTGTGAATTCCGCGTTTGCCGACACTCAGAAAAGAAGACCCGGCGCCGCCACCGTCGCCCAGAATATTCCTTACTTCGGGTTTCCGCTTGGTTTCATCAAGACGAAGGTACGTTACGTGACTTTGCAATACAGCGATCCGGACACGCGCGTAGCGGGAGTTGCAAGTTTTCGCCTTGATAACAAAGACCTGGTGGATTCGGTGGTCTATGCACTGGCGAACAGAGCCGGGCTAATACCACGAGGTGAGATTTACGTAAGAAAGGCTGACGAGGCGAAGAAGACGACTCCGTAACTTTGCAGCGATTAGCAAAAGGTTTGTGGCGGACCAATTGACGTTGGCCCGCCTCTTTTCTTTTGCATCTGTCCCGTTTCTCCGTGCGGTTTGCTAATCACACTGCTTTCGTCTAGTTCCCGCCGCCGGTCAAAACATACTCCATAACATAACGGCGCAGCTTATCGCGGTTTTCCCTGAGATATGCGGGATGATCTTTCGAGATGCCCGCATCGGCATTTGCCATCAGGATATAGGCTTCGAGCAAGCCTTCGTCATTTAGCTTTTTCAGTTTTGCGAGGGAAGGACTCAGGCTCTTCACCTTTTTGTCGGCAGTTGCGAGTGTGATAACGCTGCGCAGGGCCTCCGCCTCTTCGGCCAGACTGTGACGGTAGACGTGCTCATTCGGAAATTTTTTGGCGAAACTTTCTTTTCTCCAAATCGAGCGCGTGGCGCCATATGAGATCCAGGCAAACGACCCGTCATCTTTGCCGCCGGTCAACGCGCTCGCATCGAGATCAATCCTGGCGTCACCCTTTTCGTCAAAAGTGACGTTGGTGGGGATGTCGATCCGGGGATGCGCCAGAGTGGTGTTTGTCATTTGACCCCATTGGACCAGGCCGGCTCGCGCGAATGAGTTGTAAGGCTCGGTGATGAAAGCTTCCACGTAACGATCGCGCGCGGCGTCAGTTTTCCCCAGCTTCATCAAGGGCGTTGCCGAATAGCGATAGGCCGTTTCTCTGTTCGGGTCAATAGCGATTGCGCGCTTGTACCAGACTTCGGCTTGCGCGTAATCGCCTTTCTGCGTAAATACGTCGCCGGCGAAAAGCGCCGCATGGTAAAGCTTTGGATCGAGTGTCAGCGCCTTCTCGTAGTTTTTTAGCGCCTCCTCGACCTTGCCTTGCGAGAAGAGAGCTTCGGCCTGCTCCATCAAAGAATTCGCTGCAGCGTTTGCTGAAAACGCGCCCCCGTCGGAACCATCGAGAGGCAAAGACTGAATAAGAGCGTCAATGTTTGGTTCCTCGATGCCGAGGTCCTTCGCTTTTATGAACTCCTTGCGCGCCCGGATGCGAAGTGTCTTCCGGGCCGCTTCGTCTTTCGTATTCGTAGCCTGCCCAAATAGCGAGAAACCGAGATAGTAATGAATCAAGGCGCTATCAGGTTCGGCAGTGGCTAGCTTCTCCAGCAGAGGCAGCGCCTCCGTATACCTGGTTTGTTTAATTAAGGTAAAAGCCTGTTGTTTAAGTTGCTCGATGC
>DIYZ01000154.1 GCA_002427845.1 Chloracidobacterium sp. UBA6041 | reverse complement strand
ACAACTTTCGAGCTTAACTCACCAGCATTTGGGTAGTGCTGTAATTGTGTGTTGCTAATCGTCCAATCCTCTCGCTTATCTGGAATCAAAGCACCTAATAAGAGTTTATTCAGATTACAAGGAGCGCTTCTCTTTGGGAGGCGGGACATTCTCCTTGTGTCAAAGCGGGTAGGCGGGCAGGTTTCTGGGAGAGATACCTGTCCGCCTTTTTAAGTTATGCTTTTAGGTGAGTATAAGGGCTTCTACCACGTTCACCCTGAGGGCGTTACCACGGGGCGGGGCTGGTTATTGGTTTTGGTCGCGAAAGAGGTCATCATTGTGACCACCTATGAAGATCGGCTCGCCAGGCAACGGCCTTCGCTTGGACCTAGCGCCGGAAAACTCGTTACCGCGCGCCTTTTTCTTTTTTGCTCAAAGTGGCTGTTGCAACTGCCATTTCGACAGAGATCGCTTGGCTACCGCGAGTAACCCGGGCGCTTTGAAGGCCGGCACCTCTTCCGGGGGGAGTCTTCCCCCACCCCTCCTACGCCGCCAGGGAAATTTCAAAAGTGAACTGTGCGGACAACCCTCAAAGACCTATGTTCACTCTTGGACCGGCTCTGGGTAATCTGCAGAGCACATTCCCTTTCTTTTTCTTTTTGTCCAAAATCGTCCATTTCCTCGTCAACATCGCGTGACGGGCACTCAGGACAACCGCTTCTGGCAAAGTATGACGCCGCCTGCCGAAGCCCTTCCGCCGCAGGCAGCACAAGCTATGCAAGCCGCGTGTTATCTTTTGTATTAACCTTACAATAGATTTTGCCAAAAAAATCACCAACCGATTTTGACGGCAAATTATCAAAGTCATCATGACTTAGTCCGTGATGTTTGTGCTTACGCTTTTTCCGTAAGTAGTCGAGAGAGTATTCGCCGTTCCGCTTTAGAAGAACAAGAGCACGCGAAAGCGTCGCAATTCCGTAGTAGAGCAATAAAGGCCGGGTAATTAGCGAGACGTTGTCTGATGCCTTGAAGTATTCCTCGGCCTGACGAATGCTATAGGCAATCTGCTCAGCTTGCTTCTTTACGTCCGCCTCATAACCTTTAACGCTTTGGATTTCTTGTATCAGTGTCTCGATGGTCGGTCCGTGAAGAAAATATCTTAGGAACCGCCATATCTCAGCCTTTGGATTACCCGATGTGAGTAGTCTGCTTTTAACATTCATGGCGGCTGTGGAATGAGAATTCTGACTACTGCGGCACGTTTCTCGTAATGCGAGTGGTCATTGCGCGTCATTTTCTGTTGAACACTATCTTCAATTTCTTAAAGAAATGGCAGCTTACTTGCGAAAAATGGCCATAGCGTGCGAGGAACGGGATGGCTTATATCATAAGCAGAGATGCTTTTTTCACGCCGGCAGACACCAGATCAGCGACGCAAAGTTTCTACTTACGGAGTCGAAAAATATTCATCGTCCAACGCGCGACCCGCTTGTACCACGGCTGTGACATCTTAGCGCCCTGAAGATGTCTGTTTAGCTGCTGCTCCATCGCGCTGTGAATCTCCGCATCGGACCATCGGTCCGCCCAAACAACCCTGCCTTTATCGATCCAGAAGTGGGACCGACACGCCGCATCCCACACGCCAATGGACGGCGAGACGTCGGCCAGTCCTTCGACGTCGTTGACTCTGTGTCCGTCACCAAGCATCAGATTAACTCGGTGCCCACACCCACAGGCGCACTTCAGCGCAGCGAGTTCGAACTCTTCGCTGACGTACACGACGTTATCAGCTAATGCGGCCGGAAGACGCTCGACCTTTTCAACTCGGTAAATCATCGCCCATATAGTGGTCAAGGTCGAAGCTGCAGATCTCAAAGATGTTTGCAGCGCTTTCAAACTCGCGATCAAACACACCCAGTCGCTGCTTAAACCGAATCATAGCCAGCGCAGCGTTAAGTGCATTGAGCTCGCCGATCTGAGGCTGCCGCCTATACTCATTGTCTGCAAGATTGGCTGCGGGTAGGTACTCTGTTCCAATCAGCTTGGCTGCGTCACCTACCTCACCGCCTGAAATTCTGATCATTGCATTCAACCCACGACCAGTCCTGTAAAGGCCCATACCAACGTCAACGAAAGGTACGCTGCACTCTGCTAGGCGGCGGCAGATGAGGTCGCGTGAGGGACCATCGTCCACCGCAATAAACACGAAGTCGAGTTCTGCCAGTACCTGAACGTTTTCGGCTCCAATTCTGTGCGCGTGCGGCTCAATCGCAGAATGGAAGTCGCTGTAGATGTTGTAAAGGACGTCGACCTTCTTCTTCCCAAGGGCCTTCGCGCCGACTGCGCCTGGCAGGCGAAAGATCGTGTGTACGTGGACGATGTCATCGTCGTAAATGTGAATAACCTGAACGTGTGTCTTTGACAAAAAATCGAGGATGTAACTGCCTGTCCCTCCGAGTCCTACGATCCCTACCTTCATGCCGACGAGGCGACGCGCAAGGTCGTTCACGCCGTCCCGAGCGGACATGGTGTCTGGATATCGTAGCGGACTATGCACCTCTGCGGCCCTTGCCTGAATTGCGCTTTGTGGTATCGCGTCGTATTTTTCACGCGCGGGAGATGTGAGAATTTCTAGGTACGTTACGATCTTGTCCTCAAAGGTGTCATACGGTCGGCCGTCGATCTTCAAGGAGAAGGAAAGGAGGCAGTTAAAGTCTTTCGCGATTTCTCTTGGATTATTCACCGCCGAGACGCGCAATGCCACGCCATTGGTATCAAATGGTACCTCGCCACGGAACCACACTTGATGAGTTGATGGCCGATCTATTTCGTATTCGGCCTTCAGATCAACAGGCGAAGCAAGGTCGCCATAGCGGAGACTTCCTTTGTGGTCGAGGTATGGAAGTCCATAGATCACGAGATGATTGCCAACGAAGTCAACTGCGTAGCCCTGTTTCTCCAGGTCTTCGATGAACTTGTTACGATTCGCCAGTCGGCGAAACTCGGAATCGCATTCCATCTTTCACCATGACCTCATCGCCTCGCGGCAATGTCCCCGACTCGTTATCAGAACTTCCTCGTGAGTACTTGACAATGTATGCGGCTCCGCCAGTGCTTCCTCCGGGGTATGCGAAATCGACGATCGCATCATAAGAAATCTTTGCGTGCGGAACTTGGTGATCGACTGAATTAACACTAATCGTCACCAGCTTCTGTTCGCCATGCGAAGGCATTTCCATCCCTTCCTTTCTGAGTAACCCGACAGTGGGCCCAGAGACCATCTCGCAATCTTTTTGCGTAGGTAGTGTAGGCGAGATAGCAGTCGAAGACAATCTCAAATGGGTACAACGGATGTGATCGAAGCGACCTTGATGTTCTACGCTGAGTATAGCGAGGAACAGGAAAGAATTCCGCGACGATCTAGAGTGTTAGAATGCCTCGCTGTGCCTGTTAGTTGTAAACCAACCCCCAATCGCCAAGCCCGATCGATATGAGATTCCCGTAAACGGTAGCATTCTGGAGGCGCTTCTATCGCCGGCCTCCTCCCGCGAAAGGTTTTTTAGATCGGACAACTCACGAAGCTGACTCCCGCCGCCGACACCCTCATCGAGTGCTGCTTGAAATGGCGGTGTTGCGGATCGTTGGCGTTCAGGAAACTAATCCTCTGCTGCTGCTCCACCTCGAAAGCGTTCGCCGCTTGGATGGCTAACTGCGAGCCTATCATTTCTAAGAACGCCTTGGCCTCTATCTCGAGAGCGGCCTGCACGATGCCGGTGCAGCCGAAACTCAACACGTGCGACAGGAGTCCCCAACTCACGTCTACCGACACGTCCGAGAGACCGCACTGCACTTTTCCAAGAGGGAAGAATGGGCCAAATGTCTCGAACAGGGTGAACTTCATCGTCACGTCCATAGTCGCGTCGAACCAGTTCGGGATGCTGATGCTCAGCGGGATGAAGATATTTATCGAGAAGTCTCCGAAGGTCACTTCCACCCCGTTGCCGCGCGGCGTGATCTGCGAGCCGCCCGTCAGCATGTTAGCGAGTTGCCCCCTTAACGAGCTGGCGACGACCGAGTCGTGCACGTCGCAGGCGGCAGCGTTGACCGTGACCGTCGTGGTGCCCAGCACAATCTCCGCCAACTCGCCCTTGGCCCTTAGCTTGAATGTGTGGGAGAACGTTGGCGAGACGAGCTTGTTGCCCGTAGGTTGAACGTCGTCGTTGTCCAGAGCGATGCTTATCACGACGTCAGGATCGGTGGAGGCGGGGACGGTGACGCGCCACGCCACATTCGACTGGCCGAAGGGGGTGATTGATGACGGCGTGGCCGTCAGCGAAAGCATCTTCACCTTCCTTAAAGCGGCCGCCTCTTTTTTCTTCTGCGCGGCGTCGACCGGGTCGTTCGGGTTTGCCATAAGAATAACTCCTTGCGAGGGTCTGGAACGTTGAGTGTGGCGGCGCCGAGTAAGGCTTTAGGAAGCGCCGGCGTAGAGGATGCGCGTGCTGGATGCGAGGAAAGATATGCTTGTGCCGAGCCGCTGTCAATGGAGGCGCGCAGGCCGCCGGCAGGGGCTAAGGCCGTTTCCACCTCGTGATCACAAAATGCATAGTGATGTGAACCTGGTCGATTTCGATGAGTAAATG
>DIYZ01000281.1:2323-6598 GCA_002427845.1 Chloracidobacterium sp. UBA6041 | reverse complement strand
CAAGGATAAGATAAAAGAATAGTCTTGACGCAGCTTGCCGGGCGATCTTCGGCTAGCTTGCTCATTCACTAACTAAGCCCCGGATCTCGGTGTGTGCTACTGGTACGGAAATGAACGCCGATGTTCCGATTTCATTTGAGTACAACCGAGTGCGCCAAGTAAGAACAGCTTTGAACTGGGAGATTAGAATGGGACACACCGAGAGTTGGATACTTCGGCTCAAGTACCGGAGGGGGTGCGGCCTTAGTGGCTGCTGCCTCAGTTGGCGAAGAGATTGGCGCGGTCGTCTCGCGTGGCGGACGACCGGATCTTGCTGGAGACGCACTGCCCAAAGTTAGGTCACCAACGCTTCTAATAGTTGGAGGCCTGGACTATCCAGGTCGATCTTTGCGGTCGTCGCAGTTTCAGTCCTACGCAGCTTCCGTTGAAGCGAACGAGGCGCGATTGCAAGGCCGGACTCGGATAAGAGGCATGAAATGTTTACCTTCAGGTTGGCTAATTTGATTGCGGGACTTTTTGTTCTACTCATGCCTGCGATGCAGAAAGCAGCGATTGATTCCGCAAAGCTTCAGGCCATTTCGACGATCATCAGTCGCATGGGTACGAAGCTTGCGCAGGACATCGAGAAGCGCATGGAGATGCGCTATTGAACTCTTTGGATGCATTTTATGATTTCTTGGTATGCGGTATTTAGCGCATCGTAATCATCAATGCCAACTGCGCGCCTTGATTGTTCTTTGAATCTTTGATGCCAACTTAAGTTCGTGGTGACAACGACAGGATCGTTAACGTCGTCGAATTGATCAGCCGTAATGTCGATTATAATGCCATTCAGTTCGAGCCAGCCGTGACTCTGGTTACCATCCTTGCCCGAAACATATTCGGGCATGTCTCCGACGGTTTCCTCGATATACCTAGCTAACAGAAGCGATGCGTCGCCACATGCACCCGCGTGGGAATGCCTGCAAGCCAATGGGCAGTGTTGTCGGAGCCCAAGTCGTCAGTGCGGAACGGAACTGACTAGCTAAGGTCGCTAAACGATGAACTAAGGCGGTCAACCTCTTTAGAGCCTCATCATACGAAAGCAGCGTAACGGTTCACACCGTTAATATTTCTGATTGCCTTGATTCGCGCAGCGATTAGCTTAAGAGCGGAAAAACGGACAATCCCGACTCGTATCTAGCGCGAGAGCGCAAGCAAAGACTGACGAAGTTTCTCCGAAGAGAAGGTCACCTCTGGGGAGACGTCCGAGTACACCCGCGGGAAGCCAGGGTCGAAATCGAAGGATGTTTGCGCAAGCATCGATTCCACCGTAGAGCTATCAAGCTGGAAGCGGAGAGCATATCCTTCATGGGATTTGCCAGTCCAATTCGACGATAAGTGGACATTAATACCAGCGACAGTTACTGGTCGGACATTCTCTGCGAAGTCTTTCGTTTCCTGCAGAAAGATTTCGTCAATTTCGTTTGCAGTTCGGAACTTCTGCTTGATCCTGTAGACGATCGTGCCCGCGAGTCCCGAGTCGCTGTGCGTAACGAGGAACGAGACTACGGCGTCCCGTCGAGGTTGGCGTTGCACAACATACGCGTAAAGCTTGCCACTTGATGTCGTATCAACCGTCCAAGTTGCGAGTTCCGGTGCCGTATTGTCCACAAGAAGCCGGCGCGCAGCCGCAAGGGGTATCGAACTCAACCGATCGGAGGGTGTGAGCGAAGCGAAATCAAGAAGTCGACGGTCGCCCATTTCATCAAGGTAAGATGCTAACACCGTCATCGTTACCTGTGTGCTTGCATCTCCTAATGGGCGACCGCCCGAATAGAACTGGTGAACCCCGTAGCTTCCGCCCTCATTAATCTCGCGCGAAACTCCACCAAGGAAGGCGTAAGCGCAGGCCGAAAAGCAAATACCTCGGCGGGCTAGAGTACGTGTGTCTTCGCGCGCTGGACCAGCTAATCCCTCAAAGGCCTCGTATGGACCTCCGACATAAGTGTCGAGCCCCCGGGCCCGAATGAGTCGACCTAACTCGAGCGCGGCGGTCAGACTGCCACCAGGACTGTCAAAGTAAACTACAGGCTCGTATTTCTCACTGGCCAGGAATTGCCGGAATGCGCGGGGCGTGGTTGACGTGATGACTCCTTGCGCGAGCACGAAGTAGGGGCAGCCGCTTCCGGAACACTCTTGATGAGCTCGGAAGGTCATTGGGCCTGTACGCGGATCCGCAACGGCTGCGGTGGACACGAGTCCCCTTGTAATGGGCCTCGCATCTATGGCGGACAGAGCAGAAAAGAATAGGATAACCGGAAAAAAGCGTGCAAAGGGGCTGTACTGGCGAGCTTTGTTCATAATCCGTCCAATGACTATCTTCGCTGGCAATTGGGAGGCAATTTCTCATGCCCATGTTATTGATGAGAGTGCTGGACACGGCCAGCCGTTTGCTGTTCTTCGATGGACTCCTCTTTTCAGCGAGAATTAGTCTAAAAGCTTGTCAGCCAAAAACTGTGCTTTAATCGAAGCGAATGGATCTCCCTCGCAATTTTCTTCCAGTTTACAAATATTCGATACGATAAGTGACTGAACGGTTTTTAAATAGTTCGAAGCTAATCGCCGTTTTCGGACAGTGTCGTAAAGAGAAATCTTGTGGAGTTCATCGATAAACTCCTGAGCCAATTGTTCGAATTGTTTAGAAGTCAAGAGTACTCTGCTCATCTATTTGAAAAGGTGCTTAATTTGTAAAACCGATTTTGAATTAACTCTTGTCCTTCTTGGTTATTCTAAGGACCTTATCCACGAGGCCACCTAAAATTATCGGAATTCCGAAAAGCCACAAATAAGTTTCGTGACCACCAATAGGATTCCTGACGGGCCTAATCTCATCAGAATACCAAAGCAGGATCACGACTACTGCGGTGAGGACCATCGTAACGACGGATTTCTTCATTCAGTTTTTTAACCTCATACTCTCGAAGTGGCAGCGCAAATGGACGAATTTCAGCTAAAAAAGAAAAAGGGAGACGCTGCTTGCGATGTTTCCCAGAATGTTCGGATTTCCTAATAAAAAATGACATCTCGCCACCGTGCGGACACCCTGAAAACCTAGGCCATCCCCTTGCCCGACCGCGGAAAATCACTCACAAGCGCCTTTTCTTTCTTTTTAGGGCGAATTCGTCCATTTGCACTGCCACTTTGACGGACTCTGTCGAATTCATTGACGAGAAAGATATAGTCGATGCGGCCCCGCTTCTTCGGGCGCCAAGCCAAATTACATATAAATTAACCGTGCCGCTTTTTTCTAGCTCCTCGCAAAGCCATCCGAGCCTCGACGCGAGGAGATTACTTGTGAGCCATGCAATGAAGCCGCCAGGTGGAACAGCTCGCTCGCCAGTCCGCCGGGGCTACGGAATCGCCATGGAACACGAAGCAACACGAGCACAATTTGGCTCGAATCCATTAATTTCTACAGTTGCAGTAAGGCCCTCCAGATCCACATCCGTAACCTCAACCTCAATCACTGCGGTTCCTTGTCCCTGGCTAATTGTTCCTTTACTAACGCTCCAGTTATATGAGACCTCGCTCCTCGGTTTACCACCAATAACGCTCGCTTTAAACCTAATCGGCGTGTTTCCTGCACGGCCCGTGTCCGGGCAAGTAACGCTGATTGTTGGGCATTCTTGGATCTCATTCTGTTTGAGCGGCAGCTGCGCCAGCTTGTTCGCTGGTTCTTTTTCAATAATGGGCAAAACGATCGGAGCGAGACGGCGTGCGGAAAAACCACCTTCGATTGCTTGCAACTCGACCTGACTGACCTGAGCTTTAGATACCGCCACAGCGAAGCAGTAGTATGCCATGTCGGCTGTCCCCCCATAACCGGGAGGAATAGGTCTCCCTCGGATCTCACAGAGGAGATTCTTGTCGTGTAGAATGGGCGTTTCAAATGTGACTTGGACAGACCCTGATCCTTCAGTATGCCGAAGCAGGACTAATGCTTCTTTGCTGAAGTCCAACTTTGCATTAAAGCAGAGCATCCTCAAATTCCTGCCTATTATTCCAACCGATCTGCGTGGATGAGTCTGTGAGGAAAGAGTCCAAGTCTTTTTTGGACATGAACACGATAGATGCGAAGTTGCTGTAACCGGTTTCTCTGTTTGCGATAGGTATTATTCTGAAGAATTTGGCGCTCTCATCAATTGATTGGCCTGCATGAAACAAGATCGCCAACAACAAACACCAAAGCACTATCTTCATTTTATAACCCCTTTGTGCGTCGAACGCTGGAGC
>DIYZ01000281.1:0-2109 GCA_002427845.1 Chloracidobacterium sp. UBA6041 | reverse complement strand
CGCTGGAGCGACTTGTTCGGCGGCGTGGCAGCCAGCGCTACCTGTACTGCAACTCACTCAGACGCCCATCACGCGGAAGCATCTCCAGCTGCCGTCCGGTAGCCTCTTCAGGATCCCCAGCACCTGGCCACGAACCTGTTTTGCCTCGCCACCCGCCGACCCAACATACGACACGGTGAAGTAACGCCACTCGACCACCCAGCCGTCCAACATCGTCGTCAAGTGATTGGTTTCTGGAACGTAGCTCAGCACCTTGAAACCTGCCAAGCGTTCGTAACTCTTTCGAATAGCTTGTTTGCCAACCTCCGCCGGCTGGTCTGGGCCAAGGCGAACGGCATCTTCCGTCCAAAGGTCCGTCAGCGCAACTGGGTCTAGCGCGAGAGTAGCAGCAATGTCCTGCTGGTGGATCTTCTCGATGGCGGCTTTGTCCTTCTGGTTGAGCTTCTTGATGGCGGCCAAGTCGGCTTGACGCCCCACGTCGGTTCTAGCCGGCGCACTAGGTGCCTGGGGCACCTGACCCGCCAAGACGGCAAACGGAGGCGCCCATCCCGCGGAAGTATTTCCAACTGCCGTCCGGTAGCCTCTTCAGGACCATCAACCTATTGCCGCGAATCTGCTTCACCTCACCATCCGCCGACTCAACATACGAGCCTGTGAAGTTACCCCACTCGACCGCCCAGCCGTCCAACATCGTCAGGTCCCTGGTTTCTGGAACGTAGCTCAGCACCTTGAAACCTGGGCGAGCGGACCAGCGTTCGTTGCTCTCTCGGATAGCTTGTTTGCCAACCTCCGCCGGCTGGTTTGGGCCAAGGCGAACGGCGTCTTCCGTCCAATAATCCGTCAGCGCAACAGGGTCTTGCGAGAGAGTAGCAGCAATGTCCTGCTGGCGGAGCTTCTCAATGCCGGCCATATCTTCCGCCTTTTTATCGGTTGTCTGTACCTGAGCAAAAACCGGTACGTCAACTTTAGTGGCCCATACCACTAGACTTACAAGAAAGAACAGGACTCTCAATTTTGCCATCTTTGCCTCCGATAGTTCTAAGCCGCCGAACGACGGCCTTCAGCTGCGGCGCGCGATCACCATCCAAGCTGAAGGAATAAGACTACTTGAGAAGCATGCTTTCGCGGCGTCAGCTGCAAGGCTTTGTTGGGCATCGCCGTTAGATAAAGACGGATTTGTCAGTGGCTGAGGCGAATATTTCACCGTACTGGATGCCACGTAACACCCGCTTTCGATACGGCATGAACACATTCACCGCTTCACCTTCATTTTCCTCCAACGTCACACGAATCGCGTCGGTTTTGCCTGAGCCGTCCGGAGCATCGACGCGAACATCAACACACAGTGCAACTGCTTTGTGCTCTCCCGATCGAGCCCCAGCTCTGAACCCCTCAAGCAGCAAGTCGGCAATTGTTCCTGTGGGCGTTTCGTCCGACATGCTTGTCGATCCTCGAAGGTCAACTGTCGAATGAGATGATTGACGATATTCGGAAACGTCTTTGTGGTCAATAGCCGAAAAATGCCGCCTTTCATCTAAAAAGGCGACACTCCCCTCTTGACAGAACAGCAAACCTCGCAAATTAAGAGCTGTGGATAACCAGTATTGCGTCATTCTGTCGCGTTCTTTACACTTTACGACAGAAGATACCTACCATTAACCCAGCCTCACAATGACATGTATGAAGCTTCGTCTTGCCGCTTGGCTTGGATAACGGTCCTTGGAATCGAGAGTACATTCCCATGCGCCGTACCTCCTTCATATGAGTATCTACGCTGTATCATCTATGAAACACCGTGCTAGACTCCGCCGGCATGGCGACGTGCATTGTTTCTTACTTGGATACTGAGGGATTGCGCCACACCGTGGAAGTTGAGGCAGAAAGCCTCTTTGAAGCGGCAGCGTTGGCAGTTCGGATATTCAGGCAGCACGATTGCGAGCCGGGAGCGATGAGCCCGATTGAGGTTCATGGCGCCCGCTGTGATAGCCTAGCTCGGAAATAAAGTGAGCCTATCGGATGGTTATCAATAGCCGACCAAAGCTTCAGTTAATACACTTCGTTCTCTTCATAACCGTTTCTTCCGCAATGCGGGGTCCCCACGCGGGCAGC
>DIYZ01000060.1 GCA_002427845.1 Chloracidobacterium sp. UBA6041 | reverse complement strand
GGCCAGCGGTCTCCTCTGTGGTCAAAGGAGCTGTTGAAACTTCTCGCAAAACAAATGGCCGTCGCTCTTTCAAGACGGCGTAAATGCGCGTCGTCAACTTGCGCGCCACCGCCACTATCGCTTTGCGCGCCGCAACTTTCTGCGGATGCCGCTGATAGACGCGCTGATAGAACTCGCGCAGTTCCGGATCTTTTCTGATGGTCACCCAAGCGCTTTGAATCAACTTATTGCGCAGCCGGCTGTCGCCCGCGCGTGTGATCTCACCGCGATTCTGTTTGTCGCCGGTCGAATGCTCGCTCGACACCAATCCGAGAAATCCGGCTATCTGCCGCACGTTGGTAATCAGATTAGGATCTCCCAGCCGGGCCACCAGATGCGTCGCCACGATCTCCCCGATGCCGGGCAGACTCTTGAGCCAGGCGATCGAATTTCGTAGCTCCGCATCCTTTTTACAGTAGTGACGGATCTGCTTTTGTGTCGCCGCGGCCGCGTTGAAATTGAAATGCAGCGTGCCGACGAGCTGGTCCAACTTAAAGCGCACCGCTTCAGAGCAAGGCAGCTCGAGCAACTCATCCAGCACTCGTGCCGACCACTGCTTTTCTTTGCCGTCGTCTGAGGGGAATGGTATCCCTTCATAGAGCAGCAGCGCCTTGATGCGGCATTTGGTGGCCGTCAACTGCCCGACGTGCGTGTCGCGCAGTTGCACCAGATGACGCAACTCGCGGTACTTTGGCGCCGGCACATGGATGCTTTTCAGTTCGCCGCCGCGCAATGCAGTCGAAAGTTTCCGGCTGTCGAGTCGATTGGTCTTCACTCGGTTTCCAGGCGCCCTCGGAACCATCGGCGGCGCGACTACTAAGCAAGGATGGCCTTCGGCTACCAGTTCATCGTAGAGGCCAAATCCGGTGGGCCCGGCCTCGTAAACAAATGCCAGCCGCTGTCCCGGAAAGTGCTTCCGCACATAGTTCAGCAACTGCGGCGCACTATATGGCAAATGCAGCGATTGCATCAATCCTTCGTGATTGCAAAAAGTCGCCGCGATGCTATGCTTGTCCACATCGAGCCCCGCGAAAACCTGGTACTCGCGGGGAATAAATAATTGAGAATGAACCGAAACTTGAGCCTGAATTGTCATCGTCGATTTCCTCCTGAGCCATCTGGCTCATTGTAGAGACTCGACCTGACATTCAACATACATGTCTCGGACGTTGGGCGTCTTCTCATTAGCTTAGGAAACCTGGTGAATCAGGAGATAGACAAATGATTAAATCGTCCCTTCTTATTCTTTGCCTCATATTTATTGCAGGCGCTTCAAGTACGTCTCGCTCCTTCCAAGCTGAACAAACACATGGGCAGTGGCTAAGGGAAAGATATGAGGAAGCTACATCAATTAAAGTTGGTATGACGCGTGCTGATTTAAAGAAACTATTTTATGAAGATGGTGGTCTACAGTCTGTTCCTGAATTTCGGTATGTTCTGAAGAGTAGCGGGCTAATAAAAGTTGATGTTGAGTTCGACTCACCCGAAGGTATGAATCATCGAACTGCAACCGATGAGTTAATACATATTAAGAGTATCTCGAAGCCTTATCTTGAAGAGATGTTCTTGGATTGATAAATAGGTGGTAAGAGGCGAACCGCACTCCTTGAAGAAACCGACGCCCAACGTATCGTTGGACCGGATCGCGGGTGGCGCGTTCTTTAACTTGTTCTTTGGTTTCCACGTTGTTGATAATCGCCGCGCCCGGTGAACTCGGACGTTAGGCGCTTCTTGTTGTGTAACGGAGGTTAGGACGGAGAGGCGCACATCGGCAGATTATCTGCATGAACGATTCTGTTGCACCACGTGTACATGTGCGTTAACCTAACAATACCAAAGAGACCGCGTCCGATGTAAGCGATGGATCCGACAAAGTGTCCGGAGAGGCGCTCATCTGCTTTGCTTTTAACGGGCGTTTGGTAAGGTCGTCGAGGAAACACAAGCGTAGGTGGATACGAGGCTGCGAAAAATCAGTAGGCCCGTATTCGTCCTTTGTCGCGGCTGATAGTTGAAGTATCAGCCGTTAAAGAAGGCCCGATAGCAAAACCTCCCCTTAGGTCAGTTCGCAGAAGTTGGGATGAACAGAAAACTGACAAGTCGCGCCTCGACTCCCTCGACTCCTTGGCCTGATTGCAAATCGTTCTACTCGAGCCTGCTGTGCACCGCGATATTCAGTCTGCTGGTCCTACTCCCCAGCGCCCTGGCCCAACACTTGACGGGCCGCATCAAGGGTACTGTTAAGGTCACTACTGAAGCCACAGATGCGCCTCCGGCTTCACTTGTCGGGGCGCGGCTTACGCTCGTCAATCGTGACTTGACGGAGCAATTTTTCAAGGTAGTCACTGACGATGTGGGCAATTTTATCTTCACCGATCTGCCAGCGGCGACGTTTGTGCTGACGGTTGAGGCTGATGGATTGGCCACAGTGAGGCGTGAAATCAGTCTGGCGTCGGGTGTAGGGCTGACCGTTGAAATCGTGATGAAAGCTACGATTTCCGAATCGGTTACCATTTCTGAGGAAGAGGGCCTGCTCAGTGCGGCCGAAACAACCACCAGCAATACCGTTCGCTCCCAAACCCTGAAGGATGTGCCGCTGCGGGCAGAGAACTATCAGAGCGCGCCGTTGCTGACTCCCGGTGTGGTGCACGGAATGGACGGAGTAGACCACCAGAAAGGCGCCCGCGCAGGCCAGAGCGCCTACACAGTCAACGGTGTGGACATCACGGATCCCGTTACTGGAAACCTCGCCTTCGACATCCCGCTCGAAGCGGCAGCAAACGTAAGAACCGAAGAGAACCCGTACTCGGCGGTGTTTGGCCGGCTTACCGGCGGTGCGACCGATCTCGAAACCAAAGGCGGCAGCAACAATTTCAAATTCGCCGCCGCGCGCTTCCTGCCAACTTTTCGCAACATATTCACCGGCCCGATCGATTCATTTCGCCCGCGCGTCACCTTCAGCGGCCCGATTGCCCGCGATCGTCTTTTCTTCCTGCAGTCCTTTGAGTACCGCTTCACGCGCACTCGCGTGCCGAGCCTCGCAGCCCCGGGGGACCACTCAACATCCGAGACCTTCAACTCATTCACGCAGTTCGATTTCAACATCAACAAGACTAACAGCGCCAAACTCGTCGCGGCATTTTTCCCGCAGAAGGTACGCTTCGCCGGACTCAATACTTTCAATCCGCAGCCGACGTCACCTAATACGAAGCAGCGAGGCTTGCTCGTCTCCATCTCCGAGCAGGCAATCTTCAAGGATGCCTCGTTTCTCTCTTCCACATTAAGCTACAAGACCTTTGACCTTGACGTCTTCGGGCAGGGGATGCGACCGCTTGAGTTGTTGCCGGAAGGCAACACCGGTAACTTCTTCGCCGACATCCGCAGGCGGTCTCAACGGCTTCAGTGGCGGGAAATTTACTACGCGCACGGGCTGGAATTTCACGGTCAGCATTCCTTGAAGCTCGGCGGCGAAATTGATTACTCGCGCGTGACGGGTGTGTTCCGAGAAAACTCGATTCTGATCAGACGCCAAGACAAAACGCTTACCCAGCGCATCGAGTTTGCAGCTCCGGTAGGGGTTTCGGGCAGTCTGAGAGAATTCACTCTTTTCGCGCAGGATCGGTGGGTCGTCAACAAGAAGCTCACGGTCGACGCCGGCCTGCGCTTCGACCGTGACGGACTGGCCCGGCAGAACGCCATCGCTCCGCGCCTTTCGTTTTTGTACCTACCGCTCAGGAATCATGCCACGAACATCCGCGGTGGAATCGGCCTCTTCTATGATCGCACTCCGCTTAGCGTCGGCTACTTCAGACAGCTTCCCGAGCGCACTGTTACCACGTTTGCCGCAGACGGCATCTCGATAACTGAGGGCCCGCATCGTTTCGCCAATATAGTCGCAGCACGGTTGCGCAACCCACGCAGCGTGCGGTCGAGCCTGCAAATTGATTTCCCTATCACGAGTAAGCTGACGGGACGCATTGGCTATCTGCAACGCTCAACGACAGACGATTTCATCCTCGACAGCATTGACGCATCAGGCCAGGGCGCCCTTGTGCTCAGCAACCTCGGCCGTTCGCGCTACCGCGAGTTGCAACTGCTGGCAATCTATGACAGCCCGCGCATCGGTACGTGGAACGCTACTTACGTGTGGTCCAAGGCTCGGGGCGATCTTAACTCTATTGATAACTTTCTCGGCGATTTTCCAGCGTTCGTAGTGCGGCCGAACGAGTACGGGCCACAGCCCTTTGACGCGCCTCAACGATTCCTTGCCTATGGCCAGTTGCGAATGCGCTACGATATCAAGATCTCGCCCCTGGTCGAGATTCGATCGGGCTTCCCGTTCTCCTTCGTTAATGAGCGCTTGGATTTTGTCGGCCCACGCAACCGGGCGGGACGCTTCCCAACATTTCTGTCGCTTGCCCTGCAAGTTACGAAAGGTTTCGCCATACCAAAGTTCGTTCCGAGGTTTGAAGGACGACGAGCGCGAATCGGCTTGGCGGTTCTTAACACCACTAACCACTTCAACCCCAGTGATGTGCAAAATAACATCGCCAGCCCGCGACTCGGCCAGTTTTTCAACAGCCTCGGTGCGTCCGTGCGCGGCAAGTTCGAGTTCGACTTCTAGAGAGCCTGGCGACTTGGAGAACGGCAAGGGACCCGAACAAACGGTAGTGTTCCGTTAGAAAATGTTGCTCCCTAACGGAGCACTACCGAAACGTTGGTACTGATGCAGTTTGACTAGCATCTCGAGGATCAAACACTGACAATCGCTTCGTTACAATGACATGAAGTCAGTACCACCT
>DIYZ01000155.1 GCA_002427845.1 Chloracidobacterium sp. UBA6041 | reverse complement strand
TCACAATCGCCGGAATACGCACTTGGGCCTGAAAAAGGCCACGGATAAGCCGATAATTGCCCGATGGTCGTATTCACCGGAGGGCGTAATTGACCACTGTCAACGTCGTTGTTTTTGTAGAGAAAGCGGATATGTTCATCCTGTGCGACTTTGACCGTCCAGCGTTCTGTGCCGCACAAGAAGGCGGTAGACGGAAAGGCAATAGCAACCGCAAAGGTAAGGATAACAAGTAGGCGTCGTGCGAGTTTCATGGTGGGGAGTCTCCTACGAAGTGAGATAGTAGAACGAGCAGCTTATATCACCATTCAGGACGTCAGACAATAATTAGCGGGACAGTTACCGTACCACCGAAACGGCTTGAGGCTCTTAAGAATAGGACACTACTACCACGGGGCACACCATAGGCTAGTCGTCCCTGACCGCATCCGGCAACCCTGGCCGCCCCCGCTGCTCCACATAAAACACCCCAAACTCCCTTTCAAAGAACTCCCAATCGATTGCCGCCGCCAACACGTACAGCGGATGGCTCTGGTCCAACAGCGTGCTCAATCGCCGCTGATACAACTCGCCTTGCTCCGCTCCCTGCGCACTCTTCGCTGGTCTCATCTTTTGCAAGCTTTCTCTTCTTATTTTCTCAAAGCTTGCAAATTCTACCCCCTCTCTTCTGCCTTGTCGCTCAGTATTTACTGTTAAGATTTCACTTGATCAGGCACGACCAGGCTAAGGAGGCGCCTAATGACTCAGAGGAGTTCGCGCAGTCGCTCTTTCATCACCGCTTCTTTCGGGCTCTTCGCACCGCCGTTAAGCCACTGGCGCACCCTCTTGAGCGTGATCTCATGCGTGACTGAACTGCGGATCTCAACTTCAAGTTTGCTTACTTCCCCTGGCTCGCAATCGTGTTCCCTCAAAGTCTTTACAGCCAACACGGCAGCTTCATAGAGGCTCTCGGCTTGAACTTCAACTGAATGCCTAATGCCCGAAGTGTCCAAGTAAGAAACGACGCACGACCGCATGGCGCAGGAGTGTACCGTTTTCGCTGTTTTTCGGCAATGGGACGTTGTGCCATCACCGCAAACGGCTTGTCGCTTTTTAGAAGTTTGACGTGTGACTCGCGGGGCAAATAGACTCTGGGACCAAGTCAAACATATCGGCTTAAAGACTGGATCCCCGAGTTTGGTTTCTACGTAGATGACGGAGCGCCACGGAGACGGGAGCCATAAGGTTCCGAGTTTTCAAGTGCGGGTCAGATACTCCTTTAACGCAGTTTCGAAGCGGGACCGCAAACGGTTCACTTCGATCGGTTCGCTCGGAACGGTTTTATGCGCCCAAGCACGAGAATGATGAGTTAGAAGCCTTTCGAGGTTAAGGTATTCATGGTTGGTCACAAAAAAGCGGTCCTGGTTTCCCAAGTCTGATGTAAGGCCAATGAAGCCCCGAGCTAATGGGATGCCAAGGGCGGAGCAAAACTTACATTCCGCCGCCAATACCATTTTGCTGCATCGCGGATGTGCGAAATTATTTCGGCACGCCCTTCCTTCCGCCCGATGAATTACGGCAACGTCACATTCGTGAGGCAAGCCAGACTTACCGGATACATATATACCCTGATGTACCTCTAGCTCTTGCCCTCTCGGAAATCTAAGTACGGCATGAGAATAGAGCACTGGAAGGCGCGGGGGCCGTGGTCCGTGAATTGTCGTGGGGCTGGTTCGAAAGATTATGTTAGTTGTGGGATTTCCGAGGATGTCTTCAAATGAGATAGCGGCGTCGAGCCGTCTGGCTGCTTGTAGCACCAATGCGAAAGTGTAACCTTCATAAAGATCCCATGGGTCATTGGACGCTGTAACGTTCAGGCTGGAGAATGTCCCAAGAGCGCCGGAGATCTCCGCGAGGAGAGTTGGCCTAATCGGCATTAATTTCTCCTTGTAGCTCTTCAATCAGCGGCGCAAGATCCTTCACCGAATTTAACAGCGAGCTTCGGCTCGCGACGGTAGAAATAAATATCTTCTCTCGGTCGGTCTGATCTTGAAAGCTGAACTCGGCGATCGACCAGGCATCCTCCCTTAGTTCTTTTGGAAAGTCAGCGGAGATCAGACCAGCGAGTCGATCCTCAATCGATGCTGATTCAGCAGTGGCACGATGCAGCGCGCTTAGCAAGAGTCTCAGCTTTTCTTTTCCGGCGAATTCGATCGATCCTGTCACGGTTGCTTTTCGAGAACGGCTTTGAGATGGAAAAGCATACCCTTGCTCTTGGTCGTCGGTCTCTATGATCGTGATCTTCTTCTCCTCTAGATTTCCAATTGCAATTTGTTCCTGAATCTCTTCAGCAACCCACCTGAGCTGGGTTGCGCCAATCTCGCGCATAAGGGTCTCGTAGATGCGTTCCGCCTCAGAATCATTCATGAATAGACCCTCCCAACTGATTTAGGATTCTGTAATCCCGGCCATTTTCAGCAAGTAATAACATCTCATTCCCATTCGGCGTTGGTGAAGCCCAGCGTCTTTGCATTTTCTGAGACTGCACGCTTGGTCTGGTCCTGAGTGCCATTGGGGAAGTTCGCTTGAATCTCGATGTTGACTCTCACCTCAGCGTTTGGGTCGGTGACGAGAATGGCGATAATTTCCTCTGCGATCTGCACGAGCCGCACCTTGGCTGTGGCGGGCATTACTTCGGCTGAGCCATAGAACGTTTTTGCCTTTGGCGTCGGAACCGGCGGAGCTGTTCCTGCGGATGTTGGTCCCGGCGAAACAGGGCCGGGTGGTGTCGATCCGGGTGGCAATGGACCAGGCGGGGTCGGTCCGGGAGGTATGACTAGTGGATGAGCGACCTCATACGCTTTGGCAGAGTCAGGTTCGATCAGCAGCAGCGTGTCGTCGAGTTGCACGTTGGCGTCGCCAAGTTTGAATCCGTCAAACGTGCCTTCATGTTCGCCGTAGGCAGTTCCGAAGAAATCCCGCGTAGCGGCACCTGTGACGATGGCTTGGGCCAGCACGCCGCGATCTCTCAAGCGCGAGAGGTAAAGGTATCGAAGCGTGTCTTCCCAGAAGTCGGTGGCTTTCACGGCAGGCTTATCGACCTTCCAATAAAGTTCATTGAGCTTGGTGCGCAGATGAATCGGCGACCAGGTAGCGATGACTAGTTCGTTGTCGAGGCACACTCGCTCGATCTCAGGCCCCAAGGCCGCCCCGCCAGTATTGAGAGGGAAGGTCTCCACGATCGGCTTGCTTGTGGGTTTGTCCTGCGACGGGCATAGAAGCCATTTGTAGCATTCCCGAGCTACACGCGCCAAAACGTCTTCCGCACCCTTCAGTTCTTTCCTGGCTTGTTCGGCCTGGAGATTGTCCAGCACCAAACGCATCGCTGCGACATCTTCGACGATGGAGTTCCACGCCAACGCCACACGGATGCAATCGCGCAGTCGCGTAAGGGCTCCGTGATCGGGTGCCACGAAGATCAAACGATTGCCACGATACCTCGGTTTCGTTCCGTTGTTCCGCACATAGTCCAGCACACCGTCGAAAGCCAGGCGTGGTTCCTCGCGGGAATAGAATTGTTCCGGTGCCAGCACAACCAAACGCAGCGCGCTATCGTCGGGCACATCGCTGTGCGGAGTGAAGATATGAGTGCCGTCAAAGAATGTCGCGCCAGCGGCGAGCTTCTTCACTACCTCCGCCATCCGTCCGCACACTTCATTCTTATCCTCGAATCGCTTCTTCCGCTCCTCCATCTCGCGCCGCAGGTTTGCGCGTGTGTCGAACCAATAGCGGGTTGCATCCTGCGTCCTATCACCGGAGGAGTTCAAATAGTGGAGTTGATCCGCCAATCGATTCAGAGCATCGGAGTAGAGAGAGGAAGTTTGACCGGGTTGAAGACATCCGAGAAGTACTCGCGCACGGTCGATGCCGCGCGTTCCGGGCTTTGCATTTACGGATGACGGCGCGCTGCTCAGGAACACCGTGCGCGCCACCCTACGTGCGGCCTGCACGGACCCGAATCGCGTCTCCTTGGCTTCCAGTATCGTGGTCTCGGCTCTCTCGCCATCGACATCACGATCCATCACCGGATCCCAGCCGGGGCCAAGATAATAGATCAATTCGTTGCGCGCACTGCTGTCGTAAAGCGGCAGACTGCCAGGGAGGATCATCAAGTCCTTGTTGTCGTCTTGCCACAGACGGTAAATGACCTTGGCCATGAGTTTCAGCACGCCGCGCGTGCGTTGGAAGCCTTCAATCGTCGTCCACTCCTCATAGAGCTGGGCAAACACCTCCGGGTGGATGGGATAGCTCTGTATCATGCGGTCAAAGTAACGGGACTCCTGTGTTTCCTGGGGCAGCTTTGCGCCTTCGGCAACATAGGCGTCGGCAAAGGCGCGGCAGACTTGGTCACGTGCCTTGGCATCACGGATTTGTTCAAACAAGCGCCGCCGGACTATCTCAAAAGCTTCTTCTGGGGCCACTGTTTTCCAGAGCGCTTGCACCCGGTTAAAGACCGCTTCCAGCGCTTTCAATGCTGCCACGCCACGCGGGCCGCCGGCTTGGCTGTCTGATTCCGGGAGGGAAGCCAGCACCACAGCTTTCGGGACAAGTTTCGCCGCTTCCGTCAGCGATTGAATGAAAGAAAGGTTGCTGTCGTAAGTGCCGCCACTCAGCGGCTGGCTTTCCACGAACTGGCGTATATAAAGGACCAGCTCATCCAGCAGCACCACACACGGCGCGAACTGGTCCAGCAACGTACAGAGCACATCCTTCCCAGGCGAGGTTCCGGTTGCATCGGCCTCCTGCACCAATGCAAAACCCTCCGTCTTGCCAAGCTGCCAAGCCAATTCACCCCAGAGTGTTCTGATCGCTTGCTTGCCATGCTTCCACGGCTGGCCCGGGGCATGCGCGGTGCCATCCAAGACCGCAATCTGCGCCTGCGGCACATCCAACAGTCCTGCCTGATCGAGTAGTGCCGGGATGCCCGCGAGGTCGCCCAACGTGCACTGGCGCGATGCCAAGTGATACACCGCCAACAGGGTGTGCGTCTTGCCGCCACCAAAGGCGGTTTGCAGTTGGATGACCGGTTCGCCGCCTTTGCCATTGAGCCGTTGCGACACCTGCGTGAGCAGACGCCCCATGCCCTCGGTGATGAAGGTGCGTTCGTAGAATGCTTGCGCGTCGCCGTATTCCGGGGTCGCCTTACCCATGCGCACCGCCGTGAGGTCGGCGGCAAACTCCGATTGTTGGAACGTTCCATTCAGCACGTCCGGGTGCGGCACAATGATTTCTCGCCAAGGTTTTAGGCTCATGATTTAGGTCCTTTAGCTTTCAAAGAGTACTCCTTGCGGGTCGGCAGTTTGTGGGCCGACGACGGCGGCCGATTCGATGCCGGTCCAACTCGTGATGAGTTCATTGTAGCCGCGTGCGTCTTCGGCTTGGCCCAAGCGTTCGCATAGGGTGTAAAGGCGGTATGCGAGTTGGCGCACGGCTTCAGCTTTGCCGCCAAGGGCGGCGAGCAGTGCGCCGGATGCCAATTCGCCGCCTTGTTTTAGGGCGCGGATCAGCTGGTGCAGGGCTTCCCAAATGGGAGTGCGAGTGTCGGTGCGCGGATCCCAATCGCTGGGATACTCGGACCACTTCAGAAGGCGCACCTTGCCGCCGCCACTTTTGAGAACGCCCGCCTCTTTCATGCCGTCCACGCTCGTGCCCTTTCCGCGCGAGAGCGTGTCAGCATCACCAAAAACGCCTTCGGTCCAGCCGTGTTGCTCGAACCAGTGGAGGCAAAACTGGGTGTCGGCGTCGAAATCATCTTCGGCGAGGAATCGGTTGATGAGCTGGAGGGCGGTGCGGACGCTCATGGGCGAGCCGTCGGCCTCCAACACGGCGGAGTACTTGGAGAAGACGGCCATGCCGGGGCCGATGATGGCCTGAGAGAGATCCACCGGCGCGACGGGAGAATGCTCGCCACCCGCGCCCTTGGTCATCTCGTCGAGTGCCTCGGGCAGGACGGTGTTTAATTCGCGCTGAAACTCACGACGAGAAATCGTAAGCGCGTTGGTTGGGCGTTTGCGACAGGCAAGGATAATTGAAGAGGCCAAGGCGTTAGAGTCGTTCGCGCGGGAACGCCCCTGTTTCTCAGTGCGAATTGGCCAGGTTCCAGTCAACTGTAGCCCAGCGCGATTTACGGCTGCAAGAAAGGTTTCCCAACCGGTGGAAGACGTTCGGCTATCAACATCAGTTTCTGATTGTTTGAAGGCGTAATAAATTGTAATCGGCGGCTCAGGGTGAGCTTGTTCAGCAAGTCGGTGCATCGCCTGTGTCATGCCGTCGAGGAAGAATGCCTCTGCCTCTTCTTTACCTCCGTGGCGGAAAGGTGTGGCTACTAGCTCCTCAGCTTTCGGAACGGCGAGGGTGGCAAACAACTCTGGGTAGATGGCTTTGAGAGATCGGCGCAGCCATACGTAGAAAAAGTCCGAGAGATCCGCGTAGCCGATATTGTCGTAATAAGGTGGGTCCGTCGAGACGAGTTTCCCTGAAGACAACTCTTGCTTACTGGCATCCAGTTGGTGCGCAGACCCCACTATCATCGCTGAACTAAGGTCGCCGAGAACGTCGGCGACCCATTCGACGCCACCTGCCCAATTGCCGCTCATTTTCTCAAGTGGGTTAACTTCCATATAGTCCCAAGACATTGAGATGGCCTGTCGTGCGAAAATCTGTCCGACACTGCCACCCTTTATGTTCCAGTGGCAAATAGTGTTTGCATAAGTTGCCAGCCTGCTCAATGCACACCCGAGATAGATCGAGACGGCCTGCGAATATGCATTAGCTCCAACACCGCCAGAGGCTAAGGATTTGGAATCGTCCCGTAGACCGGCAGCTAGCGCGTCGTTAAGCACCTTTGTCTTCGCTTCTGAGATGAGATCGCTAAAAGTCGTCAGCGCAACCAACTGGCGCAGTGTGAAAAGATCGCTCCACTTTGTCATGCCGTAGTTTCCAACGCGAAAACCGAGCGCTTGCTGAAAGAACTCCGTATCAGGCTTCCAGGTTGGCTCTGCTCGACGGGCAATGGCCTCCATGTTGGGAGTAGGGGATACGCACACCCGCCCCTGCGCGCTTTCTGCAAGTACTGCCATCAATCTCGCACCCATTCTTCCAGCTTGTGCTTCAGACCTTATGTACTCGGCCGCAATCGGGGCGCCCGACACAATACAACGGAAGCTCGCTCCTCGTCCTACGGCCTTCGTGCCCTCCTCAGCCTTCGGCGGAGGTAAACCCTTTCTAACTGTAAAGCGGTATTGATCACCATCTACGACAGGCTGCACGTAAGCCAAATTCCCTTCTTTGCCGGAAAGAATAAAGGTGGATGCGAGCGGCACTTGGACATGGGAGAAGGCGGGGTTTGGACTGTTCACGGTGCGGGCCCAGAAAAAAGCAAGGACGGAAAGCGCCCGGCCCACTAGTGGCTTCAGGTCTAGTCGCTCTTCAGCCATCTCAGCGGTGATCTCCACACGAGGATACAAATGGCCAATTCGTTTCTGCGCCTCTTCGTGTATCCATGACCCATAGTGGCGCACGTCCTCGGCAAGTCCTGTCGAACGGGGCCAAGCCTGCTCCAATCCTAGATCATTCTCTTTACCCTTTTCTCTCCTTACGGCAAGGCTGACGGGCGGCTGGCCAGCGAATATGGGCGGAATCTCGATCATCGCCTTGTTGATCAGGACAGCCACCGGATTGAGATCGGAGGCATATGCTCGCAGGCCGAGTCGCTGCGCTTCGAGCGGAATAGAACCGCCGCCTGCAAAAGGGTCGTGCAGGGCCGGTAGCTTGTCAGGATTGAACAACTCGGCAGCCTGCGGGTGGTCTTTATTCAGCTCACAAACCTCGCGCCACGAACGGCGAATCTCCGCGCGGGCGCGTTCCAGCACTTCCTCGTTGGTGGTGTTTTCCCACTTCACGAGGTCTTCGATGATTGTGAAGAGACGTCTCCGCTCTTGTGCGGCTTCCTTTTTGTTTTTGCCGTATTTGAAACCGCCGCCCTGCTGGTAGCCAGGATCGTTGACGAGTTGAGCGAAAAGTACAGCCCGAGCCGCTGCAAGTGGCCGCCGCGCCCACCAGTAATGAAGCGTCTGAGGATGACCCCGCCTCGGAACGGCTTTCTCGTCCCTCGCTGCCACATTGATCGCATCTAGCGGGAGCGCGACCTCGATGAGCTTGCGGGGGGATTTTATAGGATGGGACATGCGTTAAATCCTGCGAGCACGTTCGAGTAACGCTTTGAGTTCGTAGTTGACCGAAGACACGCCCCAGCCAGGTTCTTCCTTGAAGGGATGCGGAACGTAGTGGGGGCCGTCGATGGCGTCGTCTTCGCCGACAAGAACGATGGCGAGGTGGTATTTGACACCTTGGTTCCAGCTTTCAAAGATTTCGTTCTTGGTCACGGTGAGCGTGGACGCGCCTTTTACGCGGCCTTTGACTTCGATGTGGCGCGACTCGGGCAATCTGCCATCCACAGCAGGCGCATAGGAAGTGATGTCCCAGCCGCATTTCTGAGCAGAGACATCCACCACACGGCATCCGCGGGCTTCTTCGGCGAGGCGGACGGCATTCATGGCAAGCTGCTCGATGCGCGTGCGGGCTTCCGGGTCAGCGGAAAACGCAGCATCGGGCGCTGGCTCGCCACGCAGCTTGCGCAGCAGGCCGATAGGCACTATGAGTGCGCCGCCGAGCACGACCGGGGTGCCGTTGGTGACGTGGCGCATGGACTGGAGTTCCTTCTTCCGGTTTTCCAATCGGCCGTCGAGGTCGTTGATGGTCCGCTGGATATTTTCGAGATTCAGGCGAACGTCTTTCCCGGCTTCCTGATCCTCTTTTAGCTTCATCCAGCGGTCGGACCAGAAGGCGATTTCCTTGGTCAGTCGCTCGTGAACGGCGGCAAGAGTCTTGTCCACATGGGCGATGCGGCGTCCGGCGACTTCCTCGTAATGCTCGGGAACGAGCGTAGTGGCGGCCAGGGCAAGGGCTGTTTGCTCCTGATCCGCGCGAATCCAATCGGACTGGAGCAGGTCGGCCAGCAAGGCGCGGTCGGCGGTTGGCAAAGGTTCGTAATCGAGGTGCGGTGCCCATCCTGCAAAGGATGCTTTGCCGGCGGGAGTGACGTGGACGAACTGGAGCCGCTTGGAGAGCACGGTGCTGTCGCCGGACTTGATCTCGTGCGTGATGAGGAAAAGGAGCGAGGCTTCTTCACCCTCGTCGGCCTGGTCCACGAGTATCGCGCCTTGGCGCATCAAATTGCTGTGCTGCTCCAGAACGATGTCACTGACAGCGAGCATGAGCGGATGACCGGGGTGGATCATCTGGGCGAAGGGAATACCCGGCCGGTCTAGCGGGCGGACGGCTTCCTTGGTGAAGCAGGCGCGCTCGTAGCGTTGCAGGACAGGGGCGAGTTCGCGGCGATTGCGCCCAGTGATCTGTCGGTCGCGCTCGCGGATGAAGGCGGGCACGTGGGTAATCTCGAAACGCCCTGGCTCGCGGGGATACATGGCTCCGCCGAGATCCTCGAACGCCTTCGTGAAGAACGAGCGGACGAAGTAGGGCTGGAGGCGGCGGGCTTCGGCCATTTCCATCTGCTCTTTCACAGCGAAGAGCCGCTCGGCGCTCATGGTTTCCTGTGCGAGGGCGTTGCGTTCGAGCAGTTCCTTGATATGGCTGATGTCGAACGCGGTGTCGATGCTGTGGGTGAGACGGGCGCGAACCTCGGGCTGGTCGTTGTAGCGGATGGCATCGAGGAGGAGGTCCTTGAGGCTCTTTCCTTCGAACACCTCACCGAGAATATCAAACACGCGGCCTTTGAAGGTCTCGTTGATGGTTTCGAGCTTCTTGAGCAGGCGGTAATAGACTTCGCCCTCACGGGTTTCATTGGCCACGAGATTCCAGAGATGGCAGACCTCCTGTTGGCCGATGCGATGGATGCGCCCAAAGCGTTGTTCGAGCCGGTTCGGGTTCCACGGCAGATCGTAATTGACCATGAGGTTGGCGTTCTGGAGGTTCACGCCTTCACCGGCAGCGTCGGTAGCGAGAAGGATGCGGACTTCGGGGTCGGAACGGAACAGGGCCTGGCGCTTGCGGCGTTCGTCGCGGTGCGTGCCGCCGTGAATGGTGATGATTGCGTCGGGCGTGCCGAGGACGCCGCCAATTTTTCCCTCCAAATAGTTCAGCGTGGCGCGGTGCTCGGTGAAGACGATCATCTTGCGCTGGCGACCGCCGGCATCGCGCATGTTGGGATCGTTCTGGAGAATTTTCGAAAGTTCGTCCCACTTGCGATCAAGTCCTGAATCCACCACGCCACGGGCCTACTCTACGAGGCGGGAAAGAATGGCGATCTCGGCTTCGAGTTCGGCGATGGTCTCGGCGGCGGTGGCGGTGTCGGTGAGTTTTTCCTCCAGTTCCTCTTGCTCTTCGGCGCTTAGGTCGTCGTCGTCCTCCGGCGGTATTTCCAAACTCTGAGCAGAGAATTGCTGGCCACGGTCCAACAAGTTTTCCTCGCGTAAACGCTTTTCCAAACGATCGCGGCGGCTCTTGAGAGATTGGAAAATGGCCTCGGGACTTGAGGCGAGGCGTCGCTGGAGTGCGGTAAGCGCGAAACCGATCGAACCTTTGCGGGGACCTTTGAGCGCGTCGGCCTTTCCCATTTCCTCCTTCACGTAGGAAGTGACCGCCTCGTAAAGCGCGGACTCGATACTGGAAAGTGGGTAGTTGACCGTGTAGGCGCGACGCTCCGGGAACAAGGGCGTGCCGTCGAACCTGAGCATTTCCTCCTTCACCATGCGGCGCATGAGATCGGAGGAATCGACCTTGTGAACGCCATCGCGGAACTTTCCGTAGAAGCGGTCAGAGTCGAGCAGCGAGAGAAAAAGCTGGAAGTCCTCCTCCTTCCCGCTGTGCGGAGTAGCAGTCAGCAGCAGGAGATGTCGGGCGCGGGCACCGAGTTTTTCCGCAAGGATGAAGCGTCCGGTCTTTTCAAGCTTCGAGCCGAAAAAATGAGCGGCGAGCTTGTGAGCTTCATCGAAAATCACCAGGTCCCATGATGCGGCGAGGAGTTTCTCCTGAAGCCCTTCATTGCGGGCCATCTGATCGAGACGGACGATCAGATGATCGAGATCCTCGAAGGGATTGCCGGTCGGCGTGGCTGCCTCTAGTGCGGAGGAAAACACATTGAACTGGAGTCCGAACTTCTCGAACAACTCATCGCGCCATTGCTCGACCAGACTGCCGGGAGCAACCACGAGGATGCGGCGGGAGTCGGCCCGCATGATGAGTTCGCGGATGTAGAGGCCCGCCATGATTGTTTTTCCGGCACCTGGGTCATCGGCCAACACGAAGCGAAGCGGCTGACGCGGAAGCATGGACTCGTAAACCGCAGTGATCTGATGAGGGAGCGGCTCCACATTCGACGTGTGGACGGCCATCATCGGGTCGAAGAGGAACGCGAGGTCGATGCGCTTGGCCTCGACCGCCAGCTTGAAAGCATCGCCGTCTCCCTCGAAGGACCAAGGACGTTCGGTGGTAGCGAGGCTGATGCTCAGCTCATCGGCGCGATTGAGCAGTCGGTCTCTGAGTGCGCCGTCCGGCGTTTTGTAAATGACCTGCACCGTTCCTTCGGCGATAGGCACGACGGCAACCACGCTGCCAATGACGGCGGGCTCAAGGCCGGTGAGCGCAAGGCCGGCAGTTATGTCTTCGAGACGAATCATGGCATTTTATGCGACGTAGTGGTGGCGGACTCAGGATGACGTTGTGATTGCAACTTCAGGGCCAACACAGAGACTCAGAAGCTCCCCGTCGCAGTAACTGGAGTTTTTCGTTTGGGTGAGCATAGCGCAAGATCAACTGAATACGCGAGGACGAGCATCGCCCGAAGGGGACGCCTATGGTCTAAGCCGTGACTGTAGCGAAAGCTGTAGCGACCACCTGCCTAGATGGAGTGATCTGGAGTAGCAGAGCAACGGAAGTTTCCCTGCTTTTGCTACTCCATATCATTCAGTGCAACTAGGTGTTGGACCCTCTTTAGGATTATGAGTCTGCTGCTCTAACGCGGCCACACTGAGGCGCTCCGCTGGGGAGTCGTGTATTCTCCCAGTGACTTTCATACGGTAACGCAACGGCTTAATAATTCAAGGCACTTACATGAACTCCACCCGAGAAAATTGGAGGTATGAAAGGAAGGGTTCGCGCAGCGATTCGAGGCAAAGCGTTCGCACCCTGTTCCTGAGCGAAGTTCACAAACGTCGACCGCAATCCATCCATGACCTCTTTCGAGCTGTCTTTCCGAGCTTTATTGAGTTCATTGAGCGCCGGCTCAAAACACGCCTTCCCGATCCCCTCCAATCTTGGTCTTGGGCTGACCGGCTCAAGCACCTAAGACTCATCCCAGAGAACGAAGTTAGAGCTATATCACGGTGGTACGGATTGCGAGGCGCCGGGAGCAAACTTCTTCGAAGGGAGTTGGTCGCCTGGTCGTCGAGGCACAACTTGAGTGGAGATTGGTGCCACGATCAGGCTCTCGGCACTCTATGCTCGTGGGGGTTGAATGAAAACATATGCTGGACAGGGGCGCCACCAGGACCGCCAGGAGTTCTCAATCCACCAGGTTTGTCACAGCCCGACTTACTGTTGGGATCTTGGCGCGAGGCAATTGACAAGCTTGAATTTGACTTAACCTTTTCCCGTCTCAGTCTTTCCCAGGAGGTCCTCCGTGGCAACAAAGCTGAACCACCGAAATTCAGGCTCAGGGAGAAGAAGTTCTCTTTTGAAGGTCCTGGGTGGAATTTTCTTGAAGTTAGCAAGGAAGAATGGATGTCTCACGTAAAACGAGCGTTTGAACTGGCCGTCGCCAGCCGGATATTAGGCGGCAAACAGGTACCCCATGGAATCCGGACAAGGCTGCGTCAAGAGATCGCCCGGTACGCAAGGAAGCGAGACAAGGAGCTGGCCATTGCGATTAAGCGGTATGGGCTGGTCAAGCACCCACGTCACTATGCGAAAGCTCACGGAACGAAAGATTACGTCAAGTGGCTCGTCCTCTATCAGATCCCACCGTGCAAGTCGTATTCTAAGATAGCAAAGACAACTCACCGGAATAGAGAAACGGTCCGCAAGTGTGTCGAGGCTACCGCAAGAGTCATCGAGCTAAAGCTTCGAGACTCTCGATTACACGCGGGTAGAACCGTGGGTTCCACTGGCACCGCTTCTCGTCGTGCTCGATACCGCGAAGTGACTCCGCGGCGTAAAGCAAATGCGGATAAGTAGCCGCAAACTTTCCCACAACCCTTCCCCTTTTACACACTTTCAACGCTGCTAGACTCCTACTGGTGCGAATCTTGGGTCGTATCTTCCTTGACATTTGCGCCCGCCGAGTGGACACAGGCGAAACCTGTTTTCTCCGTCGCCCGCGCACAGTGGGAGACAAAGCGCAGCCGTTTCGGCAAGTGTCCACCCGGAACGGCTGTTTCGCTTTGGAGACTGTATGATTCGCAGAACAGAACATTCCGCACAAAAGAAGTTTGCGATCGTCACGCGCAGTCTCGCCCAAGATAAGGCACTTTCGTTTCAGGCCCGCGGTCTACTGCTTTACGTTTTGAGCAAGCCTGAGGGCTGGGAAGCTCGAGACTCGGACCTAATGAAACAGGGCGGAATTAAGAAGTACGCTTATGCTTCTATTCTCAAAGAGTTAAAGGCAGCCGGCTACGCTCGGCGCGTTGAGGTGCGCAAGCCGGGTGGCGAGTTTGGTTATTCACTGGAAATCTATGAAGAGCCACAACTTGAAGAGAGTGTTGAAAGCGTTCAACCGCTACCTAATTTACCGCACACGGTCGAACCGCTATCGGATGACCCGATAACGGACAACCGGGGAGCGGCCAGTAATAGTACGTGCGCGCGCGCGACAAATACCCCATCCACAGATAAACGAGAATTAAGAGAGAGACGGACCGCGCATGAAAAGCCCCGACGGAGAGTCAAAGACGAACACGACGAGAAGACGTTGGTTCCGCCGGCAGACTTTTCCGTAACTGCCGAGATGCGGTCTCGCGTGCATGTCGCGCGGCCCGACGCGGCCAACAGCGACCTCGACCGTGCCACGCCGGTCTGGTACGCATTTCGGCGAAAGAAGCCACGCAAAGCGAAGGATGGTCTTACTCGGGACGGCTGGGATTGGGACTGGATCGAATGGATGTCCAAGCCAGAGATGAGCAACGGAAACGGGAGCAGCAATGGAAGATCAAAATACGAATCAAGCGCAGATGCTAACACGCGCAGACTTCGCGGGTGTCTCGATTACATCGCCGAGCTATCGCCAGACAGTCAGCAAGATAGTGCTGAAGGCTCGCCTCGCCTGCTCGCAGGCTCCGCTGAACCCGGAAGACTTCATTCTGACGGTTGAGGCATGGACTGAGGCGCTGGCGTTTGCCGACGTTCCTGAAGAGAAGTTGAACAGGTACTACCTGATTGCACTGAAGACTAGAGAGTCAACTTTCCCTTTGGGTGTATCTGAAATCATTGCCGTATGGGACGTGAACAAACGGCCCTCTTTCATGGCACCAGCAAAATGAACGAACGCGATCCAATTCTTGAGCGGCCCCTGCCTTCGTCGCCCGATACCGAGCGTGCGATTCTTGGCGCGATCATTCTCGACAACAGCCTAATGGATCAAGCTGTTCAGAATCTCAAGCCGGAAGACTTTTACGTGCCTTCCCACCGCAGGATTTTCATCGCAATGAAGGCTCTCTACGAAGTGAGCATGGAAATCAATGCCATCCTGATCGCCGAAGAGTTGCGCCGCGATAACTCGCTCGAGTCTTCCGGCGGCGTTTTGTTTCTTACTAACCTAACCTACGGGCTGCCGCATGTCAGCAGCATCCTGCAGTTCGCAAAGGTCGTGCGGGGAAAGTGTCTCCTGCGGCAGTTGGTCAAGGTCGCGAGCAAGATCACAACCGAGGCTCTTGAGGAAGAGGAAGATCCCGAAACAGTTCTTGAGCACGCCGAGCAAGTAATCTTCGGGCTGCGTGACCACCGCGATGCCGAAGGTCGCAGTGCTTTGTCGTTCAAGGAAGTTGCTGGGAAGGCCCGGGCTCACTTGGGCGGGTTGAACGCCGAACACAACTCCGCGATCGCTACACCCTGGGAGCGCTTGAACAATGCTTGCCGCGGTGGTCTTAACCCAACTGAATTATGGGGAATGATTTCGCCTCAGAAGCATGGAAAATCGGCGTGGGCCAAGCAGCTTTCGGTCTTCGCCGCGCGCAACGGCCATCGAGTGCTTTACTTCTCGCGCGAGATGAGCGACCTAAAAATCTTTTACCGCGCACTGGCGCCGCTCACCGACATTCCGGTCAGTCAAATTCGGTTTGGGCTGGACGAGCGAAGAATCAGAGAATCTATTGACGCCACGCAGGATCTCGAAGACCTTGGCATCTTCATCGACACCTACACGTCCGACATTGTAGACGTGCGAGTTCGGACACGTGAGATGGTCAGAACGGAAAACATCAACCTAATCGTGGCCGACTATACCAACCAATTTTCAGCTCGAGTCCGCAAGAGCGCAAATCGCTCCGAAGAAGTGGCGACCATCTGGCGGGGATGGAAGAACATCTCACAGGAATTCAACATCGCCACGCTCGCTTTGGGGCATCCGACCGAGATACTCGGCCACGTGAGAAAGAACGACGAGCGCCAGGCGCCGTACTTCCACCAGTCAGCGGAATCCCGCGAAGCCGCTAAGGCTGTCGATGTGGGGCTCGTCCTTTGGACCGAAATGGGTAATGGACAAGCAGGCGCGCGGCCGGCGAAGCTCTACATTGACTACCAGCGGGATGAAGACGCCGGCGGCGTAGTTGACCTGATATTCAACGGCCGCATCATGGAGTTTCACGAGCCGCGATTCGAGGGATGACTTTGAGCGCAAACCGGCAATTAGTGCCCGACGATGACTCAGTGTTGAGCGCGCTGAGCGATGTTGCGCTTGAAATTCTGCGTGAACGGGATAAGACTGAGCGAGAGATCAAGGAACTGCTGGAGCAGAACCGCGATCAAGAAGCTCTACGACTAATGAGAAAGCATCTGGGTGTTGCGCCTAGACTGAGGATCGCAAAATGATAAAGCGGGCCATTGAATTGGTAAGAGTCTCGACGTTGGGACAAGCGTCGGAAGAGCACGCATCAATTGAGTCTCAAAAGACTCTCAATCACCGCACCGCTCAACAGTATGGACTCACCATCGTAAAATCTATCGAAATGGCCGGAGTGTCAGGGACTGCTGTGTTGTTAGCCCCTGAGATGCAGGAGATGCTCCGCCTCATGGCTGATCCTCAGATTCACGGAATTGTCGCGAGAGAATTTTCACGTTTGATGCGTCCAGAAAATTACGCGGACTATGCTTTGCTCCAAGTCTTTGTGGATACGAATACCTTGCTCTACCTTCCCTCGGGCCCGATAGACTTTGGCAGCACAGATGGCCGACTGATGGGAACACTGAAGGCGGCAATGGGTGGTGTCGAGCGAATGGAAATGCTTCGCAAGGCATGGAGCGCAAGGGAAGAAAAGCGGCGAAGAGGTGAACTGGCTCAAAGCAGAATATGTTTACCCTTCGGAGTCGATCACGATCCGTCCAAGGGGAAAGATGGGTGGTGGTACACGCCTGACGCGGAACGGATCAGAGAGGCTTTTAGGTTGGTTCTATCCGGTGACACAAGTTACTTCTCGATTGGTAAGCAAGTAAACATCGAGCCGCATTCGCTCGCGTATATGCTCAAAAACCCGATCTATAGCGGATGGCGGGTGATCGACAAGAAGCGTGATTTGTCGGCGGCGGGAAAGTACCCGACAAAAGACGGGAGGCAGGGGGATCGAAGGAAGATTAAGCGTAATCCTGATGAGGTGATCAGGGTTAAAGTGATGGAGCCTTTAGTCTCGCAAGAAGATTTCAATCTCGTGCAAAAGATTCTGAGGATGAAGAAGTCTTTTCACTGGCGATCGTCTCCGAATTACGAACAGAGATACACCTATAATGGCTACCTTGATTGCGTCTGCCAGGGTCGAGTCTATACAAAGTATCGCAGGGACGATTACTACGTTTGCAAGAACAGGTGCGGGGCGAAGTACATGAGACGCGATAAGCTCGATCCTTACCTTGATCGCGTGTTCGCAAAGCACCTTAGCAATGAGACGTTTCTGAGACGGATTGCGCGGGCAAAGAAACAACCACAGTCAAGCATCGAACAGATCAGAAGGCAGATCGACGCGCTGATGGCTAAACGAGAGAGGGTGCTGGATACCTACTACGAAGGCGTTATCACTCGCGCCGAACGTGATCAGAAAGTCACGGCGATTGAGCGAGAGCAGCAAGTCTTTTCGGATCTCCTTCTCCGCGAAGAACCCGCACGGCAGATCGATGTAGACACTCTGGTTCGGCAGTTCAAAGTATTCAGGCAATTCGACCTCTTGAACCGGGACCAAAAACGCAGATTATTGAACGCGATAACTCCGCGCATCATTGTAGCGAACTATCGAATGGAAGGACTGTTTTGCGGTATCGGCGAAAGCCTTATGGGCACGGATTCATCGCTGCCGCCAGCATGAACGAAGCGGGAAAAGTAAGCGACATCGCAGCCCGGCTAATTGTTACTTTTTGATCCTCGAGAGGCTGACGCAAAACCTCCAGGACGCTGCGATCAAACTCGGGTAACTCATCGAGAAACAATACACCATGATGCGCCAGCGAAACTTCGCCCGGACGCGGAATCGCGCCGCCGCCTATCAACCCCGCGTCGCTGATTGTGTGATGGGGTGAACGAAATGGCCGCTCGGTTACCAGCCCGGCGCGGCCAGTCAGTCCCGCAACAGAATGAATCTTTGTTAGCTCCAGCGCGGCCTCAAACTCCAACGGCGGCAGAATTGTCGGCAGCCGTTTCGCCAACATCGTCTTACCCGAACCCGGCGGGCCGATGAGCAGTATGTTGTGGGATCCGGCGCT
>DIYZ01000204.1:14915-25058 GCA_002427845.1 Chloracidobacterium sp. UBA6041 | reverse complement strand
TCAATTGCGACCTCGGTGTTGCGCGCGTGCAGATAAGCAATGAGACCGACCGCGCCCAGGACAAGCGCTATGACAGCGATGGCCGCGGCAAGTTTGTGCTGTTTGATTCCCGAGACGATGTACTCGGCACTTGACGATGGCGCCGTTGAACGGATTGCGCCTGATACTGTTGCGGCGCTGCTCGCCGTTGAACTGATAGTCGAGCCAACTGAACTGGGCCGCACCGTCGTTTCCAACTCTGCCGCGCCTTCGAGTTCGCGTCGTAATTCTCGCAACTCGATTGCCGCTTCCTTGATCGACTGATACCGCTCATCGGGATCCTTTGCCAGACAACGGCGAACTATGCGCGTCAAGTCAGCGGGCGCTGAAGGATTCGCATCCTTCACCAGGGGCGCGGGCGAGTGAACAATCTTGTGCAACGTATCGATCGTTGATTCGCTTACGAACGCCCGTTGGCCGGTAGCTGCTTCAAAAAGTATGCAACCAAACGAAAAGATGTCCGACCGGTGATCGATCTCATTGGTCTTGCCTTGCGCCTGCTCAGGCGACATGTAGCCGACCGTACCCATCACGGTGCCGGGTATTGAGCGTTGCGGCATCACTGCCGTTGCCACTTCGCTGGAGCCTTCAGCCGACGTTGATGCTGTGTGCTGCTCGATCAGTTTTGCTAAACCAAAGTCAAGAATCTTGGCGTGCCCCTCGTCCGTAACCATGATGTTGTCGGGTTTCAAATCACGGTGCACGATACCGGCGGCATGCGCCTTTGCCAGGCCTTCGGCGACTTGCTGCAGGTACCTTAGCAGCTTCCCGAGATCGGTGTGGTCTCGATGAATCTTCTCGCGCAGCGTGACGCCGTCGACAAACTCCATCGCGATGAAATGCACGCCATCGTGCTCGCCGATCTCATAGATGTGGGCGATGTTGGGATGATTGAGCGCGGCAGCAGCCGTAGCCTCTTGATTGAAGCGCCGCATACGATCCTGATTGGAAGCGACTTCGGCGGGAAGAACCTTCAGCGCGACCTTGCGATGTAACTGCGTGTCTTCGGCTAGATAGACTTCGCCCATGCCGCCCTCGCCAATCTTCGAGCGGATTTCGTAACGGCCTAGTTTTGTGCCGGCGGCGATGGTCATCATGCCTTCAGCGCAGAGTCAGGTGGTGGCTACGCGACTTTGCACAAACTAACAGTTTGCGTTGCAACGTCGCGTTACCCTGGACCAAAGCGGTGAAAGTCACCGCACTCCAATAATCCATCTCGTCCCTGTTAACAGATACATTCCCGTGCGGAATAGGGCGGTTCAGTGCAGTCCTAGTATCGCTTGCACTTGCTGCCGGAGCGCCTGGGCCGTCGTCGCGTCGCGAAACGTCGCATGCTCCCGTCCCCCCGTCACGTGAATCGTAAAGACGCGCCCCTTAAGTTGGGGAAATCGCCTTTCCAGATCTGCTGTCCAGGACGATTGATCTCCCGGCCGACGAGTATAGACAAGAAACTTCGTGTTGGGATTGCTAAGACTAATGTAGCCAAGGAAGCTCTCGATCTTTTTGTCCGCAACCTGGGTGGCCGTTGCTTGGGGATCGAAACCCACATTAATATCAGCAAAACATGAACGGTGAATCACAATCAGAGCCGGACTCTCGCGAAGCACTTGATCTTCGCGGTGCCAAAGCGAGCTGGTGGTTTCCTTTTCAATGACAATCGGCAGGTCGCGGAGGATGTCGGTAATGTCGTCCGCGTTCGTGCCGCCATTCTTGCGAGTTTCAGGATCGAAAACCCTGTCGGGCAAGGGAGAATCCATCAGCACTGCAACCGGCGTTTGTGCCGCGTGCTTGAACCAGTAAGCCCTGCCTTTCCATATCACCACGCTCGCTAGCAATGCAAACATCGCCGCAAACAGCGCCGCCCATACCAGCCGCCGTTTTGATCTCGGCCGGTCGCTGGCCCTGAATGCTTCGTCTGGATTTGTCCCGCGTTGTGCCACCGAGCCGATTGGAAGTTCCGACGCCGCGCTACGCTCGATTTCAGCAGCCACACTCAAGCGTTGCTTGAGCCGGCGCAAATCGGTGAGCAACTCGCGCGCAGTTTGATAACGATCGTCGCGGTCTTTTGTCAGCGCCTTGTTGACGATCCATTCCAGCGCGTCGGGCACGTCACTCGAAATACTGGTCAGCGACCTTGGCTCGCGTTCGAGAATCGCCGCTATGACATCGCTGGTGGTCGCGCCTGCAAACGGCGCGCGGCCGCTCATCATCTCGTAGAGCACCACACCCAGACTCCAGGTGTCCGAACGCGCATCCACTGGCAATCCACGCGCTTGCTCTGGCGACATGTAGGTCACCGTGCCCATCACGACTCCGGCGCTGGTTTTGACCAAGGCACGAGTTGGATCTTCCGGCGCGGATTCTTTTTGCTCAGTCAGCTTCGCCAAACCAAAGTCGAGCACCTTCACAATGCCGTCGCGGCGCAGCATGATGTTCTCTGGTTTGATGTCGCGATGGATGATCCCAGCGGCATGCGCTTCGGCGAGCGCAGAAGCGACCTGTTCGCCGGTGTTGAGTGCGTCGGTACGTTTCATCGGCCCACCAGCGATTCTCTCTCGCAACGTCTCGCCATCAACAAACTCGGTGGCGATAAAGCGGCGACCGCCCACCTCACCTATCTCGTGAATCGTAAGAATGTTCGGATGGTTCAAAGATGAAGCAGCGCGCGCTTCCTGCGCAAAGCGGCGCACGCGCTCATCATCCTTGATCAAATCTGGTGGAAGAAACTTGAGCGCGACCTTGCGATCCAGCCGGGTATCTCGGGCGAGGTAGACTTCTCCCATTCCGCCTTTGCCGAGCGTGGAAAGAATCTCGTAATGGCCGACCCTTTGGCCAACGATGAGTTCCCTGCCAGTCGTCAGTATTTCCGCAGCAGCTTCATATGCGGGCGAATCGATGAAGCTCCCATCCTTCTCATGTGAGGAGATGAGGGACTCTACTTCCTGACGCAGCGACTCGTCTCCACCGCACGCGCTTGCGAGAAAACCAGAACGCTGTACTGGCTCATGTTGCAGAGCCGAAGTGAAAATTTCCTTAACTTGTTGCCAGCGTTCGGGTGTCATAGGTCGAACTCAATCGTGAACGCCGAAGGCGTTTTATAACTCAGCCCAGGGTAACACCCTGGGTTTGAGAACAAAGAAAACCTCCTTACGCTGAAAGCGTTTGACACACGCTAATTCGATGAAATCGGCAACATGGTTAACTCTTTTCCCGGCGTGTTACGCCGGGCTGAGCTAGCCAACGCCTTCGGCGTTGAATTTCGATCGGCGTCACTTCAGCTCCATCAGCCAGATGTTGCCGGTAGTCTCGGCGTATTCGTAAACAATCTGATTGCCCAATGGCGACCAGGCGGGATAGCGCACGAAAGCGTTTAGTTTCGAATAGCTAGTCAGTTGTTTCTGCGCCTTCGTGGTCCGAGAGATCCAGTAGATGTTCCAGATCCCGTCGTGCTGGCCCGCGAAAACAATCTTGTCTCCATCGGGTGACCAATCGTGCGGCCAGCTCTTACCGTGATCGAAAGTCAACTGCGCGGGTTGTCCGCCGCTGCTCGGAATGACCATCAGATAAGCCTCTTCTCCACGTTGCATCTCAAATGCTAGGAACTGTCCGTCTGGCGACCAGCAAGGAAAACCCATCAATTGACTATCAAAGGTCAACTGCTTCCGTTGTCCATCCTTGACCGAAGCAACCCACACATTCATAGCTCCATTTTGGATCAAATTGAATGCGACTTGTTTGGCATCGGGCGAGAGTACGGCGAATTGCACTCCTTCACCGAGATCCAAAAATGGCTCCTCTTTCCCGGTAGCTAGAGAGATGGTCCACAGCTTCATAGGCTTATCGCGGTCTGAGAGGAAGGCGAGTTTGTCGCTCTGAGGAAACCAACTTGCCTGACTATCGGTTGCCGGGTTATTAGTAACTTGAGTTAGATTCTTGCCATCCGCATCAGCGACCCAAATGTCCGCACTCGTTCCCGGACGCCATCTGGTGAGGGCGAGCTTGCGCCCGTCGGGCGAAAACCGCGCGAGGTTATTTCGCTGACTGGTATCGCGCGAAAAGGGTAATGGTGGACCGAGAGCGTCGGCCGAAGCCGGCGACAATGAAACGGACCAGAGGTTACTTGAAGTTCGATTGGCGCTGTAGACAATCTTTTTTCCGTCAGCAGAGATTGCCGGATTCCCGAGAGCTGTCCCAGGCCCGGATCCCAATACGTTTGCCGGTTCGCCGATTGGTTCGCCCGATGGAGCTAGTTGAAGCTTCGAAAGTCCTGGAGCTGCTCCCAGGTAATAGATATGCCGCCCATCGGGTGCGTAGATCGGACTGCTACCTTCCGCTATTCTCTTTGGTTCACCACCTTCAACAGCTACTGACCAAATTGACGAAAAAATAAAATCGGATGCTTGAAACGCAATTCGTTTCCCGTCAGGTGACCAGGAAGGCGAGGCGTGGCCACCAGGCGGATTTCCTTGTTGAGTAACTTGTCTTGGCACTCCACCTTGAGACGGCACGATCCAGATTGTCGATGGTGGCATGGCGCGCGCCGCGAGAATTTCGCCTGAGGCTCCGGACTGAAACGCGATCGTCGAACCGTCTGGGGACCAGGTTGGGCGCGAGCCGGATTCTGTCAGTTGTTTTGCGGAACCGCCGAGCGCGGACATTACCCAAATACCGCCGCGATTCTTCGAATAATACGCGATGCGCTGGCCGTCGGTAGACCACGAAGGCTGGACGTTTTGCTGGCCGTCGTTGGTTAGTTGTAACTCGCCGCCACCGGGGGTGAGTTGTCTAATATAGATCTCAAAACTTCCGTTTTGATCAGAACTGTAAACCACGGATTTTGCGTCAGGCGATAACGAGGGAAAGCCATCCAAGCCTGGCGAGAAGGTGATTTGGGTCGTTCTTAAGACTTCGCTGCTTGTTTTGCCTTCTTCTCGCGTGTCGGTGCGGCCAAATCGTTTGATGGACCAGACGATGCCGATTACTAAGGCAAGAGCCATTGACGCGGCGACGACTATTGTCAGTCTGTTATGCGGCCAGCGGCTGATGGCAACGTGCGCGATGGTCGCTCGGATTGGATTAGTTTCATCGGTGGCTGCTCCCGGCAGAGTCGTAGAACGGTGCGCTGAATCATCAACGTAGTCCTCGCTCGTCGCGCGCCTCGTGGGTGACGAATGTTTTTGTGCCGCGAGGAGATCCAGTTTCTGTTTTAAGCGCCGCAGGTCGGAAAGAATTTCGCGCGCGGTTTGGTAACGCTCCTCCGGCTCTTTGGTTAGAGCTTTGGCGACAATCCATTCGAATGATTCCGGCACTTCGGCTGAGATGTCCACTAGAGAAACCGGCTGGCGCTCGAGGATTGCGACAAGAATGTCGCTCCTTGTGTCACCTTCAAAAGGTGGCCGAGCGGCAACCATTTCATACATCACTACGCCGAGACTCCAGATGTCAGACCGGGCATCCACCGTAAGGCCGCGCGCTTGTTCGGGAGACATGTAGGCGGTCGTGCCCATGACCATTCCGGTGTCAGTATCGATCTGCAAGAGAGTAGGCTTTGAAGTATCTGCCGAGACTATTGGTGCTTCGGTGAGTTTAGCCAGACCGAAATCGACAACTTTCACGTAGCCGTCGCGGCGCAACATGATGTTTTCCGGTTTGATGTCGCGATGGATTATGCCGGCCTGATGCGCAGTCGCCAGTGCGGAGGCCACCTGGATCGCCACATCGAGAGCTTCTGCGACGCTCAAACGCGAATGCCCCATCCGCTGACGCAGCGTCTCGCCCTCAACGTATTCCGTGGCGATGAAATTCCGCCCCTCGGAGACGCCGACGTCATAAATAGTCAGAATGTTAGGATGGTTCAAAGCCGACGCGGCGCGAGCCTCGCGCTCAAAACGGCGCAAGCGATCCTGATCCTGGGCGAACGACGACGGGAGAAACTTCAAAGCTACTTTGCGACCCAGCCGGGTATCTTCCGCCAGGTACACTTCCCCCATGCCACCCCGACCGAGCGTCGCGAGAATCCGATATGAACCCAAAGTCTGTCCCGCAGCCATGGTGGATTGCTTGTCACTTAGCAGGGCCGCAGCATATTCAAAAGCCGGCGCGTCGATGAAGCGGCCATCCCGCTCATGAGAACTGAGCAGAGACTCAACTTCACTGCGCAAGTATTCATCGCCGCGGCAAGCCTCCGCCAGAAACGCAGATCGTTGGTTCTGCTCGCGCTCCAGCGCGGAATTGAATAACTGCTTAACTTGTTGCCAGCGTTCGGGTGTCATCGTCGTAAGGTAAGCTGTTAGTTTGGGAGCGCCGCTTCGCTTAGCCGCGTAGCGGCGCAATGTTTATAGACCACAGTGCGTAGAAAGAAACGTTCGCTCCGTTAGGAGCGAGATATTTTGCTGCTGCCCATAAATGGGCTCAAAGGAGTTTGCAATGTACAGCGTTGGGCTATAAATATCTCGTGCCTACGGCACTCCCCTATTACCTTACGCGCACGTTGCTTGGAAAGCGCCTCACGCCGGTCAAGAAAACTAATCTCTATTCCAACTTCCGTCTGAGCCACGCCCGCGCCATCTTCCAATCGCGTTCAACCGTGGCGTGCCCAAGGCCCATCACTTCCGCAGTTTCTTCAATCGAGAGACCGCCAAAAAACTTCAGTTCCACTATCCTGCTTTGCTGGCCATCGATACTCGCAAGCTCCTCCAGTGCTTCATGCAAAGCGAGCACGTCGAAGTCAGGTTTAGTTGATAAGCCCTGCGCACTGGTGATCGACAACCGCTGCTGGTCAGAACCGCCGCGCTTCTCCGCGTGTTTCTGACGCGCATGGTCCACCAGAATGCGTCGCATTAACTGCGCCGCGATGCCGTAAAACTGCGCACGGTTTTGCCAGTTCGCGTTTCTTTGGTCCACCAGGCGCAAGTACGCCTCATTGACCAGCGCGGTCGGTTGCAAAGTGTGACCCTGTTGCTCGCGTCTTAGATAATTACCGGCAAGTCTGCGCAGCTCGCTATAGACCAGCGGCATAAGCTTCTCAAGTGCAGCCTCATCGCCAGTCCGCCAGTTAATTAAAAGTTGGGTTATGCCATCGGGCGCTTGCATTGGGTTGCCGGTCTCCGAGGTAGCTGGAAGGGTTAAAACGCCTTATTCGGCGGCTTTCCGCCTGTGGTCCGGATGTGTTCGGGAATTCTACCTCAGGAAGTTTTGCAGCCGTGAGGGAATTTCCGCGAAGTCTGCGCGTTAGTAAGTGACGAAGAAATTCGGGGCGAAGCAAAGGCCGAAAAGGCCGCCCCAAAACAACCGCATGGACTTAGCTTCAGCCCCAGCGTAAGGAACGAAGGAGAACAACATGAAAAAGCAAGCTTACATGATAGCGACGATGATAATGCTCCTAACCGTTGCGGGTCTTTCGACGGCTAAGGCGCAGACGAACGGCAACACAGAGTTGAGAGCCAACATCCCGTTCGAGTTCAGCGTTGGCAATAAGACAATGCCGGCGGGCGAGTACTCAGTTCGTTGTACCAATCCGACGTCGGACATGAAGGTGCTTCAGCTTCGCAGCAGAAATGGACTCACGAGCGCGCTGGTCCCGACCAGTAGCGTCATCGGCAAGATACAAGAGAGTGCGAAGTTGGTATTCAATCGCTATGGCGATCAGTATTTCTTTTCGCAAGCGTGGCTGCCCGCGGACAGCGCCGGGATGCAGGCGTCGAAGTCGCGAAACGAAAAGCAGATCGCACGTGAGTTGGCCGGCATTAAGCTGTCCAGAGAGTCGGTCGCGATTACTGCCCGACGGTAGCGCTCGCATCTTCACGTAGACTTCAGCAAGCAGAGAATTCAATTGGGGAACTCGCTGCAAGCTGACAAGCGGCAACCCGAAGTCATTGAGGCTTTGGGTTGTTGCTTTTCAATTTCCATATTGGATGTTGACAAGCAGTGGGGGTAAACCACCCTTCTAACCCTGAGACTTTGAGATTTGAAACATCCTTTTCTGATTGAGTGACTTTCAATCCTGCAAGTAGTTTTCAACTGAAAGCAGCTCTAAGTCAGGAAGGTGGTTTACCCCCGCTCTTCTGTTGCAAAAGTATAGTTCTTGCGCACGCTGTTCTGCTGGCATAGACTCGCTTCGCTCTGCTCATTTCAGTTTTCAACCTTTCTAATGAGCTCTCCTTAAATCGCGAAGCCAAACCTCCGCACCGAAGCGATCGCCGGCATCACCACCTTTTTCACGATGGCTTACATCGTCGTCGTGAACCCCTCGATTCTTTCCACACCCGGCACCGGCATGGCTTTCAGCGGCGTGCTGACAGCAACAGTCTTAGTTTGCTTCACCCCTATCAAAGAGTTGAGGCTGGCGCGCGAAGCTTCCTGAGCGCCGCCTCACCTCGGACGGCACCGCTCGATCAGAACGTGCAACCGTAAGACTTCATCGAAGCCCGTGCTGACTCGGCTGATTGTTTGCAGGCCGCGGCCAGCGTTGCCTTCGTATTCGGGTTTTCGGCGAGTTTGCGCCACGAGCTTCGCCATTGCTCTATGCTCGCTTTATATTGAGCTCGCGCTGCTTCGGGAACTTTGCTGGAAACACAAGCGTCGTATGCGGCTATAAACTCGTCGCATTCCGGCACTCCGATTTTTTCTCTGGTGCCGGCAGTCTTCGCTGTCGCTGGGGTTGTGCTGGTTGCAGCCTTGTTGGCGTTACCGGTCGTTGCACTTGCGCCGTTTGTCGGCGTCTCTGACTTGGAACATCCTACCAGCACGATAGCGCACACAACGCAAAGCAATAAAGAAATTTTCTGGAACATGTAATGCTCCTGACATTCAGCCAGTCTTTCAGGGCTGAATCGATTGAAGGGATGGAAGAGCGGGGGAATAATACACGAGAACTGCGGATCGGGCAGCTTAAACCATAGTCCACCGCGCTGAAAATCAAAGCCGCCGCGAAGCTCTTATAGCGCTTCAAACCAATTAAGCGCAGGATACCTTAATGAAACTAATTAAAGATGGACTGACCAACGGGATCACTTTAGCAACCATTCTGCTCGCCGCAGTTTCCTCCGCAGCTTTCGGGCAAACACCTTCTGCCGCGCCGGCTGCCAGCCCGGCCGACAAACGCGGCCTCGGCATCGAGAGTGCCGGCACCACAAACAACTCTCAGGCTGCACAGCAGTCGCGCGAGGCTAAACCGGAACTCGTCCTCCAAACCGGCTATAACAATTTCTTCGGTGCTACCCGGCTTGTATTCAGTCCCGACGGCCGCTTGCTCGCAACTGCGACGTTCCGCAGCAGCACGATCAAGCTGTGGGACACTGCAACCGGGCTTGAGTTGCGCAATCTCTCGAGCGGCAGACAAAGTGCGATGGGCATGTCTCCGTTTATCGCCTTCAGCGGCGACAGCCGCCTCGTCGCAGCCGCCGCGGGCGAAAACTCAAGTGACGCTTTGGGACGTAGCGAGTGGTCGCGAGATCGGAGCACTCAAGGGTCACGGCAAAGGCGTTACGCAAGTGGCCTTCAGTCGCGATGGTCGACTGCTGGCTTCCAGCAGCACGGATAACACGATCAAGATTTGGGATGTAGCGGCGCGACGCGAGCTGCGCACACTTAGCGGGCATACGGCCAACATCGACTCTATAGACTTCAGCCCTGACTCGCATTTGCTTGCATCGGCCAGCGACGACGGTGGCACCTTCCTGTGGGACGCAAACACCGGCGAGCACTTGTTGACGCTCATCTCTCTCGACGACGGAGGCGAATGGATGGTTGTCACTCCCCAGGGTCTGTTTGACGGCACGCCGGTCTCCTGGAATCAGATTCTCTGGCGCTACAACCAGGACACTTTCAATGTCGCGCCGATCGAATGGTTCTTTAATGAGTTTTATTATCCCGGCTTGCTAAGCGATATTTTTGCCGGCAAACGTCCGCAGGTGGCTCAGGATATGTCCCGGAAAGATCGCCGCCAGCCAATAGTGAAACTCTCGATCGCTCCGGAACCAGCATCCGCAAGTGGCCCCGCAACTGCGGTAGCTTCTCGCACGGTCAAGGTAAGGATCGACGTCACCGACGCGCCTGCGGACAAAGATAGTCCTCAGGGCGGCGCCGGAGCGCGTGACGTGCGTC
>DIYZ01000204.1:13506-14720 GCA_002427845.1 Chloracidobacterium sp. UBA6041 | reverse complement strand
AACCGGCTGACGGCCTACGCCTTCAACAAAGATAACGTCAAGAGCAAAGACGCGCAGTTGGCGCTAACCGGAGCTGACAGTCTAAAGCGCGCCGGCACCGCCTACATCATCGCAGTCGGCGTTAATGAATATGCGAATCCGCAATACAACTTGAAGTATGCCGTGGCGGATGCGCAAAGCTTCGGTCATGAGGTCCGTCTCAGGCAAACGCAAGTGGCACAGTTCGAGCGCGTCGAAGTCGTTCCATTGATAAATGAGAACGCGACTAAAGCAAACATCCTTTCAGTCTTGAATCGACTGGCCGGAGCGCCTGGGCCGCCATCGTTGAAAGCAGGGGCGCCGGCACTGAATGGACTAAAGCGCGCGGAGCCCGAAGACACCGTGATCATCTATTTCGCTGGTCACGGCACGGCGCAGGCGCAACGTTTCTACCTTATTCCGCACGACCTCGGCTATACGGGCGAACGCACCAAGCTGAATGAGCAGGGATTGCAGACGATACTCGCGCACAGCATCTCGGATGTTGAGTTGGAAGAGTCAGTCGAAAGGCTGGACGCCGGCCATCTATTGCTGATCATCGATGCCTGCAACTCCGGACAAGCGCTCGAGGCAGAAGAGAAACGCCGTGGCCCGATGAATTCCAAGGGTCTGGCCCAACTTGCCTACGAAAAGGGCATGTACATCCTCACCGCGGCGCAGAGCTATCAGGCAGCCCTCGAAGCCGCGCAACTTGGTCACGGGCTGCTGACCTATGCGTTAGTCGAAGAGGGACTCAAGACAGCGATTGCGGACAGTGAGCCGAAAGACGGAGTGCTGAGTGCGAGAGAGTGGCTCGACTTCGCCACTGAGCGCGTGCCGCAGATGCAGGAAGCAAAGATGAAGCAGGGCCGAGGCATCGGTCTGGAGATCGCTTTCACTGAAGGCGAGCAAAATATCGCCGAGCCTGAGAAGCGCAGCGTCCAGCGGCCGCGCGTTTTCTATCGGAGAGAGCTGGAGGGGAATCCGCTTGTCATCGCCAAACCGTAAGTTGGACAGACTTACCAGTCTGCCATGAAGCGGCAACAATTCAATCGTGCCGGTTGCCGCCACACTTGCGAAGCCGATCTCTAAGGTCTCCTTTTCGCAGGAGCAGTGGTCAGGTTTTCAGGTGGTGCCGACAGGTACTCTAAGAACGGTGCTAAGATACTACCGTGACTTTTGAGTGGGATGAAGCA
>DIYZ01000204.1:0-13259 GCA_002427845.1 Chloracidobacterium sp. UBA6041 | reverse complement strand
TAAGCACGGAGTTGCCTTTGACGAGGCGAAGACCGTCTTTGATGATCCATTCTACGTTGATTTTTACGATCCCGAACATTCTGGTGATGAGCCTCGCTACATTATCATTGGAACGTCGCGACAGGGCCGGTTGCTGATTGTGTCTTACACGGAGCGGGCTAATGCGATTCGCCTGATTAGCGCCAGAGAATTAACCCCGACGGAACGAGAAGCCTATGAAGAAAATTGAACCAGAAGCGAATGATGAACTGCGGCCAGAGTACGATTTGCGGAGCCTGCGAGTCAGAAAGCTAGGCCCGGGACGGAAAAGTTTTAGCGGCACGATTCGATTGGCGCCCGACGTAGCAGAAATCTTTCCCGACGCAGACGCTGTAAACGAAGCATTGCGCTTTCTTATTAGGGTTACCCAAGAGAAAAAGCCGAACCTCCACTATACAAAACACTGACCACGGTCGCTCGATAGCTCTTGTCCGCTAGCCGATGGCGCATTCGACCGTTAGAGGTCTACAGGTCTACACACGCACTCGACCACTACTGGGCAATAGACCGAAGACTCTGTCCGCTCGAAGAGGATGTCGCGGAGGCAGTTTTCCGAAACTACGAGGAGATCAATTCTCGCATTCACTGATCTTCTTGCTGACCATCGGTACATCGTCCTAATGAACCCAAACTCAAACAATCACCCCATCGGCAAATCAGCACCCCGCAAGGAAGGCCGGAAGAAGGTCACCGGTCAGGCGCTGTATGTTGACGACATTTCTTTTCCGGAAATGCTTCATGGCACTACGGTGCGAAGTCCGGTCGCGCGTGGGCGGGTCACAAAGATTCTTTTCGAAGATGGGATTCCCTGGAGCGAGTTCACGATTGTCACGGCGCAGGATATACCGGGAGAGAATTATGTGGCGTTGATACTAAATGATCAGCCCTACCTCGCCGGTGAAGTGGTAAATCATCCTGAGGAGCCGCTGCTGCTGCTTGCTCACCCTGATAAGTATTTGCTCGAAGAAGCGCGCCGGCACGTGCGCATCGAAGTCGAAGAGTTGCCGCCAGTCTATACGCTCGAGGATTCAGTAAACAAAAAAGAGATCATCTGGGGAGACGACAACGTCTTCAAATCGTTTTTGGTTGATAAAGGAAACGTGGAAGGCGCCTGGGCCAACGCAGCCTTCATCGTCGAAGGCGAATACCACACCGGCGCGCAGGAGCAGCTCTACATCGAGAACAACGGTGTGATCGCAATCGCTAACAAGGCCGAGGGCGTGACCGTCTGGGGCTCGATGCAGTGTCCTTACTATGTTCACAAGGCGCTCGTAAAACTGTTTGCCCTGCCGGAAGAAAAGATTCGCGTAATTCAAACTGAAACCGGCGGCGGCTTTGGCGGCAAGGAAGAATACCCGTCGATGATTGCCGGTCACGCCGCGCTGCTCTCGTGGAAATCGGGCAAGCCAGTGAAGATGATTTACGACCGCGCGGAAGACATGGTCGCGACCACGAAGCGACATCCATCGCGCACGCGGCATAAAACCGCGGTGTCGAAAGACGGCAAGCTGCTCGCGATGGATATCGAATTCATCATCGATGGTGGCGCCTACTGCACCCTCTCGCCGGTGGTGCTTTCACGAGGCACGATTCACGCCGCCGGCCCTTACTACTGTCCCAACGTGCGCATACGCAGCAGTGCGGTCGCGACAAACGTTCCGCCGCACGGTGCGTTTAGAGGATTCGGTGCGCCGCAGAGTATCTTCGCGCTCGAGCGGCAAATGGATAAGGTTGCAAAAACGCTCGGCTTGTCTCCCGACGAGTTTCGTCGGCGAAACTTTGTTCACGAAGGAGAGACGACGGCAACCAGCCAGGTGATCAGGGAAAAAGTTGACATGGACGGGTTGCTCAATCGAGCGTTTGAATTAACCGCCTATCACGAGAAACGGCAGCGCTACGCACGTGAGAACTCCGCTTGGGGCAGTAGCCCGATCCCGGGGTCCCCAGACGGGCAGCCCGGCTGGGGTGGGACGGTGAGGGAGGGCGTTGTATCGCAGGAGCAGTCGGCAGGAGCAGAGCGGGGCCCCCGCGCGGGCAGCCCGCGTGGGGTGCTAGAAGGCAGGAGCGAATCTCGGATCAGAAAAGGGATTGGTTTCGCGTCGTTTATGCATGGCGCGGGCTTCACTGGATCCGGCGAGGTTTACCTGCAATCGGTGGTGGGCGCGGAAGCTACAGCGGCGGGCCGCGTTCGTATTCTTGCCGCCAGTACGGAGATTGGCCAGGGAACCAATACCATTTTTTCTCAAATCGCCGCGGAAGCCCTCGGTGTTGACGACGATTTGATCGAGATTCTTCAGCCCGATACTGCGAACGTTCCCAACAGCGGGCCGACCGTTGCCTCGCGCACCTGCATGGTGGTCGGGAAACTGGTGGAGTCGGCTGTGCTGGGCTTAAAGCAGACGCTGATAGGAAGCAGACTGTTGCAACAAAACTACACTTCGGCGGAGTTTCAGGAAGCTTGCCGCGAGCACGTCCAAACCTTTGGGCCACTCAAAGCGTTTAGCAAGTACCAGCCGCCGCCAAATGTTTACTGGGACGATGAAAAATATCAGGGCGATGCATATGGTGCTTACGCCTGGGCAGTTTACGTTGCCGAAGTTTCAGTTGATATGTTGACTTACGAAGCTCACGTTGATGACTTCGTGGCGGTGCAGGAAGTCGGCCGCGTGATCAATCCGGTGCTCGCGGCCGGACAGATTGAAGGCGGGGTGGCGCAGGCAATTGGTTTCACGCTTTTCGAAAATGTTGTCTGGCAAAATGGACGGATGATTAATAACCAGATGACGAATTACATCATTCCCACGCCCGCCGACATACCACCGATCCGCGTCTACTTCGAAGAGAACCCTTATGCGTATGGGCCGGGTGGCGCAAAAGGAATTGGTGAGTTGCCAATGGACGGCGCCGCGCCGGCAATATTGAATGCCATTGAGAATGCGACGGGCGTCAGCTTCAATCATGTGCCGTTGATGCCGGAAGCATTGATGGAAACTTTGGGTAACTTTGACGGAAGCGGGGGCATGCCCCCTTCCTAACCCCGAGCCATTGTTACTTGAATGACAACCTTTAGATGGAAAGACTTTCAATCGAAAAGGTACGCACGAGTTGAAAGTCTCAGGGTCAGGAAGCGGGGGCATGCCCCCGCTCTTCCTAAAATCGATGAGATCAACTGAGGGAAAAATGAATGTCCGATTTCAGGTGAATGGCGAGCCGCGGACGCTAGCTGCCTACCCGATGGAGCGTCTGCTCGATGTGCTGCGCGAACAGTTGCACCTGAAGGGAACGAAGGAAGGGTGTGGCGAAGGTGAGTGCGGCGCGTGCTCAGTATTCATCGACGGCCAGATCGTCAACAGTTGTCTGGTTCCCGTTGCACAAGTTGAAGGCGCGTCAATCAAGACGATTGAAGGTGTCGCGAGTGGTGAGCAGTTGCACGCGGTTCAGCTGGCGTTCATTAAATGTGGCGGGGCGCAGTGTGGCATTTGCACGCCGGGCATGGTGCTCGCCGCCGTGAATCTCCTTGAACGAAATCCAAACCCTACCGAGGCTGACATTCGCAATGGACTGTCAGGGAATCTCTGTCGTTGCACGGGTTATATGAAGATTTTTGAATCCGTCGTGCATGCGTGCCGGAAACAAGATGACGTCTGATGCTGGATATCTACGACGAATTTCGCAAGCTGGTTGCGGTGCTTGACGAACATGAAATCGATTATGCGCTGTGTGGCGGCATGGCAATGGCCGTGCATGAGCGACCGCGAATGACGATCGATATTGATGTTCTGATTCAAGCGGAGTCGTTGGACAGAGTGATGGCAATCGCGACAGAGCTGGGTTACAGGATTCGCGGTAAAGATATGAGTTTCGCAAACGGCGCAGTTGAAATACGCCGCGTCTCGAAGATCGATCCTGAGTCGGGAGATCTTCTGTCCCTGGATTTACTTTTGGTCACGCCTCAAATTCGTATGGTGTGGGATTCTCGAGTTGAATCAGAATGGGAAGGCGGAACACTGTCAGTCGTTTCACGGGCTGGCTTGATTGCGCTGAAACAACTGAGGAGGAGCGGGCAGGATTTGGACGACATCAAAGCTTTAGAGGAAGGAGATCGGGATGCATAAGGTTGATATGTCCGCCGAAGCTGTCACGACCCGGCTGAAACGCGTGTCTCAACTTCGACGGCTCGGCCTCTCTTTACAGAAAGCTAAGATCAAGCGGCGAGATAAAGATAAAACCGAAGCAGACAAGCCGCGCAACGATCTGTCTTTGAAACCGGACAAGCGCAAAAGCGAATGAGAGCTTACGTTCCATCTTACCAATTAATCTCACCGGCCGAGTTGAGCGAAGCCTTGGATTTGATGGCACGTGAACCCAGCGTGTGGCAGCCGTTTGCCGGTGGCACGGATCTCATGGTGCTGCTTGAATCCGGCAAGCTGCCTCACAAAAACTATCTCAACATTTGGAACCTCGCGGAGCTTCGCGGCATAGAAGTCTCGGCCGAACACATCACGCTTGGCGCGCTCACGACCTACACGGAAGTGCAGGCGAATCCGATTCTTCGCAAAGAGTTTCCCATGCTCTGCCAGGCTGCGAGCGAAACCGGCGGACTCGCCATTCAAAATCGTGGCACTCTCGGCGGCAATATCGCGAATGCGTCGCCCGCCGCCGACTCACCTCCAGCCCTGCTCGCATATGATGCGGAGGTAGAACTGACTTCTTTGAATGCCTCGCGCTGGATGCCGTATCACGGCTTTCACACTGGGTATAAACAAATGATCATGCGAGCCGACGAATTACTTACGCGCATTCGCCTCCGGCGCACGGAGGCTCGTATGATTCACTATTACCGCAAGGTTGGCACGCGAAAAGCCCAGGCCATCTCGAAGGTCTGTTTTGCCGCCACCGCGCGAATCGAAGACGGAATCGTGGGAGATTTGCGAATTGCGTTGGGAAGTGTAGCCCCGGTGCCGCTTCGTTGCATCAAAACGGAAGCAGCATTGCGGGGTAAGAGAGTCGAGCGAAGCGTTATTGACAAAGCGAAAGCCGACTTCGCTGGCGAAATCGTCCCGATCGATGACATTCGGTCGACCAGGAACTACCGTATCAGAGTCAGTCTTAATTTGCTGGAAGACTTCCTGCGGCAGCTTTCATCTAATCTCGCGTAAGGATTGTTTCTACGAACGACCGCGATTTGTCAGGAGTTAAATGACCCCCAGACGAAGCAAAACAGGGCAGCTTGCGATCGTAGCAAGTGCGTTATTGCTGCTTACCGCAAGCAACGCTCTGGCAGATTGTCCTGGCGAAGTTAAGCCCGGGCCAGATGGTCCATTGCAGATGCTTGTGCTTGGCGACTCGATCATGTGGGGACAGGGTCTAAAGCCGGAGCAAAAAACCTGGTGGCGAGTTAAGTGCTGGCTTCAGGAAAAGACCGGAAGACAAGTCAGGGAGAGAATCGAGGCCCATTCGGGGGCGCACATCACCGGCCCCGCATCCGAGACTTTCAGATTCAAGTCAAACGATGGCGAGGTCAACCTTCCTTTTCCTACCATCAATGAGCAACTCGACGATGCGGTCGGGTTTTACGGGCCCGATCGTTCAAAGGTCAACCTGATTCTCGTCGACGGCTGCGTAAATGACGTCGATGTCGGCAATCTTTTGAACGCCGCGGCCGTGCCCGAGGGGCTGCATGAACAAATCACGACACACTGCGGCGAGGGCATGCATAAGCTATTGCAGCGCGTTACTGCGAGCTTTCCGAACGCGTATGTCGTAGTTACCGGCTACTACCGAATCGTTTCTTCCGGCACTGCCGACAACGCCTTCATACGCTTGCTGGCGAAGGAACTAAACAACCAAAGACCGGGAGCGCGTCACATGACTGACAAGGAAATGCGTTCGCGTCTCATCACACTTTCAGATTTGTGGTACAAAACTTCGACAGCCAGCCTGAGCGACGCCGTAAGTAAAGCTAACACCGAGCTGGGAGAACGAAATTCGCTGCCGCGCGTGATGTTTGTGGAGATCGAGTTTTGGCCGGAGCACTCGTTCTCAGCTTCCGATACGCTGCTATGGAATTTCATGTTTGGTTCCACAAACCTTTCCGGCTTTAGGAAACTGATAGTTGTGCTTTCTTTTGGAACGGCTGCCTACAAACCAAATGACGATGTCAGAGAAAGCCGGATCCAGAGCTGTAAGGGGACCTACAAACCTCCCAAAGACAGAAAAGAGACCGAAGCGGAAAAACGATTCCGCACAGACAGCTTGCTGGTTTGCCGCTATGCTTCACTGGGCCATCCCAATCAGATGGGAGCGATGATCTATACGGAGGCCATCAAAGGGAAACTGCAATGGCTACTCGATAAGCCCGGTTGGAAACGAGATACCAACAACTCGCCGACGGCCCAGTAAACATAACCGGAAACAATGAACACTTAAGCGATTCGCCTGCTTTTCGGGCAAGGCAGCCTGAACGATCATGCGTACAGCTAATCTCGTCATCCGAGCCAAACAAGTTGTCTTGTCCAATAGGATTGCGCCTGCCTCAATTCACATCCGCGACGGAATTATCACGTCAATCAGCTCCTTTGAAAACGTCCCGCCGGATTGCGAACTCATTGAAATCAACCATGAATCGATTGTGATGCCTGGCCTCGTAGACACACACGTGCACATTAACGAGCCGGGTCGAACCAACTGGGAAGGATTTGCAACTGCAACGCAGGCCGCAGCGGCCGGCGGCGTTACTACGCTTATCGATATGCCGCTCAATTCGATTCCGCCTACGACTACGGTCGCCGGCTTCAATGCAAAGTTAGAAGCTGCGCGAGGACAGTGTTACGTTGACGTTGGTTTCTGGGGTGGTGTGGTTCCGGGAAACACTGGTGAGCTCGCGCCGCTTTTCGCAGCGGGTGTGGTGGGGTTCAAATGTTTTCTAATCCATTCGGGTGTCGATGAATTTCCCAATGTCACGGAAGCAGATCTGCGGGCGGCGCTGCCCGAGCTGACTAAGCTCTGAGCGGTCTTAATAGTGCACGCAGAAGTTCCCGGGCCGATTAGTAGGACAGGCATTCCTGCCTGTCGTTCACTGGACGGCTCACCGGTCGAAGATAATGCGACCGAGACAGACAGGAATGTCTGTCCTACTTCGCCAGGCAAGAATGCCTGTCCTACTAAATACGTGACGTTTCTCGCTTCTCGGCCGCGTGCAGCTGAAAATGAAGCAGTCGAGTTGATGATTAGACTAAGCCGTGAATTCGGCACGCGCGTGCACATTGTTCATCACTCATCGGCTGACGCTTTGCCGGTGTTGCGCGACGCGAAAACTGCGGGACTGAAGATCACCGCGGAAACGTGTCCCCACTATCTTGCGTTCGCTGCCGAAGATATTCCCGACGGCGCTACTGAATTCAAATGCTGTCCACCGATTCGCGAGCGCGAAAACCGCGAACAACTTTGGAGCGCGCTCGGCAGCGGCGTCATCGATATGATCGTTTCTGATCATTCGCCGTGTCCGCCAGAGCTCAAGTTGCGTGAGAGAGGAGATTTTCTTAGCGCCTGGGGTGGCATATCTTCTCTACAGCTTCGCCTGCCAATCATTTGGACAGAAGCGCAACGCCGCGGGTTTTCTATCCAGGATCTGACGCGCTGGCTGTGTAGCGTTCCCGCGAGACTGGTTGGGCTCGGTGAGAAAAAAGGTGCACTGGCGCCAGGCTACGATGCTGATCTGGTTGTTTGGAATCCTTCGCAGGAGTTCAGGGTTTCAGGCGCTGCCCTTCATCACCGCCACAAATTGACTCCTTACGAGGGCCAGGTTTTGAACGGCATCGTCGAGAAAACTTTTCTTCGCGGCACGAAGATATATGATCGTGGCGAATTCATCGCGGAACCGCGAGGACTTCTTCTGACGCAAACCGCAGACGCCGGTAGTGGTCCACTTTGAGGGCGCAGTTTAGAGTCCAACCCCGGGGTCCCCGCGCGGGCAGCCCGCGTGGGGTGGTCTATGTAGTTTCCGGTGTGTTCAATGACGGCTTGCGTGATTATCCGGCCGGCAGTTTCATTCATAACCCGGCCGGTTCGTCTCACGTGCCGCAATCGAAAACAGGTTGCACGCTATTTGTTTTTTATCCCGAAGGTTAGGACGAGCCTAATGGAGTTCACCGAACTAATTGATCTCGCTTCAGAGAAACTCGGCGGCGCGGTAATCGTCGCCAACGACGACTTTTTCGCGTCGAAGGAAAATCTCCTGAAAGCCAGCACGCCGATCTTTATCGAAGGCAAGTACACCGATTTAGGAAAGTGGATGGACGGCTGGGAAACGCGCCGCCGGCGCACACCGGGACATGACTGGTGCATTATCCGGCTCGGAGCGCCGGGCAAAATTCGCGGCGTGGTGGTCGACACGGGCTATTTTCGCGGAAACTATCCGGAGCATTTTTCACTCGAAGCCTGCGCGATTGACGGCCAGCCTGCGGCGGAAGATCTGCAAAGCGACGCGATTCAATGGGCGCAAATTCTGCCGCAACTGCCGCTTGCCGGCGACACGCAAAACTCGTTTCCGGTTCAGAGCGAGCAACGGTTCACGCATCTTCGTTTGAAGATTTACCCTGACGGCGGTGTCGCGAGGCTAAGAGTTTATGGCGAGGTAATACCCGATTGGGAGCGGCTCAAACGGCTTGGCGGCGCGGTCGATCTGGCGGCGGTGGAAAATGGCGGACTGGTGCTGGCCTGTAGCGACATGTTTTTCGGGCATCGCCACAATCTGATCATGCCGGGACGTGCCGTCAACATGAGCGACGGTTGGGAAACAAAACGCCGTCGCGGACCCGGCCACGATTGGGCGATTATCAAGCTCGGCACTCCCGGACAGGTGCGTCGGTTAGAAGTTGATACTTCTTACTTCAAAGGAAATTTTCCCGAAAGTTGTTCGCTTGAAGCGGTGCATGGTCCAGCTCTGACGGTTGCGAGTCTGACAGATCTGTCGCTCTCCTGGAAAAGTGTTTTGCCGCGCACGAAGCTGCAGGCGCACACGCGTCACTTCTTCGAAAACGAAATTCTGGATGCGGGCACTGTTTCCCACTTGCGCTTCAACATTTTTCCTGATGGCGGCGTGAGCCGCCTGCGAGTTTATGGAAGTGTTCGCCGGCTAAGTGGAGATGAAATCCGGAAGATGAACCGCAAAGTGCGCGAAGGACTCGCAAAGGAACGCAAAGGTTACCGGTCAGGATCGTGAGTCCGTTTGGTTTTCTTTGCGCACCTTTGCGAAGGCTTTGCGTGCTTTGCGGTTTAGGAGATTCGTGTCATCAAATTCGCACCTCGCTCTCGGGCGATTAAATCTGCTTTCACCCGGTGAAGCCGAAAACGAACTGCTGAAGTGCTGCGGTTCCAGGAGTTGGGCGCAACGCCTGATCAACGAGCGTCCGTTCAAGAGCCTCGACGACTTGCTTGCGAAAGCCGATCGTATTTGGTGGTCGCTTGGGCCCGACGACTGGCTGGAAGCTTTTCGCAGTCATCCGAAAATTGGCGAGAAGAAAGCTGAGCATCAGACATCGCCGGAAGCCCAGCACTGGTCGGAACAGGAACAATCCGGAGCTCGCGGCGCCGCGCAAGAGACAATGCGATTGTTGGCTGAGCTAAATGACCATTACGAAGCGAAGTTTGGTTACATATTTATTATCTGCGCCTCGGGAAAAAGTTCCGACGAGATGTTGGCGCGCTTGCGCGAACGTCTCAAAAATGATCCGCAGAAGGAGTTGCCGGTTGCCGCCAGGGAGCAGGCTCTGATTACTCAATTGAGATTAAGAAAACTCGTGGCAATATAGGATCAGGTTCCCGAGTAGAGTCTTTAATTCCTTGTCCGTTGTCAGTGGTCCGTTGTCAGTTGTTTGGTGCTAAACTGGCAGCGACACAAACACTACTGGCTACTGACCACTGACTACTGGCATTTCAAAACGATGAGCACCATCTCGACGCACATACTCGACTTGTCACGTGGCGCTCCGGCCGGCGGCGTTGCCGTTTACCTTGAAGCACAAAATCCGAATGAAAGCTGGACCGAGCTCAGCCATGCCTGGACCGACGAAGACGGTCGCGTGAAGCCTTTCTTTTTGGTTGAAGTACCGCTTCCCGGCGGTACGTACCGGCTGGTGTTTGATACTGAGCACTATTTTATGGGCCTCGGCGTCGATTTCTTTTATCCACAGGTTACTGTTGTGTTTAAGATCGATGACGAAGCGCAGCATTATCACGTGCCACTTTTGATTAGCCCTTATGGCTACTCAACGTATCGCGGCAGCTGAGTAGTATCCGTCCGACAAACTTCAGGAAACTTTGATTAAGTGGTCAACCCCTTGGAGTGCTATCAAAGAGTTGACGCTTTCACTTGATCAGAGGTCCCTTCAGTTTGTCGATCCTGCGTCTGCATCCAGGTAGCGACAAACTAAAGTTTGTCGAACAAGTGATGACAATCAATCCAACCCTGAGCGAATGGCTGAATCTGATCTTTCGCTGGGTGCACGTGTTTGCCGGCATCATGTGGGTGGGCACGACCTACTACTTCACCTGGCTCGATGCACGCTTGAGCGAAGAAGAAAAAGCGGTCGCCAACACCGGGATGCCGGCGCAAATCTGGATGGTCCACAGCGGCGGCTTCTATGTCGTCGAAAAACGCAAAGTGCCCGATCTCGTTTCGCGCACGCTCCACTGGTTTCGCTGGGAAGCCGGCACGACCTGGCTTAGTGGCCTGGCATTGTTAATTGTCATGTACTACATCGGCGGCGGCGCCATGATCGACCCGGACGTGAAGGACGCCGTAGTAGCGTGTTACCAGCAGTTGCTCGGTGGCAGACTCAACGCATTCTTTGATCTGTCGCTTCATTACTATTGGTTTGTCATTGCGCTCGGGTGCGTCACGTTCATCGGCGGCTGGCTGGTTTATGACCTGATGATGCTCTCGCGGCTGAGAAAAAATGAAAAAGCTTTTGCGGTAATTGCTTATATGCTCCTGGTTGGGATCACTTATGGCTTGACGCGCGTGCTGAGCGGCCGGGCGGCCTACGTACACGTTGGGGCGATGATGGGCACGATCATGGCTGCGAATGTGTGGATGCGAATCCTGCCGGCCCAGAAGAAAATGATTGCCGCGATCAACGAAGGACGAAAGCCAGACGATGCTTTGAGCGCTCAGGCAAAGTTGCGCTCAAAACAAAACACCTTCATGGCCGTGCCGGTGGTTTTCATCATGATCAGCAACCACTTTCCCGGCGTTACCTACGGCGAACGCTACAACTGGGCCATTCTCGCTGTGCTTATTCTAGTAGGGTGGGTTGCCGCAAAGTTCATCCGCAGAGCGTAGTAGGACAGACATTCCTGTCTATCACGTATTTCCCGAAAGTAGTTCACCTAAAAGCTCAGCAAAGACAGGCAGGAGTGCCTGTCCTACTGCGCCAGCGGAAAGATCGGCTCGATATCCACCGGCACGCTGTTTAGCCTGTCGAGCGCGCCCTTCATTGCCGGACGAACCAACGAATACTTATCCAGGATCGCCTTCGCTTTGTCATACGAGCCTTCCGCCTCAATCGTCAGCAGGTTGTGAGTTAACTTTCGCACCGCGCCCTTAATCTTTGTATTGTCAATCGTAAACTTGCCTGTTCGTTCATCGAAATTAATGGCGCCTTCATCCGTAAAGTAATTGAACTGCATCGCCACGCCGCGCGCGTGCGACTCGGTAAGTCCGAAACGCACCGAGCGAAACATGCTGGCGAGGTAGGTGGTATACAGCGTGCTCTGCATTTGTCTATCTATTACGCCTTTGTCGATCAGGTATTGCAAAGCCCAGAGACCGGTAACATCCGCTTTCGCCTCTTCTATCGAGGAATACAATTCTTTTAGCTGTAAACGCACGGTCGTTGCCTGGCCGTCGACGGTAATATTGTGTGGGCCGAGACCATGCATTAACTCGTGCATGAGTATGTGGGTGAAGAATGCATCGAAGGCGACTGCACGCTGTTGGGCAGTGGTCAGTACTTCGCGAGAGATGGGAATGAGAACTTTATTAAACTTCGCGTCCTGAACATTCTTCAACATGATCCGCGCCGAGCCCTTTTCCTTTACCACCCGCTCGTCATTAGGAAGATTGAAGGCCGCGGTCTGCACGCCATTGTTACCTTCGCCCGAACTGAACACTTCGTTTACGACGCGCATGGGCGAACCGGCGCCGAGTTTCGGATTGCGGTAGCGTGGCTCGATCGGAAGATTGTTTTCCAACTCCTGCAGATAACGGCTGAACTTGGTGAGCTTGGCACTTTCCGCCGCGTCGCGCAGCGTGACATAAGCTTCAAATGCGGCCTTGTAGCCGAAGAGTTCGTCTTCGTAAGTTTCATAAGGACCGATAGTCACATCAATTGGCGCGTCGAGATCCATCCAGGCGACGTCGCTCTGATAGTAATCATTGGAGGCAAACGCATCCGCGCGTTTGTTGAGAAAGTCTTTGAGCGTTTTGTTCGTCGTCAACGCCGCAGCTTCGCGCAACAACTTTGCTGCTGGTTCGAGAAACTCGCGATACTCTTCGCTGTAAGGCACCGTCATTAACTTACCGTTCCGGTCGCGGCGGATCGTGTAGAAGTAGCCGGTAGCTTTTTCTTTCTCTGAACCGGGCAAGCCGTTGAGCCAGGAATTAAACTCATCCTTCGTCATATCGTCGGGATAGTAATTCGCGTTTGCCGGTTTCTCGCGCAGCACGCCTTCGATGAAGGGTTCGTTGTTGTCCAGACGCGACCAGGGACCGTCATTGATCAGGAAATAATGCAGGCGTTGCTGTCCCACCACTGTCTTGTCCGCCTGGAGCTTCTTATAGAGTTCATCGTTGCCGCTCCACACCTGGCGGAGAAATAGCGGATCAAATAACTTGGCCGCTTCAATGATCTTCTTCAACGCCTGGCGATCGTTGGCTGAAAGACGAGAAGTGTCGGCGGTCAAAACGGTCGGCGCAAACCGGCTAATCTTCTTTGCAAGCTCAGGATCGCCCGCGACCTTTTTACTACCGCGTCTTTGCATTCCGGAAATGTTTGCCAACGACATTGTAACCAGGAGCAGCGAGCTAACAATGATTCTCATTCGATCCTCCAGAAACTCAACAAGTTCAGAGTTCAACCCCGGGGTTCCCACGCGGGCAGCCCGCGTGGAGTGGTAGCGTTCAGGTTGCTGATCGGTAACACGCAAGCTAAAGCTTG
>DIYZ01000064.1 GCA_002427845.1 Chloracidobacterium sp. UBA6041 | reverse complement strand
CACGATGGGCCGGAATACGCAAGCAGCGACTCCACCGAATCTGAGGACCAACATCTAAGGTTCCTTGGTGAAGTACCATATTACGAGATTTGATTGGCGTCAATGGAAGCGGGCTTCCAATTCAGTGCACATCAGAAGCATTATTGTGCTGGCTAGAAAACCTAACTCTGCCGATATTCTTCAAGACGTGCGCAACGTCTTTCTCCGGTTATTCATCGGTTCGATTCCGATCGCCGCCTCCAATAAAATCAAGAGTTTACGGGCAGAAATTTAGCTGCCCGTTTTTGTTTGTGTCACTGGTGTATCACTGCTGCGCGCGTTGCGCTTGCTGTAGAGCAGCTTTTCGAGCCTATTCGTGGCTCCTTGCTGCATGGTGGGCAGGACGTGGGAATAGGTATCCAGCGTAAGTACTATCGTTGAGTGGCCTAGACGTTCGCTGACCACTTTTGGATTTTCCTCGGCTATTAACAAGAGCGTCGCGCAAGTGTGCCGCAGATCGTAGAGACGAATCTGAGGCAACTTAGCCGCTGTGAGTATCGGACGGAAATATCGGTACGTGAGATTCGGGATAGAAAGCGGAGTTCCCTCTACGCTGCAAAAGACCAGATCGAACGGACCCCACGTCCCTTTGAATTTCAATTTCTTTATGGCTTGCTTCCGCTTGTGCGTTGCAAGCTTTTTCATAAGCTGCTCAGACAAGTAGACGGTACGGCGGCTGCGAGCTGTTTTCGGCTCTTCAAAGCTAACACTTTTCTTGTGCCGAACAAGAGCGCGTTGGATCTGCGCTGTCCCGCGCTTAAAGTCAATATCGGACCATTGCAAGGCCAGGTATTCTTCCGGTCGCATTCCAGTTAGCAGCGCCAGTTCGAAAATTAGGCCGTTTGGTTTAGTGTCCGCGGCTTTGAGAAAACGAATAGCTTCGCCGGGTGATAAGACACGCCGTTCTTTATGGGCCACTTTGGGAAGTTCCACAAAGTCGGAAGGATTGCGAGAGAGAAGGCCCCACTTGACCGCTTGCTTGAGCGCGTTATGCAAGGCTGAATGAGTGTGCCGGACCACTGTCGCGCTTAAGCCGCGCGCCTGCATCGCACCATAGACCTCTTGGATATCTAACGGCTGGATCCTGTCCAACCGCTTGTGTCCGAGCGGCGAAATGATGTACCGCTTTAATAATGCGTCGTATCCGTCCGCCGTTCGCGCTGAGACGCGCGGGCGAACTGCATCGCGCAACCAGCGGCTGACATACTCGCTCACTGACATGACTGCGGGTTCGACGAATACCCCCAAATCCATTTCACGCCGCACAGCGGTTAGGTAACGCTCGGCGTCTCGCTTTGTACCGTGAATGGTTTTGTGATGAAACTTTTGTTTCCGACTAGCATCGCGCCCGATGAAGATTCGGACGAGCCAGGTTCGTTCGCCGCGTTTGATTAACTGTCCTGCCATGTCGAGAACCTCCGGGTTCTTGGGAGTCCGATTCAGTCCGCTTATCCTAGCGCACGCGCTAGGGTTTTGTCAAGTAAATGCTTGCACGTGCGCTAGGATTTATGATAAGTAAGAGAACGCTATGCAAGGGTTCCTTACCACGCAAGAGGCGGCGGAGAAATTGGGCGTAACCACTGGCCGCGTGCGCCAAATGATCGTCGATGGTCAGCTTCCAGCAATGAAGGTGGGCCGCGACAATCTCATTCGGGAAATTGACTTGAAGCTGGTTGAAGATCGGAAAGTCGGACGACCGCCAAACACTAAAACCGCGTCTGACAAGAAGCAAGCTAGATCACGGAAGGCGAGGCGCGGACCGCGCACGTAGCCTTCTAGCGCCACATGCAGGCCCCCGCCAATGTCTATCGACCACATCTAGCCTTTACCAACTTAAGGTCATCTCGAACATGGGTCGTCCAATGAGTAGACTTGCCTTAGACTTACGGATTCACCCCGCTGCGAGTCATCCGACTTGCTTGAACCGCGCCGTCGTCTTGAACGGCACCACCTTGTCTGACCCATTGAGCAAGAGCATCTTCGTCGAACCGAATCTGGCGAGGTCCGAGCCGAACGACCGGAATGACGCCTAACCGCGCCAACTCGTAAAGCCGAGCCAGCGAAACGCTCAAGACTTCCGATGCTCGTTTTGCTTGAATTAAGCTCATTCTTTTCTTACTCCGCAATCAAGTTTCTTCGTGCGGCAAGTTTGTCTTCAAGCTGCGTGCCGTCCTCAACTCCTGGTCCATTCACTTCCTATCTTAGCGGTCGCTCATCTGAGATTCAGCAAAAACCAGTGAGAAGAACGGAAGCTGGCAACTGGGACCAACAAGAAGAACCGACCTCAAATGAAGGCAACCTGTTGTGAAATGCGTCAGCGTATGTATTTCACAACACGGCGTGCGCTCAGATCATATTTTCGATAGGAAGCCGAATCGGCCAAACATTTGATTGGTCGTATTGGTTCGGGATGGTTCGAGGATGGAACGAGCAGACAGGTATTCGATTCTGTATCTCGAATGGGCTTCAGTGAATCGCTTCAAATAATGTCGCAAGATACGTGTCCTTGTCATCCACCTGAAAGAAGACATGATGTGATTCGAACTGAGCTTTTGTAAGGTTACCTGTCCACCACCCTGGCTCTGAAAACCGGGTGGGAGTCACTATGAAAGCGTTCAGGACAATGTTGGGATCGAGTTCGGGTTTCTCGATTTGCTTAATCGTCTTATAGAACTGAATCTTCGGATTAATTATCCCGCCTGTCAGATTGCGAAGACCCTTCGGATCGACAAAAGAAACGAACTGCTTCTTGCCGACTACCAGCCAGAGAATGAAGTCTGGATAGAAGTTCCCGGCCTCGAAGAAGCCAATACCGCTCTTGCTTCTATTGCGTAAAAGGTAAAGCTCCTTGGTCTCAAAAAACGTCGGGTTAGTTTTGTAGAACGTCTGAAGATCGGTAACAAAGTTTCGCTCGCCTTCGTTCAAGTGCACCGGCGAAACCTTAACGAGCGCGCTCTTGAGGTATATCAGCGGTTGGTAGAGATGTTGCCCAAAGAAGATGCCGTCGAGTTTTCCAAAGGTTAGATTCTTGAGCCGCTTCTGTTCGACGGCCTGCTTCAGTTCGTTTAGCTGAGTTCGAATGTCCACTTCCGACTGCTCGATCATAAAGCGATATTCGTCAAAGAAGTTTCCGCCAGTCGGATCGAGATCCTCGTAAATTAACTTTGGCGCTTCCCACTCAGCCTTCTTCGCTTTGTAGAACGCATCGGCGTACTGCTTCAATAGCGCCGTCGCGATTTCCTGCCAAAGTCTTACGCGCGCGAAATCTCCGATCTTGAGTTGTTCGGGTGGGATTTTCAGATCGTACCAAGTGCCATCCAACAACAGCTTGCTCAAAGTCTCTCGCGACAGATCGAGGTTGAACCAGAACCTCTGATTCTTGAATTCCACCAGCTCGAAAAACAGTTTGTCCCAGTCGATAAACGCCAGATGCTGCGTGGTCAGGACGCCAGACGCTCGCTGTGTCGTGTCAGTGGGCGCTCCAATGCCTGGCGCAATGCGCGCTTGTATTTTCGGATACCAATCGAGCACAACTCGTCGCCCTGGAACCCTACTGGTTGGAGTCGCAAGCGCCGGCTTCGGCGCATCGCGTTTGAAGTCCAAACCATCAGGCAGCTTCAAGACTTTCAGCGTCGTCTTCGGCAGAGTCTGAAAAGTCGGCAAGATGAACTCGTCACGATCGTCACCGGATGGCAGCCCTTCTTCTTCGAGGAACTTCTTGAACTCCTCCATGTAATCGGCTTCAATGCCAAAGACGTTGAGAGTCTCAACTTCTCTGATGTGCTTCGGCTTTTCGATTGCTTCATCCAAACGGCTGCTCCGTTTCAGGCCAAAGTTGTATCCTTTCAAACGCACTCCACGGCCAAACAACTGAATAATCTGGGACCCCTCACCTCTCCCGACGTGCATTAAGCCCATCGTACTAACGCGCCAACTGCTCCAGCCTTCGCTGAACTTCTTTGACCCGATCAGCACCTGGATAGTCGAGTCAGGTTCATTAATGTCTTCAAACAACGAGCCGCTGAACTCTTTCTGCGAAACGTCGAATCCGGCGTCGTCGCATTTCTTACAGAGCTTGGCGGCATCGCCAACGTTGATGACCCCAAACGGCTCGGCGGACCCGACACGCAAAGCCACCTCACCCGTCGCGCCCTTTAACTGCTCGACGTGTAATGCGCCGTTCACCGACGCATTGAAAATTCGTTTCAGGATGTCTGAGTAAATCGACTCAGCGTCGAGTCCGGTTTCGGCCAGGAAGGTGAACGTATTCTGAAAGAGCCGATGATTCTCCTTGTCGAGCAACTCGTGCGTCCCTCGGGTCAGCGAAGCTATTCGCTTGATGTATCTCTCGGAGTCGACCAGAAAGTCTTTCAAGAATTGCAGGATGCTAATAACGTCCGAAACGTCGCGGGTAGAGATCTCCTTCGTGACGCTGCCACCTACGAAAATCCACAAGGGCTTTTCGATCAGAAAAGGGACTAATTCTCCACCTTTCGTGCCGAACAAACATAGCTGCTGATAGAAAGCGAGTAGACAAGCCGCGAGGTAAGTCGAGCGTGCTTCGCCACTACGGTCCTCAGCCAGGTTCAGGATGCGATAGTCCTTTCCGTAACCATCGTGATAGAAATGTCGGTACGAGTAATCAACGATGATTGCCTTCGCATACTCATTCGTCAGCTTCTTCTTGGCGTCGCCGGGTGCCGCCGCCACTGCCTGACTGAACGTCGCAGAATATTCAAACGAAAAGCCATTCTCGCAGAGCTTGTTGCGGCGCTCCTTCCAGGTCTCGCCGCTTGATCCACGGTGCCCTTCGTCGACGAGCACCAGGTTGTTGCCCTCGAAACTCTCTACCGCCACGCGCTTTTCCCCTTTCTCCTCGCCAAGCTTGTGGACATCAATGATCTCAATTGTGTGACCCGCAAAGAGGCTGCCGCTGTCAGGGTTGAAAAGCTCCGCGGGCATTCCCGCTTTCTGAAATTCTTCGAGGTGCTGGTTTGAAAGGCCTTGGTTGGGAGTGAGCAAAATAATGCGATTCATCTCCCGCGTCCGTCCGTGTTTATCGAGATAGTAGCGATACTGCAAGATGTTGACGTGCATGAGCAGCGTCTTACCACTGCCCGTGGCGCTCCAGAGCGCTATCATGCGCAGATCGTCAGCTCGGTAGGCTGAGATCTGATCGCTTGACGGTTTGTCGACATTGAAGTTAGCGACCCAACGATTCAAATCAGTCAACAGACTATCTGCGTCGCTGAAGAAGCGGTCGAGATAAATCTCGGTGAAAAGCAGCGAAAGATACTGGAAATATTTCCAGCGAATTGGCTCGCGGCGACGATCGTTCAGCTGCTGGGTGTGCTTGAAGATATTCTCGTCGTACGCGAGCAGTATTTGATTGTTCAATTCGCCGCGCTGAAACAGCCGCTGCGTAAGCTGATGGAAAAAGAGCGAGACATTGTTCTCGTCGTAGCTTTCCAGATCGGGATTCTTTAGATCTTCGGAAAGCTTGGCGAAGCTGTCCACCTCCAAAAGACTCAGAATCCATTGGCTCAGAACCAGTTTTTCATTGAATCTGAGAGGACGACCGAGCAGACTCGCCGTGTTGTTTCTGCGCCGTGTTGCCATGATGTGGTTTCAGACGTCTCGTACATCGAACATCAGCCGGTGAAACTCCTGTTCGATCAAGCGCACCTTCCACGTCTCATCGGTCCGGCGGAGATTCTCCAGGTTGTTATCTCCGTTGACGTAGATCACATCGAACTCGTTGTCGCCGGTCTTGTAGGCTTGCTTCTGGAAAAACTGATCGAGGTCCGCGTTTGATTTCTCAGTAGTATTGCGCCAGATGATCAGAACCTTCTCGCCGTTGGGATTCGTACCTTCGATAACGCGAAAGCCGCCAATTGAATCGATGTGCTTCACGCGCAGGCCGATTAGGTAGTTAAACGTCTCGACGAGGTCCACGTTTACCGGACGCGTTTCGCCGGCGCTGCCGCCGTTAGAAACATTGAGCTTGTAGCTGAAAGGATCGGCAAACTGCTCGACGTTGAGTAGAGAAGCACTGCCGCGTGTTTCCACGTCCAGCAGGTAGCGCAGCGTGTAGTCCTCTCGCAATTCACTGTGCTGTTCAAGTAAGCTCGATTGATCGGATGCGCGTCTGACGTCGAGATTGTTAAGAGCATCTTCGTATGATTCCAGCCGCAAATACTTGAACACGTGACTTGAGCCCTCACGTGAAACTGGTTTTCCGCCATCCCAATCCTTCGAATAGATGGCCTTTTGAATCCTCGGCTTTGTGATCCTTTCAAAGTACGCTTCAGCTTCAACTAAAATATACTTACGCTCAGTTCCGTTCTCTCTGTTGAGGGTGAGCACGGCATGTCCAGTTGTTCCGGACCCAGCAAAGTAATCCAGAACCAAGGCGTCCTCAGTATCGAAGGTTATTGAGTCCACCGCTGTCGCAACCGTGTACAGAGATTTTGGATAAGAGAAGAGGCCAGATTCACCAAACATGTCCGTCAAGAGATTAGTACCATATGTGGTCGCATTAAACTTCTTGCTCGTCCAGACGCTTTGCAAAAGATTCCTTGCCTTACTATCGCGATAAAGACGAAGGATTACGAAATTCTTGGTACATCGAAGCAGACCTCGGTGCCAAGCATTCAGCGCTCCTTCATAACTCAAGCTCCAGACTCGTTCGGCGGCGTCCTCGCCTATTGGATACACTCTAACCAGCCCATCAGCAGTCTGACTTGTCGGATATTCACTAAGGACAGGTGGTGGCTCTACTCCCTTAACTTCAAAAGTTGTCGGATCAACCAAGATCGCACAGAAGCTATTTGGCCTACCTGTTCGATAGTTGTTCTCGCCCGTACCACTTCTTCTAAAGCCGCGTTCTCGCATTCCATCTTCTCGTGCTTTCCCTCTAAGCATGTCGGAACCTTTAGGAAGAAGGAAGAGGTTGTATTCATGAGTTCGAGAGATGTTTGATCGCCCTGTTCCTGATCCGGGATAGTGATTTACGACCGCCTTTTGAGTTTCGAAATTTGGGAGGCGCTGATCAAGGATCTTGCAGAGGTTGGCGAGTTCATAGTCGTCGATCGCCACGCTAAGCGCTGCTTCGTCATCGAGAAGAGTTGACGAAAGGACTATTCGGTCTTGGATCAGACTCATCCAAGAAGAGTCTTTGTAGCTATTCTTGTAAAGGATAGGAGTAGCGCTGGTGTTATATGGCGGATCGATGTAAATGCATTTCACCTGCCCCATATAGCGAGATTGGAGCAGGTTGATGGCTTGAAAGTTTTCACTGTGGATCAACAATCCGTCAATCTGCTCATCCAGATCACTAAGACCGGTAAGCAGTTTGTCTTTGAATTTGGCATCGAAGTATTTAGTATCCAACAGCAAGAAGGAATTAGCCTTCAAGAACTCCACGGTTAGCGGAACCGAATACTCAGGGCCGTGGAGGTCCTTTGCGATCTCATCGATTGCAAACAACCGCACCCATTCCTCACGCTGCGCAGCGTTTGTCACGATTTCCGGATAGAGATCGTCAGGTAGGCGGTCCAGAGTAATGCAGTAGTTCGTTTCGACAATAAACTTTTTCTTCAGCCAAAGCTTCTTCTGAAAATCTTCCAGGTGCGCTAAGAAATCAATAACCTTGTGCGCGATGCGGCGCATCGCCTTAATCTTCGCGATGTACTGTTCAACCCGAGGCGCAGTATCCGATTCAATGTCGTCGAGATACATCACCTCGTTCTTGATGTAGAAATCCAGCTCACGCCGCAGGAAACCACCGAGATCTTTGTGAATGAAATAGTCGAAAGTGTTCTTTGCGGAGTAGTCAGTCAGGTGCTTTTCGAGCACCGTGCGATCTTTGTTCTTTTCCGTCGGCAGTTTTGCACCGAGCGCGGCCGTCCATTTGATCAACTCCTCGGCAGACAGAATCGAATCTACCGCCTCTGTGTTTAATTGCGCCTGCTTACGCTTCTCCGTATCCGGGCGATATTCAAAAGTAATAATTAGCTCGCCGTCCTGTTCCTCCACCGGCTTTCCCTGATTGAGAATAAAACGGCGTTCGTTTCCATTCGCGGCTTTATTGTTATTCGTTTCGGTGTCGGCGTCAGCGAGTTTGAAATGAACACGTCTGCCATCGGCGAGCTTGAACGCATAGTCACGGAAATTCTCGCTGGTCTTGATGTAGTACTGATCAGAGTTGGCCCAATGCAGCTTTACCTCTTCGCCTTCGTAGGGAATCGCGTAAACGCCGGCCTTGTACCGCCGCAGCGAGAGAAAATCTCCATCACTGTAGTAGCGGCGAAAGAATTCGTAGAGATGTGAGAAGACTTCGGATTCAATCGCTTCGATGTCTGCGGTTGCTGAGAGCTGCTCACGAAGGCGTTTAACCTTCTCGGTAGTTTCGGCGTCAACGCCCAGCTCTTTGGCTTGCTCAATGGCCTTTGCCAATTCGCTTTCGATCTGCGCGCGGTCGCCGCTTTCAAGTTGAGCGAGACTCTGCCTGACTTGCGGCAACAGATCGTTATCAAGAAAGCGCGTAATCTCGTCGCGCTTGGCGTTCATAATTCGATAAATGCCGAAATCCAAATCGGCCTGATCGAGCATAAACAGTTCGGCCAATAGCTTCTTAAACTTGGAGAGGTTGGATTCGCTCATTCAGACGCTTTCCTTAGGATAACGACCAACGCAAAGAGAATAACGGTTTAGTAGTAATCTTTTGCTCTAGCTTCCCGCGGATTATACTCACAAGCCCGTCGCGTTGCGCGAGTATGCGGTCTTCAGCTTCAAAGATTTCCTGGCGGAGCTTGCGTTTACTGCGTTCCAATTCGCTAATTTGATCTTGCAGACGAGCTTGCTCTGCAAGGTCTGTGGCCTTGCTCGCTTCGTTGCGAAGCTCGCGAACACGCTTCTTCACATCTCTGAGCGCTTTCTCCGTGCTGGCAATCTGATCATCTGCCCAACCATCCAGTTTCTTCAACTCGGCCTCGAAGAATTGAGCGTTGCGCGTGGATATGTTGTTTAGAACTGTTTTCTGAGCAAGGTTAAGTTGTTCAGCAACCGAAGTCGGGGTGTCATGGAGTGGTGGCTGTTCGCTGACTCGGCCCGGCAATAACAGGAGGCGGCGAGCCTGCTCATCGTCAAGCGCCGTCCCTGAATCTGTCACACCGGAGAACAATAGATAATCTTCTGCCTGATCCAGTGCTTCGACCGTTAAAATTGAAAGCGTTAGCCAGCCGTATTGCTTGAGCAATGGCTCGAGTATCGTGACCTTACCTTCGTGCGCGCCGTAATCAAACTGAATCTCGGCGATCGGCATTGGCCGGTCCTTGGCTTGCGTCAAAACAGCGTCAGCGAGAGGGTGGTTTAGGCGGTACAGATGTGCCTCGCCGGTGCGGCGCGGCAGTTCATAGAGACCAAGCGGAATATCGCCAGCTTTCTCAGGAAACGGACACTCTTTAAGACGAAAGGAAGAGTCACCCAGGAATTCGGCGTTGCCCTTCAACTCATGTTGAGTTACCTGCATCAGCATCCGCTCGTACTTATTGAGGTACGCTTTTGAGGCTTCGTCACTGACTTTGAGCTTTTCGCGTACCTCGTCGTCAAAGTTCTCAAGTAACTTTCGACGCGTACGTGTCATTGTTTCATCAATCTCGAAGTTAAGTTCCAATTGAAGCTGATCGAACGCGGCTTTGATCTCCACTGGCTTGCGGCACGACTGATAGATGGCAGCAATTCGCATTTCAAAATCAACGCCGGAGCCGATTGCTCCCAGTACCTCATCGCTAGCCCCGAAGACGCCCTCGAAAAGCTGAAACTTCTCAGACAGCAATTCATAGACACGTTTGTCGGCTTCGTTCTTCTTGTTCAGAAAATTTACGACAACTACGTCGTGTTCCTGGCCGTAGCGATGACAGCGGCCAATGCGCTGTTCGATCCGCTGCGGGTTCCAGGGCAGATCGTAGTTCACCACGAGCGAACAGAACTGGAGATTGATGCCTTCCGCGCCGGCTTCGGTGGCGATCATGATCCGGCCCTCTTCGCGGAAGTAATCAACTATTGCGGAGCGCAAGTCCGCCGTGCGCGAACCAGTGACGCGGTCCGTGCCCTGATGTTTCTCTTTCCACGCTGCATAGATCTGCTTCGAGCGTTCGTCCGTGTTTGAACCGTTGAAGAGAACAATTCCCTCCGCAAACGGACTGTCAGCAAGCACCCGGAGCAAGTAGCTCTGTGTTCGCCGCGATTCAGTGAAGATAATCGCTTTTTCCGCCGCACCGAGCTCTCTCGCTTTGGCAAAAGCTACGCCGAGCGCTTTAAGCAAAGCTTTGCCCTTGGCATTGTGATCGATGCTGGTTGCGAGTTGAGCGAAGGAGTCGAGATCGGCAATCTCAGCTTCGAGCGCTGCGCGATCAGCTTCGGAGAGTGGCTCTTCGACAGGTGGCTCCTCCAGCAACTCTTCGGCGGTTTCGTCCAGTGCTTCGTAGTCTTTGTCCAGTTCCTCCACCAAAGTTTCGAGCGGCTGCTCCTTTCGCAGCCTCTTCTTGAGCCTTGCCGAAATTGAGGCAAGAGCGCCGGCGATAGCGAAAGTTGACGAAGCAAGAAGCTTGCGTAGCACTAGGGTCATCAGCGCGCGTTGGCTGGACGGCAAGGCCTGAAGGTTGGGACGCTGAAGATATTCAGACACGAGGTGGTAAAGCCGATCTTCGCTCTCTTCGGGAATGAAGTCTTCGACGAGAGCAAACCGGCTCGTGAACGGAATATATGCCGTGACTTGCCGCCTTAGCGTGCGATGACAGATCGGTTTGAGTCGTGCCTTTAAAGTATCGAACACCTGATCCTGGTTCAGGTTTACGAACTGTTCGCGAAAGCTCTTGAGATCGCCAAAGGTGTGTTCGTCTATGAAGCTAACCAGACCGAATAATTCGAGCAGCGAATTCTGAAGAGGCGTCGCGGTCAGCAGCAGCTTATTGCAATGCCCCAAGGCGCCCTTGAGTGTGTTGGCGATAACGTTTGAAGGTTTGTAAACGTTTCGCAGACGGTGCGCTTCATCGATAACCACGAGGTCCCAGGGTGTGTTAGCAACATCCGAAGCTTTGTTACGCGCGAATTGGTAAGAGCAGATGATGATCTCATCTTGAACCTCGAACGGCCGGAACCGGCCTTGCTTGATAGCAGCGTTGTAAAAGCGTGCTTCGAGAATCGTGCATGGTAAGAAAAACTTCTCACTCAATTCCTGATGCCATTGCTTGCGCAGATTTGATGGCGTGATGATCAGAATCCGTCTCTTGCGCTCTGCCCACCGCTGCGAAATGACCAGCCCCGCTTCAATCGTTTTTCCCAGTCCGACTTCATCGGCTAACAAAGCCCCTTTCGACAATGGCGAATGAAAGGCAAAGAGAGCGGCGTCCACCTGATGCGGGTTCAGGTCGACTTGCGCACTCGCTACTGCACCTGCCAGCTTTTCAAGACTGTCGGACGGGCACCGCTTGGTTAGCTCATAGGCGAAGTACTTGGCGTGATAGGCGGTAATCATCTTGGGGCTGTCGCAGTATCGAATGGCGACCAATGTCCCGCCATTATTCCCGTCATTAAGTCGCCTCATCAGTGTGAGGATCGGGATATAGGTACAATCCAACTAAGGAGTAATTATAGAGTTTTCGGTTGTCTTTGTGAATTTGGGAATCAGCAGCTCGACAATGGTCCAGGGTGCGATGAGTTGTTGATTTGGGCTGTGCCCTTACTACCCAAGGATGATCTTTCAGCGCCCGCTCTGGTATGGTAGGCAAGGTTTTAGTCTTTGAGAATCAGACCACATGCGTAGCTCGCCCTCTGAGGTAGTTGAGAGATGAGCATCGCCGTCGAGCATGGAAAGTTCATGCTCACGGCGACCTGCAAACGCAGCCCCGCCCTATCCGCAACAACGGATACGTACAAGTCCTGTCTTGCGATTTTCTTCCCATCAGGAGGTCGCTACTGATGGGTGCTGCACGTCCGAGACCACGCCAGCTGGCAGTCAAACTACGACAGATTCGGAACATGCTCGGCCTTTCTCAATCTCAGTTGCACAGGCAGTTGAGAGTTGAAAGTGAGATCCCCTACACAAGAATATCGGATTACGAACTGGACAAGAATGAGCCGACGCTGATGGTTCTTCTTGAATATGCCCGCGTCGCGGGCGTGCACTTGGAAGAGATTGTCGATGATCGCTTAGAACTGCCTGCGAAGATGCCCGGCCCAGTGAAGTACAAGAGCGTTAAGCGCGGGTCCCGTCCGAAAGATTGAAACATTTCTTAGTTTGCTTCGTGGCGATATCGATAAAACCCAGGCGAACGATCCTGCGGGATTCTTGAAAAATCGAAATCACCAGGTCTCCCCGACCGGTTAGTCTGTATGGATAATCTTCTGCTGCCATATCTGACAGCAACCGATGAGTCGGAGAGGCAAGAGCACCTCGACGAACTGCTTGTCGTGTATGCAGCGCCAGTCGTCCGTCACACCCTACGACAGAAGCTCGGTTTCCACGTCAACCAACTCGGAGTCAATCCGTACAATCCAGACGCAGAAGATCTCTATCACGAGACCATCGCCAAGATAATCGAATTGTTGACGACCTTGCAGATCAGCCCAACAACTCAAATTGAAAACTTTGAACAATACATCGGGCGGATCGCGACCAATGCCTGCCTCGACTATATGCGCGCAAAGTCTCCCGCCCGTACTCGCTTGAAATACAGTCTCCGCGAACTCTTGAGTCGGCGATCGGAATTCGTCTTGTGGAAATCTGACGATAGATTTCTTTGCGGTCTTGCCTTCTGGACGGAAAAGCGAGAGCCAATTTCGTCCCAACGACTCGCTGAGGTCGAGGCTCAGTTGCCGATCTTTCGGACAACTGGATTCGACCGCGACGATATTAGACACGTGCCGCTCGCGAGAGTCGTAGCGGAATTACTTAGGTGGGCCAACGACTCAATTGAGCTTGATGAGTTGGTAAACCTGACTGCCATTCTGCTTGATATAAAAGATCGCCCAGCCGAATCACTCGACGACGAAGCGAGAGCGTATCTGGAGGCACGCGTCACAGACACAACCTTAATGAGCGATCCACGTCTCGACTTCGCGAAATTATCGCGCGGTTTGTGGCAAGCGGTGGTAGGACTGCCGGAGAAGCAGCGGGATACGTTTTGCTTAGGATTCGAGGATGAGAACGGAGAGGACTTCTTCACTCTTTTGTTTGAAACCGACATTGCCACTCCGTCGCAGCTCGCGCTGCGACTGGGGCGCTCGTTGGAGGATCTAATGCGTTTGTGGTCGGCGATGCCGATGGATGTTGCGGCTATCGCTGTTGAGCTAAACGGGACACGAGCCCAGGTATGGAAATGGCGCTTTGACGCCCTCCGCCGTTTGGAGAAGGAATTGCGGCCTTTTTTGAGGCAGAAATAAATGTTTGCACAAGGAATTTTGGGCACATCCTCCCGTCTTATATAGATAGAGGACGAAAACGGAACCGCAACGCAGCCAATGACCGAGCACATATCGACATCAAGAATCAAACATTTCTGTGTTCGAGCTTTGCCTGTAGAAGAATTGGCCACCATCGCTGGGCACCTAGGCACTTGTTCGACCTGTCTCAAGCAACTCACAAAGACGCTTCGAAGCCGACGAGGGTCAGCGCCATTGAAATTCACGCTGGCACCGGAGTTTTGGTTTAGACATGAGCACGTCGATAATGAGCAACTCGTCTCGTTGGCCGATAACACTCTTGATCCCACCGAGCGGGAGATAATCGACATTCACCTTAAGGTCTGTGGATCATGCAGGGAGGACGTGCGCAGTTTCATCGCATTTCGCCAGAAGATTGAGACGGAATTGCGCGTTCGAAACGAACCCCGTACGCAGAACGCGTTACACGGCCAAGCACGACACTGGAATTGGTGGCAAGGTCTCGGGCGGAAACCAGTGTACGCATTCGCGGCGGTGATATTGATCGCTATTGCCCTTGCGATTGCCTTGATGGTTTTCAGGAATAGAACGAGCGTATTCGAAGCGTGGAAGGGTCCGCCGCCTCAAACGTCTCCGAAGCCAAGCCCGAGGGGGAATGGAGCGGAAACGGCCGCATCGCCCACGACAACTCCGCCAAATAATGAGTCGGCATCGACTAGTCCGAAGCCAACAATAGAGCCCAGTCCAAAAAGGACTATCGAAAATCCTGCGCCACAGATTGAAAACTCAGCAGTTGTTGCCCTCAATGACGGTCGTAGCACAATCACCTTAAACAAGGACGGTACGGTCACGGGGCTTGACGACGTGCCGCCTGAAACCAAGCGCGATGTAGCCACCGCGTTGGTTGCCGAGAAAATCGAGCCGCCGGCGGTTCTAAACAGCCTCGCACCTGAGAGCACTACTTTACGAGGCATTGGGAATAAAGGCGCGCCGTTTACACTCGTGTCCCCCGGAAGGACCGTCATTATCGAAAACAGCCCCGTCTTCAAATGGGAACAATTATCTGGCGCAAGTGCATACCGAGTGTATGTGCTTGATTCGCGAGGGCGCCAAGCGGCGAAGAGTGAAGACTTGTCCTCAGCAATCAATGAATGGAAGCCCAGCGCCCCTCTCGATCGGGGCAACATATACTCATGGGTCGTGATTGCCGTCGTCGATGGCAAAGAGATCGTCTCGCCTGGCGCGGCGGCTCCTGCCATGAAATTCCAAGTTCTGTCGGCGGATGATCTTCAGAAACTCGATCAACTGAAGCTAACTCGCTCACATCTTGTTCTGGGTGTCTTCTACGCCAAGGTGGGTCTACTAGGGGAAGCCGAACGCGAGTTTCAAGAACTGGCCAGTCTCAATCCTGATGACAAGGTAGCTAAGAAATTGCTTCGCAGCGTGAGGTTAGTGCGCGGTGCTACCCGCTAGACTCAAAATCTGGCGAGGCTCACTCCTCATGTCGGTTCGAGTCCGACCTCCGGCACCAAGACTTTCGTCAAGGTTGATCGGCTCAAGACCTCGCAAGGTCACCGCATTCTCCGAGTTGAATTTTCAAAAGGCGATTCGACGTTGACACATTAAATTGACACATTGCCAACCGATTTCGCCAACTGACCGCAGACTATACACGGCTTGTCAAGCCCCCCGTTTTGACTTGGACGAAAACCGCAGTCTCCCTGGTTGCCGGGGAGCCGCATCTACTAGGGTCCCGTGGTGGTCTATGCGAGAAGCTTGGTTGGCGCATTGTACGTGCTCTCAGGGGCGAACCTTGAAAGCTATCTGCCCTGTGTGAAGACCTGAGCTATTAGACTACTTTCCCCTTCCAACCCACACCCTACACTTTACTTTCAAGGTTAGTTGTCGCCGGGTATGCCCCGGCTTTGTCGAATAACAGCAAAGTTGGGACACCTCAATTTTTGATTTTTGAAATTTTGAGGATCGGAAGGCAAAGGTTGCAGTGTCGGTCAGAAATTCGCTTAATGCGCGAAGAATCGGTCACATCGTCGCCGCGTGGATGATGCGAAATGAGCTAAGGGCGGCAAGCGGATTGAATCCAAGTGCTTATCGGCTCTTGAAAAACCCATATCTTAGCGCATTATTGACGCGTGGTAAGACTTGTAGTACGTTCGCGTAAACGCGGGAAGCGGAGCTTGTTAATTGCGTTAACTCGGGCAAACTAGCGCTTGGTTTCCTATGCCTTGGGATTGTTGGTTCTTCCTTGGCGCAAGTCCGCAACACTCTCGGTCGAACTAAGCCCCTGGCTCTCAACTGCCGCGGTTTTTATGAAAGTCCATGTCGCCGAATTATTCCTGACTTTCACGTTTGTGACTTACTTGTTAGACCGTCAGCGCTTTGGCTTCCCTCAACAAAGAAGCAAAGAAAACCATGGCTCATCCACTTGTTCAAAGGCTCTTTGATGCATTTCGTCGGATTAGTTCTCGCACTCGCACAATTCTCCTTTTGTCGTTTGCTGTGAGTATCTTCGTCTTCTTCCTGGCAACGCTGCACCTATTCAACTTCCTGTTGCTTGAAGATCGCGTCCAGAGTCGATCCATAGGTTACATGCGGCACTTTGTAGGTGGAGATAACTTTGACAAGAAGTTAAAAATCATCCTCATACGTGAAAAACAGAATGCCGGTGCGGCTCCGTGGGGAGACATTGATAAGAAACACCGTGAGTTCTTTGGGAACGTTGTTAAAGCGATGACGCAAGGAGGGGCCAAGGTCCTCGCCTTTGACATCGCATTTGAGGATGGGTCGGATTTTGACAAAGACTTTGGTAATGCCATTGCGGCAGCCGAGAAGAAGAAGCTCAAGGTGATAGTCGGGATTGACGGATACTCTAACGGCAAAACAGATCCGGAGATACCAGCGGATCTTCAACAGCCTCGCTGGGGAACGATCCTGGTGGGAGGCTATCAAGGCGATGATGCGCCCATAGGCACGCTCAAACTCGCTGACTTGGACCCTACCGGTTCAAGTACGGGAGGTCCCGCTGTAATACCGTCGTTGGCTTTGCGGGTCGTCATGGAAGCGCAGGATCCACCTCTGGTAGCAGATTTTGACCAAAGTCAGCGCAACTTGGTTCTTTACTCAGGAGGGCAAAGCTCGAAGCCAAAGTCTATTCCCCTGGAGCGTCAGCGTAATTTGTTAGTCGACCAGGTGTCTCGCGGTGAACTTGACCGGGCAACAGTCGACGCGCAAACACTCTTCAATGAATTCAAGAACCAGACTGCTCTGGATAAGTATAAAGATGCGATCGTGTTGATTGGTTACGAAATCGGCGATTCACACGAAGTTCTGTCCGGAGGCAACCGTCTGGGAGTTGAACTTCATGCAACTGCTATTTCCAACATGCTCAATAACATTTTCATCTACAAGCTTCCGCCAATCTACAATTATCTGGTAATCCTATTCATGTCGCTCCTCGGGGCCTTGTTGTATACGCCGATCGGGAAATGGGCTGACTTCAAGGTCCCGATCCCCATTCCATGGACGGATCTCAAGATACCCGTGCCTCTGGGACTCATCATCCTTGCTGTCATTTATCTGATCTTTGCCTTCATGGTTTACAAACTGACTAAAGTCTATTTGGATGTTTGTTACCACCTCGCGGCGTTGGTTTTTTCTTATGCGGCACTTTGGTTCGTTCTCAATAAGTGGTTTCCGGACGAAGAACCAGAATGGGGGCTTGAATGATGACTCAAATAATTCGCGTTTCAATAAGCAGACTGTTGTTGTTGGCAATTCTCTGGTCAACTCCAACCAATAAAATATCCTCTACGCTGGCCGCTTCGTACGATCAACCTTTGGCGGAGATTGCGGCGATACTCATCAACAATGACCCTCGCACGGAGGCCGGCGATACCGCTCAGATCGAAGTCAAGCGCGCGGCGGACGGCAAACTCGAAGTTGGCAGAGTAGGTATGCAATTGTTCGCCAACGATGAAATCAAAACCGGTGAAGGGGTCGAGGTCAGTCTGGTTTTTACCAAACCCAACTCTGAAGACCGCGTTGAAGTTCTTGTTCATGAGAAAGCGAAGGCCAGGATATCGTCGATCTTTGCTTACTATGGCAGCTTTTTCCTCACCGGGTTAGGCATTTTTGATACCAAGACCAATTATGTGCGCCTCGGAAAACGTGGAACGGAGTTTCAGGTAAATGTAAGTGAAGATGGAGATGTTGACGTTAACGTACTGCGAGGCACGGTTGATGTGGAGAAGGGCGAGTTCACGCCCGGAGGATTTGATGCCGTCATAGATCGACACTTGAGCCACAAACTTGGGCGCCCAATCGACTCTAGCCAGACTTCAGGGCGCGCCACGGTATCCCAAACGAAGACAGTTAATGCTCTACAGAGTCTTAAGGCAAAGAGGTACGAGCCTTTACCTGAACCGCGTCCTCTTGAGACCCAGGAAGTCATGAAAATCCTCGAAAAAACCGACAAACTGCTCCTCGCCTCGTTAGGAGCTTCGCCTCCGCCGAATATTATTCCTACGAGTTTCACCGCTGCCAGTGATCCGGTCGTTACCAAGCAAAACGCCACAGAAGCTTTCAAGACAGCGCGACGAAACGCCACGCTCGAACCAAGCGCGAAGAACATCACAGCTTTGGGTGATGTTTACAAAGACTTGGGAGCAGGTAAGAGAGCGTCCGCGGAATACAACGAGGCCCTAAGGATCGATCCTTCACTGCGAAACTCTGTCAAATTCTTGGCGGGTAAGTCCGAGGCTTATCGCTTGGCGGGAAATCTGGATAAGGCGGGCGAGACGATTGCAGAGGCTTTACGAAAGGCAAACTCAGCTGAACCAAAGTCGGCCCAACTCGCGTTGAATGCCTGGGGCAATGTGTCTTATGACAAAGCCATCGTCTCAGTTGGTCGAAATGACTGGAAGTCGGCTGGTCTCTACTTCACACAATCTCGAAACGCGTTTGAAGATGCGAACCGAAAACAGTCGGGCGACGCCTCTAACTGGATCACCGACTACAACCTGAAGAACGTAAGACTTGCTTTCAAGAGTGACCCAACAATATCCACATTTACCGCTCTGAACGGCACCTACCGAGGAGCGATTGACTTTCCCTGGGCGGGCGTTGGCGGCCAATCTGTTTTGGTAGTTACAGGTGATCGTTTCACCATATTGAACTGCAAAGAGACGCTGAGCGGCAGTATCCTTGCCAGAGACGAGACGACCGAGGGACCCCTGTTTGATTTTCTCTTCGATACAAAACGCCCAGTAAAGAAGCTCACGTTGAAGGCCATTCGGATTGACGCGAAACGAATTAACCTCACAAGTGCGTCGACCGAGCTGAATCCGTTCTCTTTCACAAGTCAGACCAACCAACCGGGCCTTGGCTGCCTCCCGACAACTTATCCTCGCTAAGGTGGATCGTGCTGTTACCCACATCGCCGATGGTTGACCCCAACAGACTCGAAACGAACCGCAAATGATTGAGACGGTGAGAGAACGGAATGGTGCCGAGGGCGGGACTCGAACCCGCACGTCCTTTCGGACAACGAGTTCTAAGTCTGGTGGACGACGGGTAGATTGTTGACGAGATTGCTGCCGATGGGATTCGAACCCCACCTTGTGCGTTGCGAGGTGGACGACACGAAGTTTTAGGATATTTGTAAAGCTTTTCGATAACTTAAGTGATATAAGCGCGCAGCACGGGCCGTGTAACCGCCGCGCTAGATCAACCCTGAAGTTATGTCACCTGCATTGGTTTGGAATCGCCACATGCCAAAGAAATCCAAGCCTGAAGGTCACCATTTTAGGTCGACTCATAACCAGGGACTTCGGGGCATCCCCATAGACGAACCAGATGTCCTGCAAGATGGTCGTTCACCTGCGCCAACTCATTGGGTCTGATTCACGCCAACTAGAACAAAGCCAGCCCAGAAAAAAGGATGACGATAACGGTCGTCTTTCATTAGTTGAAGAGCTGCGGCCCTAAGTGCTCTTGAATTTGCGCCGCCGGATCTGTTCCGATTAAGATCTGATTGCTGGTAGAAGTTCACCATCAACTGCGACGTACTAGACGAGTTAACTTTCCACTGGCTTACTAGCATCGAGCGGCAGCCGGCTACGAAGAAAGCCCAGGACATCCCCATTACGCCTTCACCGGGCGCGATCTTGCCATTGGCAGTGTCACAGGCGGAGAGTACAGCGAGATCGGCTTTGAGTCTCATGTCCATGATCTCACGCGCTTCCAGCAACCCATCGTTTTCTGCGTCACCTTCAGTTCTGGTCAACAGTAAGTGCGAATAGAGAGGGTTCCGATTGTCTAGAACACCGTGCGTTGCAAGATGAATGACCGAAAAGCCGGGGGCCAGAGTCTTGAAGGCTTTCTCACTGGCATCGCGTCCAATAAACACCCTCTTTGCTTCGAGGCCAGCGGTCTTTGCGATCGAACCGACTTCGTTCTCAGCCTCTGGCAATGGACACAAGTCCACTTGACGCTGTTCATCTTTGCCAATCACCGGATTGCCGAAGGCGATTAGCGAGTTGGCATTCCGCCCTCCGCGCCGCTTCTTGCTCATCTCGCGAAGGACACTCAAAGATGGAGCGTAATAGATCGAATGATCCTCAAGCAGATAATGCTCGTCTGCGGGCATCAAGGCCTGGAAAGGCAAGTTCCATAGAACGCCATCGGGGACGATACAGAGAGTATCCACGCCTTTGAGCTGTTCTTCTGCTGGCGCAACTAACAGGCTGTACAATTCGTGGGCGTTTCCGCTGTAGTCTGGATTTAGGTTAGCAAGTTGATCGTGGAACTGATCAACCTTTCGAACTAACTCCGCCGGGTGAATCGTCAGCCGATAGGACTTCAACTGTGGCTCATTGGACTTGGGGGTGGTCAAGACGAACAAGTAAATGTCGTCCTTGCTGACAACATATTCCAAGTAGGCGCTATCACTGTTGCGTGTCAGGCCATCGATGCCGGAGCGATCTATTGTCGCCGTCCGTCCGCTGCGAACATTCAACTCTGGATGAGTCACAAAGGCTGCATCCTGGAACGATTGATATTCAAGCCGAGCAGCATCCAACCGAGGATAAAGAGATTCGAGCGAGGCCGAATTATTGGTTTCAGCTTTCCTGATTTGTTCGTTAAGGTTCGAGATGTTGCGATTTAGACGTTGTACATTTTCTCTTTCAGCAGGCGTCAGCGCTCTTGTCAACTCAGCCCTGCCACCGCTGAGAACATCGAGTAAGACCCGTCCTTTTGCTCGTTCTGCGTAGAGAAGCGCATCGAGAGATCTGCCTTGTTGGATCAGAAGATCCATCAGCGCTTGATAAGGCGTGACCTTGCTTTCAAAGAATACCTGTCGCTCTTCTTCGCGCCCGGCAACTTGGTCACGCATCGCTTCGCCTTCTTCAACAGCTTGCGTCAGAGTGCGAATTGCAATCTCGACCTTTTTCTGCGCCGCATAGGACTCGCCCAGCGTCGTGGTCGCAAGGTAAAGGAGTTTTGATAAGCGCGACGCGCGAGCCAGGTTAACGGCACTTTCTGCAACCGCGGCAGCCTCCGTGTAGTGTTCCATTTCGTAGTACGTCTGTGCAGTTCTCCAGAGGAGCTCAGTCTGCCGAGTCTTGTCCTTAATGTCTTTCGCTATCGCGAGACTCTGATTCAATGCTTCTAAGGCCGCCGCGAAATCCTTCTTTGCCGTTAAAACAACGCCGATGCCCTCTTCCGCGGCGATCATGACATCTATGCTCTGAGTCGTCTTCGCAGTCTGCAGGCTGAGATTGAACTCGGCCAGTGCTTGCTCATAATTTGATTGGCGTTGTTCTATCACGCCAAGATTCAGTAGGACTTTCGCTGCCTCCTTTTGCTTATTAATCGAGAGATAGATCTGGAGGCTGTCATCAAGGCTTTTCTTTGCTTGGGAGTAATCCTCTTGTTCCAGGTAGAGGACGCCTATGCTGTTTAGCAAGCTTGCCATTGCGTCTGGGTCCGTCAGACTCTTGACGATCTTCAGCGCCTCATTGAGGTGAATGAGCGCTTGAGTATAGTCGCCGCTGGCTGTATAAACCCTGCCTAGCGTTTGATGGTCGTCAGCAATAAAGGTCTTGTAATGCGAATTTCCGCGATTTAACTGTTCGTGGAGGACGAGTGCCGTTCGGAGCTTCTGAACGGCCTGATCATAATCACCATCGCGCAAGTGGAGATCGGCAAGCGTGGCTAAAGCTGTTGCCTTAGTATATTCATCCGGCGGTGTTCCCGGAGAAACGGGTATTCCCGTTGTGTCCGTTTGCGCAAGGCTTTGCTCGGAATATGTTTTTGCTTTCTGATAGTCTTCTAGAATGAAATACAGTCTCCCGAGATCGGCGAATATATAACTGAGGTCACGTTGTGATCCTTCCTGTTCAAAAAGTCTTCTGCTCTTTTCGTACGCCTCGACCGCCTTTGATAGTTGATCTAAACCCGAGTAGGTCCTGCCGATGTTGTAGTAAGTTTTCGCGAGCAGTTGTGGACTGTGCAACTGGCTAACAACTTGTAGCGCGATTTCATAGATAGCCAGCGATTGCTCAGGTGATGGTCCGTGATAAGCAGCAACTGCACTTCTGGTTAAAGCGCTCCATAACAGATTATTGACAAGCTGCGGATGTGACTTCAGCAGTTGCTCTCTCGATTGCTCATCCTCATGAGCACGGCAAAGCACAGAGGCCAGCTCGACCTCTGTCTGAATCCTCGGCTCGCCGGACTGCGCAACGACCAACAATGGCGACAGAAAAAGAATTAGGATGGCGCGCAAGTTGAGGGACATGATCACAAATAACTAATGGCCAAGTTCCAGCGCAGAGCTATGGAACAATTACTCTTGCTTTGCGCTGGAGGCTTGGGAATAGAGGGACCTTTTGAACTTAAAAAATCCGCATCAAGGCCAGCATAACTGCGGTCCAGTCGATAGTCGGAGCTGGTGCCTTGGGAGCTGAATTCGCGGTTCCCTGCGGTCCGCCTTCCTCCGCATAAGTCGTGGTTGGAACTGCAAATGCCAGCGCCGCGACCAGACACAAAGTCGTTACGACTAGCTTTAGTTTCTTCATGGTCTTTCTCCTGTTGGGTTGGGCCGCGATGTTGCTGCGGCTTGGGTTAAAGGGTTGTTCTCACTTGAGCAAGAACTCTTTGACAAATAGTACCGTTGCGTAGAGTCGATACTCTCGGTTGTTCTGTTGCACAAATCCGTGGCCTTCATCCTTCGCGACGATATACCAAACGGGAATCCGATCCTTCGTGGCTGCAACAAGCCTCGCCGCTTCACTAACTGGAACACGGGGATCATTCTGTCCTTGAATGATCAGCAAAGGCTTCTTCATCTTTTGGGCGTTGGTGAGCGGCGCCGTGCGCTCCATGAATTCTCTAGTCTTCGCATCGCGTTCATCGCCGAACTCCGCACGCTGAATCTCACGTCGCCATCCTTCCGTATGCTCGACGAAACTGGCGAGATTAGAGATGCCACTGTCTGATATGACGGCCTTAATGCGGTCGCCGTACGTGAATGCTGTTGAGAGCGCGAGGTAGCCCCCGTAGCTCGCGCCCTCCACCAGCACACGATCGGCATCTAGATCTGGTTGGGTTTTGATCCAATCTAACAAAGCGCCGATATCTTTAACTGCACCATCACGCCGTACGCCGTCGTCAAGATGCAAGAATGCTTTCCCATAACCCGATGAGCCGCGCACGTTCGGATAGATCTTCGCGACGCCTAATTCGTTCAAGAAGTAGTTATCTTCATAGCCAAATCCCGGACGATGCTGCTCCTCTGGCCCACCGTGGATGTCGATGATTACGGGACGCTTACCCTTGAAATTAACCGGAGGCCGATAGAGAAATCCAGATACGGACCTCTTGTCGACTGCCGGCCAATGAATTAGTTCCGGCTGTGAGAACTTCGATGTATCAGCGCCATTCGTTACCCAAAGCTCCACTTTGCCGGTCTGAGCATTCACCGAGTACACGTCATTTGGAGTCCTTGATGATTTGAAATTGAAAGCTAGTTCGGTGGAGTCTTTCCGCCACTTGATATCGGAAATGATACCGAGCGGAATCTGCGCCGAAGCACGCTCTTTGCTGGCCGCAATATCGAACAGATGTAGCCGCGAAATCCCGTCCTCATTCGTAATAAAAGCCACCGTCTTTCCATTAGGTGCGATCTGAAACTCGTCAACATCCCACTGCCGCGCGGACGGGATGTAACTCATCTTCCGAGAAGCTAGATCGATATAAGCCAATCGTCGAAAATCAGAATCGTGATCGGTAACTACGTAGATACCTTTGCCGTCTTTGCTGAATACCGGGAAGTCATAGAGCTCAGATTTAGCTGTCTTCGGCGAGAGTAAAGACTTGCTACCGCTAGCAATGTCAACTAGCCACAGGGTGCTGGCTGTATTTGAAGTGAAGTCGCAGTAGACAATCTGCTTGTCGTCAGGCGACCAGTCATAGGCTTTGAAGTAACTGCCCGAGGATTGGGCCAACAGATGATCGGTTTTAGGCTCAAACGGATTGAGCAAACGAAGATTAACGCCTGAAGTACCGGAAGGAGTTGAACTGTAAACTATCTTGTCGCCGGCGTTAGACCACACTGGCTCTGTATTTCTGGACTTTCCATCTGACAGCAGCGTTGTCTTACCAGCGCCAATCTCATAGGAATAGAGTTGAAACGACTCGTTGCCACTCTCGTCTCTTGTGTATGCGAGATACGTCCCCTGCGGTTGGAAGTAAACGTCATAGATGCCGCTCGATTGAATGTAGATCGATGAAATTTCTGGCACGGCGCCAGGGCTCTTAACACGAGAAATCCAAGTGGCGCTGGAAAGTCCCTTTAACCGGATCTCGCGCTTCGCCTCGTCCCATCCGGCCAAAGGTAGTCCATAGATGCTCGTATACGGCTGAACCTCGTGAACGAGCGAAGCAGGAATCGGTGGGACGCCGACCGCTTCGATGTTCTTACCAGGCGAGCTAACTTCGCTTTGCGCTGAGGCAGCGGGAGGAGCAAACAGCGCGATGGCAATAGCAAGCGTAACCGCTTTTCCCTTGCTACAGTCTCGAAAGGCATTCGCTGGCTTTCTTGATCTCATGTCCTTACCTAACTAGGTGCGATCTACAAAAACGATTTCATCCCTGTTCGTTTTAATTCGGTCTATATCTGTTGTAGACGGGAGACTCGGCCAGAAATTCCAGCCTCGATCAAAAAAGATTCGCTCAACGGTCGGGAAGCGAACCAAGAGACACTAAAATTGCGCATATTCTCTCGCAAATTGGAATTTCTGTCCAATACTCCCGTCTTTCAAGGTATAGGGGCGCAAACCAAACCCAGTCCTCATCGGTGATGACGGACGAGCTAGGGGAAACGATCGTGAATTCGAAGTTCTCTCTAAAGGACATTGGCATCATTGGCAACTCCCAGCCGATGAAGGCTCTTGCTCGCCAGATAGAGACAACTGCCCGTTGCGATCTTACCGTTCTGATCACTGGCGACTCAGGGACCGGGAAAGAGTTAGTAGCCCGCGCTATCCATCAACAAAGTGGACGCGCGGCGCTGCCGTTCATTTCGATCAACTGCGGCGCGCTCAGTGAAACTCTCCTCGAATCAGAACTCTTTGGGTACGAACGAGGCGCTTTCACCGGAGCTAATCAGAAACAAAAAGGTCTTTTCCAAGCGGCTCACATGGGAACCATCTTCCTAGATGAAATTGGAGAAATGTCTCCCGCTTGTCAGGTCAAACTCCTACGTGTTTTGCAAGAGGGCGCAGTCCGACCTATTGGCGGTCATAATGAGATTGCCATCGATGTCCGAGTGATTGCAGCCACTAATCGCAACTTGGGACAAGAGATCGGTGCGGGTAAATTCAGGGACGATCTCTTTTATAGGATAGCCGTACTGACAATCGAGACTCCCCCTTTGCGTAAGCGTTCGTCTGACATACCACTCCTTGTCGAATACTTCCTTCGCCATGCCGATGAAAAGATGAAATGTCCGCAGCGTCACAAGATCGAAGAAGAAGGTTTGACAGCCTTATCCGTGTATTCATGGCCTGGTAACGTCCGTCAGCTTCGCCACGTGATAGAACGACTAGTCGCTACGACATTCGAAAGTGAACTTATAACAACAGAAGCAATCTTTCGCGCTCTACCCGCCAGTCTGCTATCCGAGATGGCTACCCAGCTCCCAATCATCTTTCGTGAAAATGACTCACTCGATGATTTCCTTGACTGCATGCTGCTCCGCGCTTATGAGCAGCTACGAAAACAGACTGGCAGTCACAGCAAAGCCGCGCGCCTCCTACGCATTGACAGAGTTTCCCTTTACCAACGCGTTGAGCGCGCACGGCAGCGCATCAAAAGCAGCGTCGCCCCGTGAGAAATTGACCTTTGATTGAGTCGCTCTTAGATTCTGGTCGGGCCAAGACTGTCAGTCATTCTCACCTGCCCTGAAGCCGATCCGCCGAGAACCCAGCCCTCGTGTCGGCTGCATAAGTTTGCGAATTGCCTGGAACACTACCGCGAACTGGCTGTCGTATTTCTTCTCCAGCGCGTTGAGCTTTGCGGCCAATTCCTTGTTCGAGTCCATCATTTCCCGGAGGCGAACGAAGGCGCGCATAATGGTAATGTTCACTTGAACTGCGCGTTCACTATTAAGCACGCTAGACAGCATAGCGACGCCTTGTTCAGTGAATACAAACGCCCGATATCTCCGACCGCCTCGACCCATCTTTGAGGTCACAATTTGTGACCTCAAAGATTCGTCTTCTTCCAGCGTCAACTGAAACATGAAGTCTTCGGGAAAGCGGTTACGGTTACGGCTGATGGCTTGGTTAAAAACCTTGGTTGGCACTTGATAGAGTTCTGCGAGTTCGCTGTCGAGCATCACCTTGTGTTCCCGAATGAGATAGATTCGGCGCTCAATCAGCTCTACGGGAACAAGGGCTTTGGTCGCGATGGGCGGTTTCTTTTTTGTCATTCTCAATGAAGGTCGATGATTGAAGTTCCGCAAGCCGGAATCAGAATCGTATACGCATCCCTTGTCCAACCTCTCTCGAAATCTCGCGCCCAACGGCAGCAATGACTGCAGCGGCTTGTCGCAATGAAGCCGACTGAAATCCTGCATCGCGAATCTGCGCAGCAGCGTTAACCTGAGTACCATAAACCTCTTTGTTTGCGCCAAGCTCTTGTCGGTAATTCTCGTCCACTCCGCGGCGTGCCTCTCCGGCGCCACGCCTGTAACCACCAATAGCCTCACCAGCGCCGGCGTTCACTCCAGCAATCTGAGACCCGGCTTGCTTATCGATCGCAACCTTAATGTCCGACTCGTATTGTTGGCTGCTGGCAACAGACTTATCGGCAGCCGTGTTCTGCAGGCCGGTCACGCCCTCCCGATAAACATCGGCGGTTTGATTTACGATTCGGTTGCGGTTTCCGATCGCCGCGTTCTGAAACCCGCCGCTCAGAGCAGGACGAACAATCGGAATCTCGGGCGGGACGGCTTCGGCAAGACTACGCCCCCAGAGGTCATTCTTCGCGGCATGTGATTCACCGGCAGCCATGACTTTTTCCTTCGTTGTTCCCGCGACCGTCGTCCCAACTTGCTGGTCGCGCGAGATATTCGTTTCGCGAATGCTGCGCCCGACATCAGCGCCGACTTGAGACTTCTGAAAACCAGCCGCTGCCTGAACGATCATTCGTTGGGTGGTTGCCGCGCCCGATGTCGCCGCGACCTGGCCCGTCAACGCCGCTTGAATCGAAGCTAGTTGGGCCGTCCGCTGTCCCTGAGCCCTCATGTTACCTGCTTCCAATTGCCCGCCCGATCGTGTCACATCCGCCTGGTATCCAGCGCCGTACTGTGTAGTCTCTGCCTGCCTGTTGATTGAGGCGGCGGCCTCGGCACTGTACTTCTCAATGCCAGTGCCAATCATCGCGCCCATCCAACTTGAGACGACAGTCGCCACCGATTCGTAGATCCGCCCCGAGAGGAAGTACAGCGAGATGAAAGGAGTGCCGTAAAGACAAAGTGCGCCAAGGCCCATACCAAAAGCAGCAAGCGCAACCGTGTATTGCGGCTGTGCCAGCGGGTCAGTGATCGCCCGCATCGTCCCGTAGTTCCAGATGTATAAAGGATCGCCGTCGCCGACCGCCATTGCCACATTGCCCCACATGTAAGCCACGATGCGGATAATTTTCGAGACCGAGGGCCAAACGAGTGTCAATGCGACCAAGCCGTAAAAAAAAGGATAAGTGGTTTTGCTGGCTATTTGTTTATCGACGATGCCGGCGAGCATGAACGGCATTGCGAGCTTCATCCCAAGCGTGAGAGCAGCCGCAAGGATCACCAGAATCAAATCTCCGAACTCAATCAAAGCCCGCTCGAAGGTAAGCCAGGTCATCATCGTGGAGATGCTCCACTGAGAGACATCAGTTTTTTGATCGAAGTTTTGGATCGTGCTCTCCCTATCGACGATTATGCCCAGCACGGATTCACTTCCCAGTGGCACAGAGTCAATCGCTGTCTCACGGCCGTCGACTTTGACGGTGAACAGGTTCTGTTGGAACTTGGCGTATGAATCATTGAAGCTTTCGCGCTGAGCCAGGTAGAGCCTTTGGAGAACTGATTGCTGGCCCGTTTCGTTACCGTTGGCGATCTCATACCCAATGCCGCTCATGCCGTTGATAATTGCCAGACTTGTTCCTGACAACATGAAGAACAAAGCCAACCTGCCAAACCACCAATAGAGATTTGGTCCTTCACCATTGTCTTCACGGATTATGCGCAGCATTGCGAATCCGGCTAAGCAATTACCTATTACCCAAGCCAGCAGCTCAAACCAGCCGATTAACTTCGACACGATCTCGTTCTCGAAGTACGGCAGCAGTGAGCCCGCTCGCTGCGACAGTGCCGCGATGTTATCTGATAGCGATCTTACCGATGGCGGCGTTGGGGCCGGGGCCTGCGCTTGCACCATAATCGGCAATAGGAGAAGCGCAAGGAGAATGACAAATCGCAATGCTCGTCTGTTATTCATTGGTCTGATTTTCCGTTCGTTGATTCCTTCAACTCTGCAAGATCCGCTCGAAGGTCATCGCGGCGATGGAGACGGCACGCCGCCTCGCTCAATTGCCTCGAAGATGCCGTCTTTGACAATTGAAAGTTGGTCCCACGCTTCATCTGTGGCCTTAACGCGATTAGCAATTCGCACGCGCTCCTCCATTGTCAGGTTGTACAGCTTCACGCGGTCCTCAATCTGCGTAGACAGATTCGAAATCTGAGTATCCAAATCCGCAATCATTTTCTCGCAAGAAGCGATCTCGAGTTTCAGGTCGGAAATGCATGTCGCGCACTGTTCCGTTTGCGGCTTTGCCAGCTCAGCCTCAAGCTTGTCTTTGGCCTGATTCATTTCGAGTGCCGCGCCGGCCTGTCTTGCTTCGGCAGTTTGCAAATCGTGGTAGAGGCGAGCCAAAGTCGCGTCGAACATCGCTATGCGATTCATAGTGGCAATCTTGTCTTGCTCTGTGCGACCGATGGAGTTGCGCAGGTAGTCTTCAAAGTCGCGTAGATCGGCCTGCGGATCAAAGATCCCGCTCGCAAGGCGGGTCTTGATTGCCTTGATCATATTGAGACGCGAGATAACCATCGTCTCCATTGCCCTTTTCAGCGCGAAAACGTCGCGCACGGTTTGACCGATCTGCGCCATCGTGCGCGTCAGATTTGCATTGTGCAGGACCAGCTTCTCGGCTTGAGTCAGTACACCCTTCATAGTGGTGATTTGCTCAACCATCTTGTTGATCTCATTTGTGTACTGATTGATCCGTTCTAGCCAACGGTTGGCCTCTTCAATTTGCCGCTCAATCTGCAGCGAGTACTGCGCGGGGTCGAAGACGGTAAACTGCGCTTGGGTGGTAGCGGGCGCTAGAATCGCGCCGAGCAAAATGCCGAGCAATATCCGCTTGAGAGCGTTCTTCATGGATTCGTTCCTTTCAGTAACTCTGGTATTTCAGGCGGCGACTTCAAATAGTGATTCGTCGATTTCTCGCAGACCCACGGCGGTCAAGCCGCGCGGATAACGTTCCGCCAACCACGCATGGACCTGCATATCAGCCCACTCTGGACGGTAGGCGCTAACAAGACTCCGCGCGTTCCTCTCATCAGCGTTAGTTGTAAGCGTCCACAGCATCAACGGACTGAGTTCATGCTGAACGACCTCGACCACCTGGTCAGGCCCGCTGCCTATCACCATTACAAATTGAGAGAACCTTCCGGGCGCGGTCTTGATGTGCGCAATAGCCGCCGCGCCGTTCTCTGACAACTTTGCATGAGCGATGATCTTCGAGTAGTCGCCGAGTTGCTTGCCGACGAAAATGACATTACCCGTTTTCGAGAGTGAGGCGACATCCTCGATATCTTCGAAGGCATGTGTTGCAAGAATCGTAATCGAGTTTTCCTTCGGTCCCTTGCGGCCAGCGTGCTGAAGTACCTTGAAGATGAATGGATACTCTTCTTTGATTTCCCACATCTCATCGAACAGATTGGCAGTTGGGGCACGAGTGCCATCAGCGCGCCGCCGCCCGATGCAGCGGGCGACATATGCCGCAATGCGATAAGCGAGCGATAGCTTTATGTCGTTCGGAAAGTCCTTGAGCGATCCTAGCTCGAATACGTCGAAGGGCGACTTCGCCTCGTAGTCTGGATGCGTTGGCGCATCCAGCCACGGGTGACCGATGTAATTGCTGAGACCCAGCACGAGTGTCTCGCGCCGTTCTCTGACCATTTCGGAATCGAAAGGATAAGTCTTGAGCTGGGCTACGAAGTGAGAGAGCACAGGCTCGAACAAGGGGCGACCGGGTCCATTTTGAGAAACAATGTTCTCATAGACCTGAGAGACAACTGCGCTGATAACGTCCTCCGCTGTCTTGTCATCGTCCTTCACTCGGGCCAGCATCTTCAGGTCACCGACAACCAGCGCTTTCTGCACGTCGTCCGGCATCTCACCATCCCTGAGTTCGGGATAAGACCAGATGTTGATGGCGCGGACTTCATCCGGCTGCGGGCGGATGTAACGACCGCCGAGCACAGTTACCAACGGCAGCAACGTTTCGCCAATATCGACAGCATTGACGCTCGCCTCGCGCATGCTTGCCAATATGTCGCAAGCGAACTGCGCCATCAGAATTGATTTGCCGCCTCGCGGCGCTGCAATGATCTGAATGAGTGGAGAAGGAATCTGATTGCGGTCGAACAGGTCGATGCCAACCAACCTGCCTGTAACAGTTGAAAGTAATGTATGCGGCCTTGCCGCCCCCAGCCAGGAGTCTTCAGTCGGCGTTAGCGCGACGACCGAATTCGAAATCTCAGTTAACTCGCGCCCTGTAAGCTTGGGACTCAATTCTCCGACGATTGCTGACGAGTAAAGTGCTCGCAATGCCTCAGGCTCTTCGCGTTCGGCATTGGCCCCCGGAATTTGTCGAATGGCAGAGACCGTTCTTTCGCATTGCTCGTCAAGAGCGTCTACTGATCGTTGCAGCTCTGAGAAGTTTGTGGCGCGCTCACCATAAAGGATCACATAGAAGCGTGTCGGCAAGAGCGCCTCACGTGCTCCCGCCACTCCTTCGCGCACAGAACGCAAGCTTCTTAGCGCCGCCGCGCCTTCGGGATTGTCCCTCTTCGTGAAGGTGCGTTTCACCTGCTTGATGCGTCGATCAAGACGCTTTGTTTCCTTGCGTTGTTCAGGGAACAGGTATTCAGTGACTAGCGTATGTCTGCTATTGAAATCTCTGCGTCCGATTAAGCCACGAAGCGCATCAGCGCTTACAAACTCGTTGGGCGGCGTAAACATCGACACTATCGCTACCGGATAGTCGCCGTGCATTCGGTAGTTCAGCTCGCCTTCGATTGTCTCGCCGCACAGATAATCCCGCAGATCTCTTCCTGGTCTTTCCGGTAAGACAGGAAATGAGCCTGCGTTTTGACAGTGGCCGAAGAACACCGCTTCCCATATCTCTTTGCGGGTAAAACGACGTAGCGTGAGCGGAGACGAATTCTCTATCTGCCGCCACACGCGGTTCGCATGGCCATAAGCGCGCCGTTCATCTTCTAAAGTCCGTCTCACCACTGAGTCGTCTGCGGTCCGAGAATAGATATCAGGTAGGCTTCGCAACGCGCTGAGGACCCCGCGTATCTTCGCCTCATCTCTCAACGCGTGTCTGAAGTCCGCGAGCGCGCTCATTGTGGAATTGCCGCGTCGCTTCGGTGGAACTCTCACCCACATCGTGAGCACGCTGCGACGATAAGGAAGGCTGTTAGCCACTCCCCGTAGGTAATCGAGATTCGACGATTGAAGCAAAGAGGCTAACGTGTGTGTTCCTTCCGGCGCACGCGAATCGATGACGCCGGTAATAGCCTGCCCAAGATCAGGAATAGTTGAGTATCTGAACTGAACCAACGTGCCCGCAGGCTTCTCAAAAGCGAGCATCCTTGCAAGATCGTCGTAACGAATATCGACAAGCATGTCGTTCGCAAACATGGTGGCGGGCGTTTCTAGGCGATAGGCCGCTGTAAGTGCCCCATCCTTATGGCGTAGAGCGTCGTTATAGATCCCGACAATGGATGAATCTCGCCTTCTACCCACAGGCCGTCTAAGCGCCGTGGTGTCGCGATGAAGAGACGCTTCATCGGTTTCTAGTCGGTCGTAAGTAAGAGCGCGTTCCATCTTTCTTCGCAGGCCTCCTGAAGACGATTGTTGTGTTCAAGCAAAAGCGCAGTTTGAGCGCCGCCCATTGGCGGAGCGCAGTAAGAGTCGGTCAACGCATGGCCCGTTTCGGCATCAATGAGCCAAGCGCGGTCGAAAGAGCGTTTCTTTCCGTTTGGAATAGCGCGGTACTGACGATGATGTAACAAAAGTCCCTTCAGCTTGTGGCTGAGCCAGTTGGGTCTGCGACCGATGCGAACGTAATTGAAGAAGCCGATGCTCCCGGCAGTGGCGAGCAACCACGTCCACATTTGCAGCGGCACGTAAAGGACGGTAAGGCCCAACGGGACGGGAGCCAGATAGCCTGCGCAGGAGATCAGCAGCACAGAAAACCAATCACTATCGGCAACGCCGAACCGCACTACGGGTAAGTAGATGTTTGGTCGGATAGGACGTACGCGCATCGCGATGTCTCCAAGAGAAGAGTCATCTGTTTTCCAATTCCCTGCTCTGGCAGGTAGAGCTAGAACTGGTTGTCCAGCGGAACCGTATCGCCTTGGCTGAAGGCATAGATCGCCGCGCACACACCGCCAAAGGCGAAGCAGCCAGCTCCGGTAATGAATTTCCATGTCGAGAGCGATTCGCGCAGTCCTGATGTGACGATTCCGATGGCAATGAAGATGATCCCGGCAATGATCATCGCGGCAGCCAGAAAGAAGGTCACAGAGCGGAAACTGTTTCCGAGCTGCGAGCTATTGCCGTTGAAGAACGAACCTGTCGGAGTCTGCGCAGACGCGGATACCACTCCCAGCACCATCATCAACGCGATGGCAACGGCACTGTGCAGAGCTTTCAGACCGAAGCCCGTCAAGATGAGCTTGCGCCCAACTCGCGCGACGCGCGAGTTTTCGACCCCTGGAACATTTAGTAATTCTACGAAGTTGTTCATCGCTTACGCCCCCCTCAATTGATCCGTAACTATTGATTCCTCACTCGTCCGTTCCTTCACGTCAACGAATAACTGACGTTCACGCTTCGCCTTTTCAATTGGCGTGCCACGAAGCTGGCCCATGTCTTGCTCAGGTGCGCCCCACTGTGCATCACAAACTGGTCCAATCAATTTCAATTCTGCTTCTGTTGACCGCCAGCATAATGGCCCAGGTTCGGCGAGAACCTGGGCCATCTCTCCAAGAGAGATCGCGACAACTGGAGCCGCTGATCCTTGACTCAGCAAAACGTTACGGCCTTGACCCTCGCATTCTAAGAACGGTGTGTTTTGTCGAATCGCGTTATCGACTGGACGCCATAAGTCCGAAAGGCGCGCGCGGCCCCATGCAATTCATGCCGGATACAGCACGCCGCTACGGACTCCGAGATCCGCACGATGCCAGGGCAGCAATCGATGCAGCCGCGCATTATCTGCGCGATTTGTTGGTCAGATTTAATGGACGGTTAGATCTTGCGCTGGCCGCTTACAACGCTGGCGAAGGAACTGTTGAATCGTTTCTGACAGGAAGACCGCTGCGGCTCACAAGCGGCAAGGTCATCAATCCGCGCGGAGTTGTTACCGGAGGCTTACCTCCTTACCGTGAGACACAAGAATACGTGAATTCCGCCATTGCGCTTTTCTCAGAGCGCCCGGCACAGATCCTGAAGCCTCCGCTATTGCCTGTGCTCACAAACACAAAAGCACGCGGTTCCACGACTCGTGATTTCAGCTTTGATTTATCCAGTGATAACGAAGCACAGCGGCTCCGCCACAATTCCGATACGAACGCTTTCTTCATTGAGGTCCCATAAGACTTGTCGGGTTTTACATACGCTCGTTGGTTTTTACAACAGGCACCGGTGATTAGGATGCGCCAGCCCTTAATTATTCATGGTGGTATGTCGCTTGTAAGAGGCGCGTCGTGGCACGAGAGACGTTGAGAAGCGTAATGCTTGAACAGATCACCATAGAACCGGTTTTGTCGATTTGTACCTTCGTTTTACACACGTTGTAGGTGTGGTGCTTTGGAGCCGTTATCAGCAACTCGCTACTACCGAGAATTCAAATCACCGCCGACCAACAAAGGAGACATCATGAGCACTGAGGCGATGGACCTACCAATCACGACATCAGTAACGAGAGCAGACACTCTCGAACTATCAGGAGAGAACACACATGACCTTGCCGAAACTCAACTGATGTCGCCGGTGATTTGCTATCGCGACCCGGCTGACGTGCGGACGATACGCCGACAATCCTGGCTCATCATTCTCACGTTAGTCATCGCTGCCATCGCAGTCGTCGGGGTGGTTTACAAGTCTATTCAACGCCCCGACCGCATCGTGGTCGATATGTCATCCGGTCGAACGGTAATGATCAATGACAAAGAGCTTGGGGCGACCGAAGCAGTCAAGCTGGAGAAGGACAAGCTCCAAATCGCTGACATGGACTATGTCGTCAAGGCCTACCTTGATTATCTGTACCGCGTGGACCAGCGGTCTCGATCTAAAGACATCGAAGCGGCCCTGAGACTAATGGTTCCGGGTCAAGCCAAGAAGTTCGCGCAATACCTAACCGAGCAGAAGATTCTTCAAACCCAGCGTGAGCAGCAATGGAACGCTATCTGGAAACCCGAATACCTGGAGCATGCCCCCGGCAAACCGCTGACGGTGAAGGTCTACGGTACGCAAGAGATTGACATGGTTGTGAAAAACGAAAGTAAGCATTTGACGAAGCACATACTTCTGACGGTTGACCTTTTGCCTGATGCGCCGGAAGACGGAACGTTCCGCCTTGATAGAAATCTTCGATCCGGCTTCCGCATCAACGCAATCGACTACAAGGAACTCAGCTCGAACGAGGCGGAAACTCCTGTCACTTCAACTCAAGGCTAAGGACAGAACCATGAAGACAATCAACTCTTTCCTAGTGCTCTTGTTCGCTTCGACTCTGTTGGCGGCGCAACAACCGACCGCGACACCGACAAAACAAGTAACACCACCCTCGCACACACGCCGTGTCCCAAGACCAGCGACATTGGCAACGCCGAACTCGCCACCGCAGACTTCGTCCGACTTCTATGTCGGCGAAGCCAAAGTGGATGTAACAAAAGACGAAACCGTGGTCAGGTTAGCGATGGCTCAACACGGGAGCATTCTAATCGAGTTACCTGCTAACGATGGTCCTCGCTACATCATTCCCGGCGATCCAGAAATGGCAACCGTCGATCAAAAGGCGCTGGAACGAAACAAGCGCGCCATAGTGGTGCGGCCCGGTTCGCAGTTTGTGCCGCCACGACATAACGTCAAGGCCCGTAGCCCCGCAGCCACGGTTACCGCTCAGATGCGGAGCGGCCTGGTCGTCACGTTCTTGTTCTATCCGGTAGAAGACCTCGCGCAAAACGTTCATCGCTGTGTCCTGAATTACAACCGCGATGAAGTAGTGGCGCGACGGCGCGCGGCAGGACTGCCAGTCAATCTTGATGACAAAGAACAAGGAGGTGAGAAGACGATTGCGCAGTCCACCGCCGCACCAACATCCACTGACGTTGAAAAGCCCAAGGGCGATAAGCCGGAAGAGAGAACGCCCCCTCAGCGGGCAGAGTCATCGCCTCCCGCTGAAACTAAGGCGAAAGAAGTAGAGGAGAGTCGTCTTAACTCTTCCGCGCTCGGCAATTCGGTTGTTAGCACATCTCCTAACTCTGAAAACAATTCCGAGGTAGTCGCTTCCCTGCACAATGCCTTGGACCAAGCGACCAAACGGCCAAAGCAGTTCAAGAATTGGACTCACTCAATGCATGGACTGAAGCTTTCACTTCTTCAAGACCATGACTCGGGGAAACCATTCAACGTGGTAACAGTAGCCGTCAAAAATACTACAGGCGATTCTCTGAGACTTGTTGCGGACAGCCCTGACCTTTTCATCGAGACGGTTGATGAAAAGGGCGCTACGCTCAACGTTAAGTCAATCTCAAACACACGGACAGAAACAAGCAATACCTCTGGTGCCATAGCTCCCGGCACGACGGTGTACTTTGTCATTGCTTACTCTTCTCCAGTACTTGATGCCCACCAGCGCCTGAAAATAGTCGTCGCCCAAACCAACGCCGCCGATGAGCCGGCTTCAATCAAGCTCGCCATTGGCGGGCGTTAGAGGAGTAAAGCATGAGTCAAACAAATACCTTTCCTGGAAACGGTAATAACCATCGAGCTGCGGTTATTGATGTCGTCGAGGACGATCAACAATCAGCCAGCGCCTTCTACGATCCAAGCAATCCTCTGCTCGCGCCACCCAAGCAGATCGACACGGCAAAGAAAAACAGCAGAAAGCGGAAGCTGATAATTTTCTGCTTCATATTCGTCTTGCTCGTAGGCGGCGGCTTGGCCCTGCATCAACTGCTTAGGGTCAATCGCGTGAACGTCAAAGTGCAAGCCGATACTCGCCGTGATGGGCAAAACGCAAAAGCTCGGGGCGACTCGAAGTCTTCCGAGAATAGCTTGAGCACCGAGGCTGTTAACCTCACGCGACAAGCGCTCGGTTCCGACAGTGTTACCCCCGGCAATACGAGCACACCGTCCGCGACACCAACGCTCTCGCAACCGAACTTCACTGGATCTGTGCCCTTGGCCCTGCCAAATCTCAGCGGAACGGTCAACCCGCCTGCGGCGAGCGATAATGGATCGACAAACGCGAGAACTGGCTCTGCGTCGGATACTGGCGCAACGCGTGACCAGCCGAACAGCGGAACTAACTCTGCGGCTCAAGAATTAGCGCAATCTCGGGCAAACACGACTCAAACAATCTATGTCGATGATTCGCCGCCGAAACGGCCAGCCACACTCGCGATCAATCGACCTCCATCGCGTGTTGACACTAAAGCCACGCCTAAGCCAGTCGTGAGCCCGGCAGTGTTGCCGCCCTTTGGCACGATGCTGCCAGTGCGAACTCAAGGCGCAATCTTCACACTTCGCAACAACTCTTATGCACGGCTAGAACTGGTCAGGGACATGAAAGGCGCAGGATGGTCTCTCCTTAAAGGCACGGTTCTAATTGGCCGCGCGAGTGGCAGCGAGTATGACCGGGCCTTTGTCAATGTGATCGGGTATCTCGACCGAGACAATAGGTTAGTCAAGATGTCAGGTGAAGTTCTTGGCAGTGACGGCGGTTCAGGTATTCAAGGCAAACGCGTCGTTGCAGATAGTGGCGGTCTCAAACGCGCGCTCAGTAAGATCGCTTCGAGCGGTATGCAAGCCGCCGGAATGTTTGCTACCGGTTTCGGCGGACAGCGAACGGTCGTAGTCGACGGCACTGGCAGCCGGATCATCAACCCGTTAACAGACGAAGCGAGCCGATTAGTCGGCGGCGCAAGTGGCGATAAGCGCGCGTTCGTGAAAGTTGAAGCCGGGCGTTCCGCTTATGTCATGGTTGCTGACTTGCCCAAGGACCGTCCTGCCATTGATGCGCCAGGAGAAGATGAGCTTGCGCACACGAATCTTTCACTTACCGATCGCGAACTCATGGAACTGTTGCTGTTCGGCACTCGGGAAGAGATCAGTGCTGCAATACCTTTGATGACGGACGAGCAAAAGACCATCACGCTCAGAACACTCGCTGCTGGAAATGAAAAGAAATGATCCCATCCGATTCCGATCGACAAGTAATCGATCCGCGCCATTTCGTCAGCGATCATGGGCGTGATGCGCTTGCCGATCTCGTGGCCCGCGAATCCGGCTACATTTTTCAGTTAAGACCCCTCAAGGATCTCTGCCAGTCTTTGAAGTCGGGGATGCCGCTGCTCGCTGAAGGCGAGCGCGGCGGCGGGAAGACGGAGATGGTCGATGCCCTCGCTTACGCTTGCAATCGGCCTTATTTCGAGCTGCAGGGGATGGACGGTCTCAAACTCAACGACATTCTTTTCGAGTGGGATGAGCAAGGACAAAACAATTTCGTGCTCCAAGCCGTCTCGAGTAAGGAACTCAGTCTCGAAGAAGCCAGACAACAACAGTGGCGCAAGGACTTTCTAACCCTGGGCGAAGTCCTAAAGGCCTATGACTACCTCGCGACCACTGGCATTGTGCCAATCGTTAAGCTGGACGAGTTTGAAAAGCTACCGCAGGTCTGCCAGGCATTCTTCTATCAGTTGTTCACGGATGGTCATGCATCTATTCCACGCCTTTCTGAACACCATGGACATATAGGAGTCGGCAAGAGCGACGATAAGCCAATCGTGATCTTGACCTCAAACAACCAGCACGTTGTCCACGCGCCGCTGAGGTCACGTTGCATTTACACGAAAGTTAGACTGCCTACCGATCTCGAAGAAGCTCGCATTCTTCACTCGCGTGTGCCATCCGCGCCGGCTAGTCTCTTAACTCAGGTTGTTAAAGTCGTCAGGTACATCCGCGTGATGATGCCAACGGTTCGAGACAAGCCAGGACTGCGTGAGTCCATTGCCTTTCTCAAAGCTCTCATCACCGAGCAGATCCAAGTCGTAACTGCGGAAGTAATTGACGACCATTTAGGCTTTATCGCGCGAGGAGCTGACGACCTCACGAATCTTGAACTCGGACTGCCACGACTGGAAAGGGCGGCTCACACGCCCGATACGGTAGCAGAACAAATGATTCACAACATCTTTAGTGAAGCGGCAGTTCGTCTGCGAGAGGCGGCATGAGGGAACGAGGAAACATCTGGCCGGTGATTTGTGTGATTGCCGTCGCGGTTCTTGTGCTTATCTTGTCTCTGGTAATACGGCACAGACAAGCGAGCGGTCGCATGGCAACTGTTGACGCTCAGGTTTCGATAGGCGATGCGAGAAACGATCCTGTCTCTAGCCGCGACCCGCCCGCATACCATTGGCCTGACAGTGAAGTGCCTCGCACAGCAGAACGACTACGTGACGTGACCGCCGTGGCAATCGCAGCGAGCACATACGTCGCCGAGTCTGCTCTGGCCGGCCGGCCTGCTCACAACGCCGACGAAATCACGGTTGAGATCGCACGCCGACAACTTGTACCCACCGAATGGCTCACAAACCAATCAGGAGTCTTGCGAAGCGCCTACGGAACGCTTCACGTGCGTTATTCACCGATTGATCTGAGCGTAGAAGTAGTCTCTGTGCCCAGCAGTCGCTCGGACGGCCCAGCGATGCTGATCCGCATCCCCGATACTGAAAACACGGCCGTAGGGCAACGCTACTTCGAGTCGATGCAAGTCGATGGAATTACTTATCCCAACCCGTTCGCGCCTATCTCAGAAATCATCCGCAGCGGCTGGCAGGAACGTATCTTCAAGCAAACGCAACCGCCAATCGCACAACGAGCCGAATAGAAAGCCGGGGCCGTTTCGACGAGGCGTACTCTAGCTGCGTTTGATTCGTCCCGCAAGGAGCAGCTTTTCGAAAATTGATGCTTGCGCGCGTGCGTCATCGAGTGCGTTGTGAGTCTGTGGTGTCTCGGGTTGAAATTCCTGCGGGAGTTGGCTCGATGTCGTCTCCGACCAAAGTCGACCGCTGAACCCCATAAAATATGATTTGATGTCGAGCCCAGCGAAGCCGAACGGATTGCCGCCAGCAAATGACTCGAAATACCAATTCACGAACTGCCAGTCGTAACAAGCGTTGAATCCAACGAACACTGCCTTGTGATCTGCTGCCGCTGTCTCAACCCATCTTCTGAAAGCCTTCATAGCTTCCGCAGGCGGTTCGCCATCCTGCTCCAGGCGATCAAGATCAAACCCGGAGACCTTGAGCGCCTCTGGTATGAATTCTCTTGAGATAGGCTTGAGTTCAACGTAGAAGGTTTCCTCAGGATTGCCCACAACGCAGGCACCAAGAGCGAGCATGCTGTATTTACCTGGTATCGGCCCCGCAGACTCGATATCAACCGAGAAGTACCGCTCAGGCTTCATTTGGCCTCCTTTGGGCGGACGAGAGTGGGCATGTTGATGTTTCTTTCCCAGTGAGTGCGGAATCGATCAATTCTTTTGGCGCTGTCTTCTGATAAGTTCCACTGAAACGCCTCAAGGGCGAAGGCGTCGAACGAAATTCGGGTGTCGTCACGAGCCGTGACGATCACTCTTTGCTTGTTGCCTAGCGCGTAACCCAGTTCCATAAAGCAATTCGGACGAAGTCCAGTCAGATCAACCAGGACCACTGAGCTATGATGGAGGGAGTCGAAGATCGCTTGGTTCATCCAAGCAAACTCGTTTTTACCAATACCCATTTGAAGAGACTCGTAGCCCAACTCCTTGACGAGATCGTCAACAGTGTTTCGGAAGAAACCCTCTACGGATGCATATTCAGGAACAGTATCATTCAACAGACGCACATAGAAAACGCGCGGAGGAGTCAGCGCATGCAACAGGTTCATTATCGCAGCAACGACTTCACCCACCGGTGTTTCCCCGTTTCGCGTCCGTGTACGTTCAAGCAATTCCGAAGGAGATTCACTGTCAGCAACTCTGAAGAAATCGTTAGGCTGCGCAAGGGCTCGATCAAACAGGCGAGACGCACCACCGGAGCCGTCTCGCTCTGACGCACCGATCTGGATGTCGAGGGGAACGACGGGTTTGCCCTTTGAGGAATACTCGATCGCGAGATGTTCAACGCCTTGGCCCCCACTCACACCTATCAAAATGTCTCCCAGTTGAGCGAGTCGCGCCCGGCGAACCGCACCGGCGCTCCAGCCAGGATCAAGGAATTCCATACTCACGGCGGCATTATCACGCAGATCGTCATAAATCGGGCGAAGCTTCGCAGGGATTTGGCTATCCGTCTTGCTGGTCGCGAGTGTTGCAACGAGCCTACCATTCGGTCCCGAAGGAAGCGCGCGCCCATCGTTTAACACGCGGAAGGCAGCTTCGGCTACCGTCCAATCGAAAATAATCGAAGGGCCATCAGTCCGTTCCTTTAGCAGCGGTTCTTTTCCAAAAGGGATAACGAATGTGGCACCCTCCAACGCTAGAGCGATAGTCAGTTCAGACACCAAGGAATGGACGTATGAGAGCTTGTTTTCGTCTGATTCGGGATCAGCGCTCCCTACGATATGAATTCGACGCCCTCGCAGATTCATTTTCGTGGTTCCGTTGTCTCAACTGAAGGTGACGGCGTAACCCTGGACACCGCTTTGATCAAATCGCCGTGGTCAATCTTCCGAGAGGGATAAGCGTGCGCAAGCGCCTCCGGCAGAAGCCTGGTCCTGATATCAGAGAACGTGAAGCCGAGTTTGTGCGGTCCTTGGGGGCCAGTGAGTTCTACCAACTCATCGATGACCGATGCAGTAAGACCCAAGCCTTCGCAATCGAGATTGAAGAGTTCTCGTCTCTCAGCATCGTCTGGACGACAAAACTCCTCGTCGTAGGCGACTCGCCGGAGGATCGCGGCGTCGAGTGCATCGAAACGGTTGGTGCAAAGGATGACAAGCACCCGACCGCTAAAACGCCTGACATCGTCGATCTTTTGAATAAGAGTATTTACAGCTACTTTATCCTCGTGGTGACTTTGATTGCCGGATCGACTCGCCGCTAGTGAATCAGCCTCATCTATGATGAGAAATGAGAGCTTCGCCTTCCCAGCCACTTTACCGACAATCTCGAACGCTTGGTTGATGAGCGTGCTCATCTCTCCGACATTGCCGCTCCCGCGCACCTGAGTGCTGAGCTTGAAGAGCATCGCGTCTTTCCCAAGCTCCTCTGCGAGCGCATTCGCCGCAGCCTCCGCCGTCGCGGTCTTCCCGGTTCCGACATCCCCGTGAAATACAACCAACGGATAACGATCCAGCAGAGAGTCGATCAGAGCGATATGCCTTCGATAATACTTCTTGCTCCACGCCTCAAGACCATCCTTGTCGATGAGTAGCCGCAAATTTTGGTGCATTCGCTCGTAACGCGCCCTAAACCCGACGAGCCTCTGAGCCTGCGCCGTTAAAAGAGTGTCAGGAAGCGGGACTTCCAATTCGAATAGAGCTGAGTTTCCTTCTCGCATGTGCTATTTGCTGTAGTTCGTGCGCTCCCAGCCGTATCCACGGCTGGCATATTTCTGCCCCGCCCTTGAGGTAAGCCCGCTCAACGAATTGTCCTCAGTGGTCAAATCCCAGGTTCCATGTAATGACTGGTTGTTGATGAATGCCTGTTTACCAGAGCTTGGCTTGTTCCACCAACCGCTGTTCATAGTAGCCAAAACAAACAAGGATCCGCCGGGCGTTCTCGGCCAAAGATTGTCTCCAGGCTGCTCGGACACCCATCCAGTCGCGGACTCGGAGACCTCGTAAAGGGCAGCTAGAATCTTGTTACGATCCTTATCTCTGAGAATGAGCGTCACGCTCACGAGGTACGCGTATTCTGCGAAGACTCGGAGATCGTATACAACCTCCGCGACGCTCTCTCGCGTGCGCAGACCGGTTGCCTGCGACATCATAGAAAAGTCTGCGGCAAAGTTTTCGACGACCTTTCGGATGTCGGCGTTGGTGAAGGTTGCTGTTTGTGTTCCGATCGAACTCACTTCTTAGTCCTCATCTATTGTGAAGGAGCGCCCCATGACTTCTTTCCAACGGTCCAGGGTTGCGCCCTTCTCATCTTTCCAACTCGCAGTCTCAATGGTCTCCCATGCTGTCTTGGCGGCGACCACAATGTCTCGCCGCTCGTCGTCAGTTAGACGCGCTGCGACGTTATTGTCTTTGTTTACCGGGTCGAGGATAACGACCGGGTCGTCTCGGAAGGACGTTATACTTCCAAGCTCCGGAAAGGTGATCGGCGTTTTGAGTCCATCTTGGGCAACGTACATGAAGAATCGCTGCAGCCCAGACTCAAGAGACGCGATTGCTCCGTCGCGGTCATAGAGGTGCGCAACAATCAGCTCGATAGTGAACGAGCGAAGCCTGTCGAGTTCATGTTCGTTCCGCCACTTTTTAAGAAGCCGCACCAGTGTCCTGAACCGGCGATCGGCGTCTTTCCTGTTCTTTATGAAATCTAGTTGTCCTTGAATCGATGTTTTGACCGGATCGCCGCTTTTCGAAGAAGGCTGCCAACCGAACCCTGGCTCGCTCGCGATGGGGATGACGGGCACCAAATCAACATCAAGACCGGAAACTCTGAAGTGGATACCGAGCGTTCGCGGCTGGATCTTGAAGTCTTCGGACACCTTTGTCGGATAAACGGCTTTCAAGAGCTTCAGAATAATACTGTGAAGTTCCTCGACATCACTCTTCTCCGCTTCAGAAACATCGAGGAACACCGCAATGTCAGCGTCAACCCCGTAGTCTCCCTTCGGCTTTAGCACCGTTCCCTTCATCAATGAGCCTGTTTTTTTGAAACCCTTCACCTTGAAAGAGGAATCCCCCGTAATCTTCTTCGTCAACTCAGTAATTAGGTTGTTGACCTGATCGATGTACTCCTTTCGTTTACCCGGCCCAAGGTGCAGGACTTTTGAAACGAAAACTCCAATCTGTGTGTCGTTGAGCATCATATGAGTGTTGTTTTCAGGTTGCGGCGCGACCGCTCATATTTAATGTTACTGGCATAGCAGACACCTCGTTAGTCTTGTAATGCAAAAGGCAACTCTGCCAGCAAAAACATCTCACCATAACTGCGCTCGGGAACGGCTCGCGAATTTGAACCTAACAATTCTCTCAAGCTGCCGCCGACATCGCACACGACCAATTAGGCCAGCCGTCGCTCTTCTGTCGGTTGTTCTGCCATTGGAGCGGTTGAAGATTAACAAGGTCATCAGACCCATCACGCGCGACGGGTCGGATGTGATCAACCTCCCAACCGTAACCGGCCTGCGTTACCGAGCCATATTCCGCCCGCTTGATCCATGCGCCACATGAATCCTTTCGTATGACATTTCCATCGTATCCAACCACGATCTGCGCTTTAGCCCACACTCCGTATATTTGTCGCAAGGTCAAAGCTCGAACCGCTTCTCGTTGTGCCAGGTGTTCTAAACATTCCGATTTACCTCGCCTTAGGAATTGCGGATTAGTGAAACCGTTTCTGAAATCCGCTGTTTTGAGTAGTTTCTAATAAAAAAGAGAAAAAGTCAACTAGAACAGGTGTTTTGACTCGTGTCCTCCGTCATCTTGAAGGAATCGCCCTTGAAGCAGCCGCACTCTTGCGGCATCTCTGGACACCTGAAACGCACCCGCCACCCTCTGGAGTAGTTCCTGCCCTTCTTCAGAGATCAGCGATAAAGCGCCGGCTGGAATATTCTCTAATTGCCGGAACTCGTGCACGGTCTCTATCAACGATCTGATGGGCATGAGAAACGCCCCGCATCCATATCCCGCTTGCCATTCCATCCATTCGGCCGCCGCCGCCCCGAGTATATTGGCGCGCTTACATTTCGCTATCTCCTGGACCTCTACGCCTTGATTGTCGAATAGAGAGCGCGGCTTTGATTCGACCTCAAACATGAAACGATGGAACGTGACGTGCGAGAACTCATGCGTGAGTGTTGTGCGAAGTCGGTTTTCCACGCTCGCAGTGCCAACAAGAGCGCGTGAAATCTTTACAGTTGGCAGTTTCCCTCGGGTGAATTCTGTTACTCCTTCTACATCCCCTTCCTCTTCGGCGAGGTCTGCTCCCATGTCAAGATCTTCAACGCAGCTTTCAATCAACACCCCAAGATCACTTGTGCTTATCGGGAACTCACTTTTCCCGTACTTCTTCATCAGAAAGTCCCGAATGATCCGCTCACACTCCGCATCTATTTCCGCAGGATCATAGTGCGGCCGCTTCGCAAAACGGCCTGTTCGATCTGGCACCCACTTCATCCTATTTCATCTTTCGGCGGAAAACTCTCACAACTTGTTCTGCCTTTTGCTGTCCAGCATTCATTAAAAGGTCTTGAATGTCGTGCGGCACTGTTCCCGCCACGATACAGAGAAAGTCTTTTTCAAAGTTCAGTTCGTGGGCCAGTTGTTCAATCAAGACCTCAGAAGGCGGGTTGCGACGATCATGCTCAATATCATTTAGATACTGAGCTGAAATTGCCCGACCGTCCTCTTTTTTGATCCGAGCCGCCACATCTTTTTGGCTCAAGCCCAGTTCTTTCCGTCTATCAGAAATTATCTTTCCGAAAGTCTTCATCGTTTCCCTTCTCTGGTTCTTGAATACTACGCTAATTAGCGTAGCAGCCTGCCGCAGTCGAAGTCAACGTGCATGTCCAAGTCATGCGCGGACTTTTCACAATGCTCGTTGTGGGTTGCGAAGCCAACGTTTCGCGATGATTCTGTCTAAAAACCGCCTTCACATTTGACCTGTAAATGGTTTTTCGGAATGAGGCAAGGCAGAGACATGGACTTTTCAGTGTCCAGCGGGAAGCCAAAAACCTGGGAGTAATTCCGATACTCGTCTGACAAGATGTTCGTCATTGATCCTCGGATGACTCACATCATAACTCACTGCATGGTTGCCATTTCAGACGGGGGAAACGGGGCCAGCAAGTTCTCAACTGCACAGGCTCGGTGTCGCGGTAGAGCCATTGGACAATCGAGAGCAAAGGTAGCATCTTAGACGGAAGGCATACTACACATATGGACGGCGAACCTCTTGAGTCTGAGTCTGAGTCTGAGAATTACAAATTGAATGTGGATTACTATGGTGCCGACTTTCCCGTCGATGTATTGGTCAAAAGAATGGAGGAGGGAGATTTCATCATTCCCGGATTTCAGCGGGAATATGTCTGGAAAGAATTAGAAGCATCACGATTTATCGAATCATTACTAATCGGCCTCCCAACGGCCGCCCTGTTCCTGGCCAAAGATAAGTTCTCTAACCAATACCTCGTTATTGATGGACAGCAGCGATTGAAGACCTTGCAGTACTTTTACGTAGGGGAGTTTCCTGACGGAAAACCCTTCAAGTTGAAAGGCGTTACACCCGCACTCAACGGATTGACCTGTTCCGATCTCCCTCCATCAGAACGTCGCGCGCTAGGTAACTCAATAATTCATTGCATTATCATATCCGACAACTATGATCCTGCTGGGATGTTTCATCTATTCGAGAGGCTTAATACAACGGGTTCCCCGCTAACCGCCCCAGGAAGTACGGAACGCGATCTATCACGGGCGGTTCAGCGAATTACTCCAGGAGTTGTCGAAAGATGAAACTTGGCGAGAACTTTTTGGCAAGCCTGGCATTAGAGCTGAAGAACAAGAACTCATATTAAGATTCCTCGCTCTACATTTTGACTTCGCAGACTACAGAGGCAACCTGGTTGATTTCCTTAACCACTTTATGCTCAAGAACCAACGGCTTGATCTAATCCCAAGACTCGAAATGGAAAAGGTGTTTTTGAACACTCTCAACTTCTTAAAGGATTGCATCGGACCGCAGGTGTTTGCACATAACAAGTCATTTAATAAGGTCTTATTCGATGCCGTCATGCTTCTCGCGTCGAGAAGGCTGAACAATAGCATGGCATGTGAAGGATTCAAGCGGTTCTATGAATCGCTTAATAATGATGAGCATTTTTGGTCAATGTCTCGACAGGCGACGACCAGTAAGAAAAACTTTACTATGCGTTCGGAGTATGTTGAAGAGCTTTACGAGAAAACGCAATGAATCGCTTTATCCTATCTCACAGTCAAAGGATCGATACGTTATTCGGTAACGTCGCTACTATTCCAGACCCTGCGGCTCAGGCCGAATGGTCAAAGTACTTGTGCATTTTAGTCTCAGGGTTTATCGAAGAATCTCTGCGAATCTTGCTTGAAGAATACACAACTAAACATGCTGCGCCGGTCATTCTAAATTTTGTTTCGAGGGAGGTTAAGGAAATAACCAATTGCAAAGCAAGTAAAATCGGCAGCATATTGCAAAGATTCAATCCGGCATGGGAGAGCGACTTTCTTGACCAGATTCAGACCAAGAGCCGGATCGTCAATGAGATAAAGGACTCGTTGGACAGTGTAGTTGCGAATCGACATCAAATAGCCCACGGGAGGAACGTTGGGCTACGCTATGCCACCGTATCTACATATTATCGAAACGTCAAAAGTGCTGTAGAGACTATGGAGGAAGTTATTCGATAACGATAGATTTCTGGTCGTTTGTGCGGTTCTTGCAAATTGCTTGATAGTCGAACACAATCCCCAGTTTGCGCCTCGCCACTTCAGAAATCGGATGGATCTCCATTTGTTAACAGGCGCTTAGGGAAGGCAGCGAAGCTGATGTCACAGAACACGGAAATAAATTCGGAAGCCGAAGGGTCGAGCCTTGAAGAGCTGACGTCTGATGGCCAAGGTTCTGGTTTGGAGGTCGAGAAGCTGGAGGAGGGCGCGATCAAGGCCCCATTTGATCCAGCGAAAATCGATGTAATTAATCAAGCTCGAACCAGAGTTAAGCTCGAAAGTTGTGTA
>DIYZ01000199.1 GCA_002427845.1 Chloracidobacterium sp. UBA6041 | reverse complement strand
GGTTGACTACGAACCTCCTTACAAGCACCAAGCATTTATGCGTCGCAGCGTAACCCGGTCGCTACAGCTCCCGGTTCCGTATTCTTCGACCAGCGATGCCAGACTCTTTGCTGAGGTGCTTAGCTCGTGGCGCTTCGCAGACTATTTGAGCAACCGATTGAATGGAGACCAGCAGCCAAAATGCGGTGCTAATTCCAATCGTCCGCTTGAGGTGACTGAGCCATAATCAGCTTGAGGTCAGGATGGCCGCAAGGAACATGTTGAAATCGCGCATTAGTCGGCAGCCAAGCCAGCGGCGAAATTCGCAGTCTGCATTCAGAGCGACGATGCCGACTTACTCACTCCTCGCATGATCTATCAAGTAATGCCCGACGAAAGCGCGGCAAAATCAAACTACGTGCGGGTGGTAGATAACGAGGGCGAAGACTATCTCTACCCAGCCAAGTACTTCATGTTCCTCGATCTGCCGGATGAAATAGAACGAGCTTTGTCGCGAGCGGCGTAAATCTAGCCGCGAACCTAATCCACGCTTACTTCCCGCCCAGTTTCCTGCCCGCATTCAAGTTATCGAAATTCAGGATTGCGTTGAAGACGAGGAAGTAGCTGCCCTTGGTTTGGCCACGCCAGAATGGATTAGTGGAGAACAGCACCACGTGGCCGCGGCCTGACGGCACATCAATCACGGCGGCATGTTGCGCAATCTCGTCGCCGCCATCCAGCAGTCCCGACACAAAAAGATCTTTCATGTCGGCATAACGTAAGACTACGCGCGGCCGTTCAGCGGGAGGAATCAGTGAAACTGCATTGAGACGCTGTTCGTCTGTTGCCGGCAACGCTTCCCAAACCTCAGCCTTCGGCGCTTCAGGAATTTCGGCGGGCACACGGCCCTGCACTGTGTCGGGATCATCAGGTGTACCGCGACCCGTAACTCGTGATGAGCGCGGCGCGGCGCCGCCACGTCCGCTGAAAAAGTTACTGAGATTAAAAATCGGACCATTCGAGCAGTACATCGCCAGCGAGTCGCCATAGCCGTAAGCAATCGGGCTCGCCGTATCAACCGTCTTAATCCGGAGAATATCGCCGACTGCTCTCAACTTTCCGGCGCGCGCGATCGATACTCCGGCCGTAAAACCATACGTCACGGCGAAGTTGGCGGTGTCGTCTACGGTGAGAAATGTTCCGCCCTGCCGCACAAACTTTTGCAGGTTTGCCAGGCCTGACCAGCCGAGCCCCGGCCGAATGTCATCAGTTGAATCAATCTTGCCAATGTTTGGCGTGAGCGAAGTAGTTTTCCACGGCAGCGGATTTCCATACAGCGGCAGGCCATTCACAATCGCGCTGGGATCGCGAGCGACAGGCGCGAACAGGATCACGTCATACTTGTCCTTCAGTTTGTCATCCCGGGCAACGTCCTGCGTGCTGATGTAAGCGTACGGCACCTGCAACTGGTCCAACGCCAGGCGCCACCAGCCTTCGTCCTGCGTGTTTAGCCATGTATGCATCAGCGCAACGCGCGCGGTCTTGATCGCGTGAGTCTTAACCACGGGCGGCTCCGCAACGGCATAAACCTGTATGCCGAGCTCCCCGGCGACGCGATTAAGTTCATCCGCTGACGCTTTCCGAACGATGAAAGAGCCGCGATTAAAGTGATGACCCGCAGCTTCGAAGGGCTCTTCCGCTGCTTCAACGTTGGTATCTTTCAGCCGGTAACGCAGCGTCATCAAGACATTGTCGGCGTTGTGATTGATGAGATAGATCGAACCCGATCCGATTACATTGGCAGGCACGCGCACCTCGCCATTGACGCGTTCCATTGCGACATCTAAAACTTTCGTATCAACTATCCGAAAAACCCCGACATTAGCGAGCTCGCCCATGGTCCAGGCGGTATCGTCGTAGACTTCAGTTTGCGGATCGTTGGGCGCCCAGTACTGATAATCGAGCAGCGCGTCGGCAATACGACTGTAGGGTTGGTCCATGCGAACTATATAACTACCCGCCGGGAACTGCCGTTGAGTGTCAGGGGAGCTTGCGGGAGACGGTGATGGACTTACAACCGGAGAGGGTGACGCAGGCGGCACTGACCGGCCGCCGCTCTGATCAGGCTTATTCCGTTTCACAACTACTGAAAACGGCGCCGTCGCGCGACTGATCTCCACACCCTGTGCTTGCAGCGTGCGCAGTAACTCGGCCTGGTTTCCCGGGCGAGGATCATCACCCGGCAAAATGTATGCGGCTGGTCCTTCGTTCTTCGGTTTTAAAACCGAACGTTTGCTCTTCAAATAGAAATTCTTGAGAAAGAGTTTGCTGTTGTTGCTGAAGTAATAGAGAGAAGTTAGCAGACCCGTCTCTTCGTAGTTGTTGTTATTGCGCTGCGACCATCTGGCTTTCGGCAGCGGCGGATTCTGGCGATACCAGGTGCGTGAATACTCGTCCGGCGAAACGGTGCGCTCCAACGTGTCAGCGCCATCGTTGCCAAAAGTTTCGTAAAGACGGCTGATGCCGTTATGCGTAGCCGCGATGAACATTAAGTAGCCGGGAGACCAGGTGTCAAAGTTTCCATGGGCGAAGACGCCAGGCATGCCAAACTTCGTCATTTCCGAGACATTGTTCCAGCCAATTATCTGCCACTCGTCGGTCAAAATCGGGTCGACCCAGGCGTTATAAGGTCCGTCGCCGATCGTGTTGTCGTAGAGATAGGGAACTGATTCGTGCAGATCATGGAGCACCTGTGCCTTCCAGCCCGTAAACGTGTTGAGCACGTTGCGCGTGAGCTTCAGCGACAAGCCAATAGCATCGCGATTGTTGTCGTGGGCAACGTAGTGGCCCCAATAGACCAGCGGCGGCCAGTTGTCTTTCGGGTGGGCCAGGTGCCAGTTGTAAACGTCTACCATCCGATCGCGTCCGTCCACTTCAACGACAGGCGTGATCAAGGTGACGACATTCTCGCGAATGGACTTAATGTAGGAACTATCGTCAACCGCGAGACGGTAAGCGAGTTCCATCAGAGCCGTCGGCGCACCTGTCTCCGTCGAATGGATCGTGCCGGTGATGTAGTAGATCGGAAACGAAGCAGCGACGAGTTTGTCAGCCTCGTCATCGTTGAGATTGATGGTGCGCGGATCGGCGAGCTTCGCGAGGCGGGCGCGATTCTCATCGAGGCGCGCCAGTAGTTGTTCCGAAGCAACCGCCACTGCAATCATCTCGCGGCCCTCTTCTGTCGTGCCGATTGAATAAACTCTTACGCGCGGACTCGCCTTTTCCAGCATCCGCATGTAGCGATAGACTTCCTCCGAATAGGGCAACTTCCCGGGCGCGCCGGCCACGTCGCCCAACACGGATTTGGGTGTGGGCACGGTCGGCGAGGCCGGCAAATAATCAGTTAAGGGCGAATTAAAGAAGGTTTCGGTCGTATACTCGCGAATCTTCTTCGTGTATTCCTCGTCGATTGGTTGATTAGGATCGCGGCCCGGTTTCAACTGGGCATCAACTGCGACGGCAAAGGCAAGCGACATTAGGCACGCAATGAGGCAACGAAAAAGCAGACGAGTCATCGTGTTTTTCCTCAGACAGAAGCGTTTCAGATTTATTTCCAGAGAAGAAGAAGCTTTTAAGCTAAACGCGGTGGCAAGTCAAATTTTGTAAGCTGGCGACTTCAGGTTCAGTTTAGCGTTCAAGCTTTAGCCTGCCGCTTGACAATCAGCAACCTAAAGGTTGAACTCTGAACTTTGATACCTGGTGATTACAAAAAATGAACGGACGAATATTTCAACTGAACACCTCTCCCGGTGGCGTGCCGAAGTTGGCCACGCACGAAGCGCTAGTCAACGAGCTGGGATTAGTTGGTGACGAACATCGCTTCCCGGATATTCATGGAGGACCGGAACGGGCTGTCTGTCTATTTTCTTTGGAGCGAATTCTGGAGCTGCAAGCGGAAGGGCATCCAATTTTTCCCGGCTCAGTCGGCGAAAACGTGACGATATCAGGCCTTGACTGGGAGTCGTTGAATCCTGGTGTGCGGCTCGCGTTGGGTGATGAAGTGCTGGTGGAAGTTACCAGCTATACGTCGCCTTGCAACACAATTCCCGCCTCATTCGCCGACGGCAAATATCAACGAATCTCTCAAAAGCTGCATCCTGGCTGGTCGCGCCTCTACGCGCGCGTTTTGCAGGGCGGCAGACTCGCGATTGGCCAACCTGTCCGCGTGGTGAATGGGACGGCCGGGCAAGGTCCGGAAGTATCGCAATGAATGAAGTGCGCACTAATAGATCGAGAGGGTTTCGATGCCTACGTTGTTCCGACTAGCCACGGGTTTCGCAGTAAGATTCCTTTTACCGGCATCATTGCTTATAGCCTCATGCGGTTTCGTAGGCAGAAAGGTTTTAGCGCAATCGCGCTCAGTCAAGGACGAGCCAGCCCCGTCGTCAAAGCCCGACACGCAGTCGGATGCGTGGGGTGAAAGTGAAAGACTAAGAATTCTGGCTCTTCGTCTGCGTCCCGGACAGGATCTTCGCCAACAGATTGAGGAATTCGTCAAAGGCCGAAAAATCCGCACTGGGTTTATCCTTACCGCCGTCGGAAGCTTGCGAAGCGCTACTATTCGCCTCGCCGATCAGAAGGATCCGACGACATTCGCCGGTAAGTTTGAAATTGTTTCGCTTGTCGGAACGCTGGGCCAGGACGGTGTCCATCTTCATATAGCCATTGCAGACAGCAGCGGCAAGACAGTTGGGGGCCATCTCGTTAATGGCTGCCTGATTTACACTACGGCTGAGATCGTGATCGGAGAGGCGCGTGGCCTGAGGTTTTCGCGCGAGCAGGATAAGGAAACCGGTTATAAAGAACTCAGGATTCGAAGTAGCGAATAGTGATCAAGTAGTCCGAATGATCGACAGGGAGAAACAAACTAAAACGAGAACGCAGCCCAGCGCTCAATCGCCGGAAGAATCTTCGCTCGTGCAAATTGAATCGCCAGGCAAAGTGGCGGGCGGCATCCCTGCAATTACTGCTACCGCGAAAACTGCCTGGAACGAAATGGGCGTAGTGCGCGGTGTGCGCACACTACTCAAGCTGAATCAAAAGGGCGGATTCGACTGCCCGGGTTGTGCCTGGCCCGAGCCTGATGGGGAACGCTCGCATGCCGAATTTTGTGAAAACGGCGCCAAGCACGTTGCTGATGAAGCAACTACTAAACGTGTGACGCCCGAATTTTTCCGGCAGTGGAGCCTGGTCGACCTGGCTGACAAATCTGATCATTGGCTCGGCAAACAAGGACGGCTAACCAACCCCATGTTGCTCCGCCGGGGCGCCACTCACTACGAGAAGATAAGTTGGGACGATGCTTTTGCACCTGTCTCTTATACACATCT
>DIYZ01000153.1:5143-15702 GCA_002427845.1 Chloracidobacterium sp. UBA6041 | reverse complement strand
AAGATTTCGCTGAAAAAATCTTGACCCGCATTTGCCCTCTAACGAGTTTTTCGGTTGCGGCGAATGATTTTTGATTCCCCGTTTTTTGCGATTCTTGATTTTTCCGACAGACTCCAGCGGGGCTGCCCCGCTGGGGACCCTGCCTTACCCCGCGCGTTGAATGGCGCTCAATCCAGGCGAGGGCAAGCCGCCCTTCCCAACCATGAGCTTTTCCTTCTTGAATCATTTCTCCGTGTCTCTGTGGCGGTTTAATCCTTTGCAGTTTCTACTCTAAACATTCGCACTGGGTCTGGGCGCCGCCGGATCGTGTTTAGGCTCTTGTTTCGCTTTGCTGTAATCCCGTTTTCGTGGCGGAAGCAACGAAATATCGACTGGTTCGTACGAAATAACCGGGCCCTCGCCTGAATACTCGGCAATCGTGGTCTTCAGAAAATTTTCATCATCGCGACCGGGAAACTCGGGCTTGTAGTGGGCGCCGCGCGACTCGTTACGATTCAATGCGCCGAGCGTGATCACGCGCGCCAGCTCCAGCATGTTGTCCAGGTGTCGCGCATGCGGCAACGCCATGGTGGCCCAGAGATTGGAATCGTTTATCGAGATACGTTTGTAACGATCCATCAGCTCGAGCAGCTTGTTATCAGTCTCTTTCAACTTGTCGTTGTAACGAACGACAGTGACGTTGTCAGTCATCCACTTGCCCATCTCCTGATGGAGGACGTACTGGTTTTCCTTCCCGCTCTGCTTAATCAACGCATCATTTATCTCTTGTTGCTTCTTCAGCTCCTGATCATAAATGCGCGACCCATCGGCGCCGTTACGTTCCACGTTGGTTGCGTATTGGATTGCCGCCGGCGCCGCGACAAAGCCGCCATAGACACAACTCACGAGCGAATTTGCGCCGAGACGATTGGCGCCGTGAATCGAGTAGTCGCATTCACCGGCTGCAAGCAGACCCGGAATATTCGTGCGCTGATCGAAATCGACCCAAAGTCCGCCCATTGAGTAGTGGACGCCGGGGAAGATGCGCATCGGTACGTGACGCGGATCATCGCCCACAAACATCTCGTAGATTTCGAGAATCGCGCCCAGCTTTCGATCCAATATCTCGGCGGGGATGTGCGTCAGATCCAGATAGACCTGATTCTGGCCCCCGACACCCTTACCTTCGATGCAGACCTGGAAAATCTCTCGCGTAGCGATGTCGCGCGGCACCAGATTTCCATATGCCGGAAACTTCTCCTCGAGGAAATACCAGCGTTCATTTTCAGGTATCGAAGACGGCAGCCGCGCGTCGTCTGGTTTGCGCGGCACCCAGACACGGCCCCCTTCGCCGCGGGCCGATTCCGACATTAGACGAAGTTTATCTTCGCCGGGAATCGATGTTGGGTGCACCTGAATGAATTCGCCGTTGGCATACTTCGCGCCTTGCTGGTAGCAGGTGGAAACGGCACTGCCGGTACAGACCATCGAGTTGGTCGACTTCCCAAAAATTAGGCCTGGACCACCGGTCGCCATGATCACGGCGTCGGCTGCAAAAGCCTTCAGTTCGAGTGTCTGCAAGTTCATCGCTATCAGGCCGCGGCAGACCTGCGCTTCGTCAAGCACCAGCGACATCATTTCCCAGTGTTCAAACTTGCGCACCTTCCCGGAGGTTTCGTAGCGGCGCACTTGTTCGTCCAGCGCGTAGAGCAACTGCTGACCGGTTGAGGCGCCGGCGAAAGCTGTGCGGTGGTGTTTTGTTCCGCCGAAGCGACGAAAATCAAGCAGCCCTTCTTTCGTACGCGAGAAGGGAACGCCCATGCGGTCGAACAGAAAAATAATCGAGGGCGCCATGTCGCACATGGCTTTAGCTGGCGGTTGATTCGCAAGAAAATCGCCACCGTAGACCGTGTCGTCAAAGTGTTCCCAGGTTGAATCGCCTTCGCCTTTGGTGTTCACTGCGCCATTGATGCCACCCTGCGCGCAAACCGAATGAGAACGCTTCACCGGAACAACGGAAAAAAGATCCACCGCATGTCCCGCTTCCGCGATCCGCATGGCGGCTGCAAGGCCGGCAAGCCCGCCACCCACGATCGCAATCTTGCTCCCGTTACTTGCCATTCGCTAAAGAATCCCTCCCAATAGTCCGCCGGGGCGTATGAAAGCCACCGCCGCATTGATGCCGACGAGTAACATGACAACGCCAAAACCAATGCAAGCGTAGCCGGTCAACCGTTGCGCACGCTCGCCGATGGTGATTCCCCAGTCAACCATGAACAACCAAATGCCATTCGCCAGGTGCCACACCGTCGCGGTAATGCCTACCATGTAGACCAGGAAAATAGGCACCAGCGAAAACTCACGCGAGACGATAGCGAAAGCCTTGTCGGGACTGTGAGCCACAGAAATGGTATTTAGTCCCGGAACCAATCCAAACCTGAAATTCAAGACATGAAAAGTAATGAAGACAAACAGGATGACGCCGGTGATTCGTTGGATCAGATAGAACCAGTTCCGCGGATACGGGTAGGCCAGGTTATTCGGCCGCGCTTCCATCGTAATCACGATGCCATAGACGGCGTGATAGATGAGCGGTATAAAGATTCCGCCAATCTCAACGAATAGGATATAAGGAAGCGATTGCAGGTCTCTAACGGCATTATTGAAATCCGCCGGCCCGGTCAGGGCCTTCGAGTTGGTGTAGAAATGCTCCAACAAAAAGATTCCGAGCGGGACGATGCCGGAAAGCTGATGAAGTTTGCGCAGAACAAACGTCCTGCTCAAATGAATCGCCAAGAAGGTGCTCCTTCGCCGTTACGCTTTAGCGCGCAAGCCAATGGTCCAAACTCAGGCAAGTTGTAATTGAGATTTTCCAGAGCAAGGAAATTATATTGGCAACCAGCGGAAAAGCAAAACGCGTCAACGTTGAACTGAATATTTGGCGATATGTCTTAGACTGCGCGACTTAGCGAACACTCGCTTTCGAAACAATGACTGACCTGTGTGTGACGTCCATAACCCGTCTGGCTGAATTGATCCGCAACCGAGAAGTTTCGCCGGTTGAAATTTTGCAGGCGTACCTTGATCGCATCGAGCTGCATAATCCAAAACTGAAGGCGATCGTCACGATTGCTTCCGACGCCGTCGAGAAAGCAAGAGAGGCCGAAGCCGCAGTCATGCGCGGGGAGGAGCTTGGCGCTCTTCACGGTGTGCCGGTAACGATTAAAGACACGATTGAAACGGCCGGACTGAGAACAACCAGCGGCTCGGCAATGCGCGCCGGGTTTATTCCGAAACATGACGCTCGCGCTGTCGCCAGACTCAAATCTGCGGGGGCGATCATTCTGGGAAAGACGAATGCGGCAGAGATGGCGATGGACTATACGGCCGACAATCCAGTGTTTGGCCGGACGAATAATCCTTACGGCGCTTCACTAACACCCGGCGGATCGAGTGGTGGCGAGGCTGCGGCGATTGCGAGCGGCATGTCTGCCGCGGGACTCGGTAGCGACCTTGCGGGCTCAATTCGAATGCCTTCGCACTTTTGCGGCATCGCCGGATTGAAACCGACGGTGGGACGGGTGCCGGCCGAGGGTCAGTTTCCACCCGCAACGGGCCCTTATTCACTTGGCGCGGTGCTTGGTCCAATGGCTCGCCGGGTTAGCGATCTTGGTTTGCTGTTTGACGTTCTCGCGACTGAAGAAGCGACAGCGACGGGCCCGCTACCGAGGTTCCTTGACGGTCGCTCCTTAATTAGAGGCTCCGGAGTTGCCTGGTATACCGACGATGGAGTCTGTCCGGTGACGGAAGAAACTCATCGTGCTGTTAAAACGGTCGCGGGCGCTCTTGCGGATGCTGGATGTGTTATTCAACAAACCAGGCCGCCGGGAATCGATCGGGGTCATGATCTTTGGCTCAAGCTTTTTTCGCGAGCCTCTGTTGTGCAGCTTAGACAGGTTTACGCAGGTCACGAAGATGAAGGTGGCGACTTTGTGCGGTGGAGATTGGCGACGGCCGATGACATACCTGCGGCGACGCTCGACGATTACATTGAGTTTTGGTTGGAACGCGATCGCTTGCGGGCCACTTTGGTTGAATGGATGAAAGATGTGCCTTTGATCGTTGCTCCGGTAGGCGCTACGCCTGCTTATCAACATGACACGCACAAGCTGACAATTGCTGAGCGTACAGTGAGCACGTTTCGCGCTTTCAGTTATTCGCAAACCTTCAACGTATACGACCTCCCCGTGGTTGTGGTCCCTGCGGTTCGTTCAAGCGAAGGATTGCCTATTGGAGTGCAAATTGTTGGGCCGCCATTCAGAGAGGACATAGTTTTGGCGGCGGCGGCAGTTGTCGAAGAGGCGTTGGGAGGTTGGCAGCCGCCGGCAATATCGACTGATCTTTAGAAGGCGGGGGGTTATGGAACCGCGAGCGGCAGCAAGCGGATGTTAGCCTGCAACTTGACTGAAAGAACACTTATTACGCAATTGGTCAGACCCGAACGCTACAGTATTGCATCCGATCGCTATCACCACCCCGGCCGGGCTGCCCGGCTGGGGACGCCGATCCGTTCGCGGTTCTGTAAATCCTTTATTAAATCCGATATAGTTCCACTCCAAGTTTCTGATGGACTTTGAAAGTCGGCGCAATTGAGGAGTTAGACTATGGATCCCCTTACTTCAATTCTCGCTTTTTTCCTTTTTGGTTTTCTCGCAATCGTTTTGCTGGTCATTGCTGCGAAAACCATTCGAATCGTCCCGCAGGCAAGCGTCATGCTGATAGAACGGTTAGGCCGTTTCGATAAAGTGGCGAACAGCGGGCTCAATCTGCTGGTTCCTTTTCTCGATAGACCACGCGCCGTCTACTGGACCAACACTCGCCCCGGAATAACTTCCATCGATTTGCGCGAGCAGTACATCGATCTGCCGCCCCAACCAGTTATCACGCGCGATAACGTGACGATACACGTCGATTCGGTTGTCTACTGGCAAATAACAGATCCCGTCAAAGCTGTTTACGAAATGAACGATCTCGTGGGCGGCATCGTGCAGTTAACCATTACCGGCATGCGCGCAGTGATGGGCGACATGGATCTCGACCACACTCTGTCACAGCGAGATCAAATCAACGCCAAGCTGCGGATCATTCTCGATGAGGCGACCGACAAGTGGGGTGTGAAGGTGACGCGGGTTGACGTGAAGAACATCAACCCTCCTGAAGACGTGCGCATCACGATGGAAAAGCAAATGACTGCGGAGCGCAATCGCCGGGCACTCGTGCTTCAGGCCGAGGGCGATCGGCAGGCGGCAATAACGCGCGCCGAAGGCGAGAAGCAGGCGGCGGTCACCCGCGCCGAAGGCGAGAAGCAGGCGGCGATTCTGCAAGCTGAAGGCGCGGCCCAGGCCAGGCTCAGGAATGCCGAAGCGGAATCAGAAGCAATAAACCGCATTGCTCAGGCAATCCCCGGTGGCGACCCGGGCCAATACCTGATCACTACCCGCTACATTGATAGCCTGCGGGACATGACCCGGACAAACAACTCAAAAGTTATTTTTATGCCGGTGGAAACTTCGGCAATGTTGTCGAGCGTGGGAGCACTTAAGGAAGTGCTGTCACAGACTGGCGAGAAGAGTGGTGAACAAAATCCGCCGGCGACACCAAGACCACGAGAGTTGCCAAGATAACTTGCCGTCCGACAAAGTTCGGCATTAGATAAACTTTCGGAAGCTTCAAACAGGTATCAGAGGTACCTAAAGTTTGTCGGACACTTCCAACGGGTGTCTCGAGATGACCGTATACTTCGAACCTTCACTACCGAGTTCACTACGAATCACTAACAACTCTGAGACAGTGATTTCCGCAGGTTCAAATCCCATTTGCATGTGTGCGGAGACGAGTGTGCGCGCGTGACGCGGCTGGCGCAGGCGAGCCACCGTGAGATGCGGGTTAAAGTCTCGCTCCTCCTTCTTAAAACCAGCATTCACCGATTCGTCCTCGAGTCGCGCATGCAGTTTGGCAAGCTTTCCTACCGCATCATTGACGCCGATCCATAAGACACGCGGTGAGCTGTCCTTCGGGAAAGCGCCGGTCTGCCCAAGTAGAATTGTGAACGGCGCGCAGCCCACGACAGCTCTCGAAGCGGCGTTGGAAAACTTCTGTACGGATGTTTGCGATATCTCGCCGAGGAATTTCAACGTGAGGTGAAGATTCGGGTCGCGGCTCCAACTCGCATGTGCGTCAGGTACGGCTGCCCGCAAACTCGCAACATGCTGCAATACGCGTTGTCGTACTGACTCTGGTATTTCGACAGCACAGAAAACACGCCACATCCTGCTGGGAGCGACATTCATTACAATTCACTCAGCAAACGCGCCTTGGTTTATTGCTTGCCGGGCATTAGTACAGTTGTCTCCTTCGTCGCGTTCGCGACTGCCCCATCTGTAAACGGAAACACTCGAGGCGTTACCGCGTGCCAGTCTGCGAGTTGATCGGTCCAGTGCGGACTCGACGGTATGCCCGACTCGCCGAGCGTTATGCCGTGCTGAGTTTTGTCCCAATCCGATGGGTCGGCGATCAGTCGCATGGAAACTGGTGCGCCAACGTTCACCGTTGCCGCCAATCCGCCCGTCCCATTTTGCGGAAACGGAGCAATTGCGAACTGCAAACCAATCAGCGGCACGCCCGACAATGCGTGGGGAAAACGGACCTTTACCATTTCACCCCACGTCCACTTCGACTCGTCGGCGCCGAGATTTTTTGTAAGCACCTTCCGCGCATCTTCGTATGACGCGAGCAATAACTCCGCATAGCTACTAAATTCCTTTGGCAGCCATTCTTTCGGCTGTTCAGTCATCAGTCGATCAATCGTCGTATCAAAATTGGACCACTGATACGACTTGACCAGATCGTCGCCAAGTGTGGCAGTCAAAATTCGGGAACGGAAAGCGAAGCGCATTTGCGCCACGACTGGCGCGACATGCGACTGGGCATTGATCTGACCGTCCCATCCTGCGAAGGCGTCAAGCATCGCGCTTAGTTTCGCGTCGCCGGCCGTAGCCTGTCCGCGCAGGGTCTTTGCGGTCTGTCTGGCAAACAAAACGTTACCTATGGAATAGACATCGCCTTGAATCCGGCGGAAGTCGTCCGCAGTCAAATTCTGTTTCTCGTTCAGCAACTCAAAAATTCTTCGGGCGCGGTAGGGCTGCGCCCACGAGTGCGTAAGAAAATACGGATAGTCAGTGCCGACTATGCGTTGGTTTGCAGTAACAATAATTCCTGACGGTGGATCGAAGAGCTTGGGCAGTTTGTCGACCGGAACATAACTGACCCATTCGCCCGCGTCGGTCGAACCATCGTAGGGCACGCTGCCATCACCTGATTTTCTAATCGGCACAACGCCGGCGGCGTGATAGCCGATGTGTCCGTCCACATCCGCGTAGACAATATTTTGCGTTGGTGCGGAGAAAGAGTTCAGCGCCGTGGAAAATTCTTTCCAGTTGCGAGCCCGATTCATCAGGTAGGTTGCGTCTGGATTATTCCTGGTTGGATCCAGGGCGGTCCACCGCAGGGCATAACGCTTGCCAGCCTTTTCGAAAACGATTGGCCCGTGCCGCGTAACCGTGACATCCAACGCCACCGAGTCAGTTGCGGAGTCGGTAAAGCCTTTGCGTACTTTGATTTCTTCGTGACGTATTTCAGCTTCACGCCAGCCGGAGGGCGTCAGGTAACGACGTGGATTCGCGGGATCAAACTTCTCTACATAGAGGTCCTGCACGTCGGGGCCAACATTGGTGAAGCCCCAGGCGACGCGATCGTTGTGCCCGATAATTACACCCGGAAGCCCCGGCGTAGTTACGCCGGCTACCCGCACTCCCGGAGCCGCAAGATGGACCATGTACCAGATCGAAGGCGCCGAGGGCGCGAGGTGTGGATCGTTTGCGAGTAGTGGCTTGCCCGTAGCCGTGTGTTTTCCACTGACGACCCAATTGTTGCTGGCGGCTAATCCTTCGGCGTACAAACCGACGCGCTCCAGCGATTGGACAGCAAGTTCCTCGCTGCGCGCGAGCGCCAGTAATGTCTCTTTGGAATAAGAACCGGATCCGTCCGTTTCGCCTGCTGCGGTGCGCGCCGTTTTAGCGTTCCTGGAGTCCTTGCCGACTACGACTACGTCAATAGGCGAGATCTCGGGCATGAGCCAGGCACGTTTTTCCGCAGGCAAGCCGGCCAGGGCTTCACGCAGTATATCGAGACGCCACGTTACCGAAAGTGCTTCAGAAAAAAGTTTTACTATTAGCATTGAGTCGGTGGGAGTCCAGGGCCTCGGCTTATATTGAAGTATTTGAAACTCGGGCGGCAGGGTCTTCGCGTCGAGTGAAGCGATATAAGCATTGACGCCGCGGGAATAAGCCTCCAGCAGCGCTCGCGAATGCGGCGCAGCTTGCGCAACTTCAGCTTCAACGACCTGCGCAAACCCCAGCGTGCGGTGTTGCTTGTCTTGCTCGAGCACAGAGTTGTTCGGCCCTGCGCCCAAAATCTCGGCTAACTCTCCACCCTCGTTGCGCCGCAACAGATCCATTTGCCAGAGCCGATCACTTGCGGTGACAAACCCCTGAGCGAAATACAAATCCTCGTCATTCTTTGCTTCAATGTAGGGAATGCCACGTTCGTCTTGCCTTACAGTTACACGTTCGCGCAGTCCGGCAATAGCTAAAGTTTTTGTGGCCGCCCCATCGATAGTCTTCTGCTGAGCAGAAACCTGAAAATAAGGCTGTGGTAGTAGAAAGAGAAACGAAAACGTAATCAGAAGCGCTCGTCGTGGTCGCATCATTTGGGGGAACCTCGCGGGTTTGAAATGTCGAGATAGTAGCATAAGCAGATATTCGTTGACCCTCCATCGAATGGCGCTTTAGAATCGACGCCGCTGGACGGCAACGAACTTGAATGCTGTTGCAGCCAAATAATTTGCAGACTTTCTGAGGTAAATCCCGATGAGAACAGGCGCGGTGGTAATTTTGCTTCTGCTTGTGAGCGCGTCGCTGGCGTTCGGCATGCAGAACGCAACGGATTGGATCAAATACACATCGACCGAGGGCCGTTACACTGTTTCACTACCCGGCCAGCCGCAACTCAGCACGCAGGAGGCAACTGCCGGAACGGGAGAAAAATTTCCGCAGTACCTGGCTTCTGTCACCGAGCCCGGCGACATCGCCTACATGACCGGCTACTTTGATTCCATTCCGGGCAGGGTCTTCTCAGCCGACGCGGCGCGAGACGGTATGGTGCAGCGCATTAACGGCACTTTGCTAACTGAAAAAACTATTAGCCTTGGAAGCTATCCCGGTCGCGATCTAAAAGTCCTGGCGAAAGCTGCCGGAGGAACAACCGACTACCTCGTCTTCGCGAGATTCTTTGAAGTGGAGAAGCGTATTTACGTGCTGCAGTTCATCTTCCCAAAGTCTGTGGAAACTGATGCACTGACGGCGAGGGGCAGGAGGTATTTCGATTCCTTCCAAGTGATAAAGTAGCCGCGAGCGACGTATGCTGTCAGCTGTGGCCAGGTAATTAGCAGCTCGATCAAACCAAACGCCCGCAAACTAAACTGTTTGCGTTACAACGCGACGGCCATTACAATCAGGGCTCAACGCAGTCTTTATTAAGCATGTTTCACTCAAACCGCCAATACGTTCGCGCCGCTGTAGCAGTATTGTTTGTGCTAGGCCTGAGCCTGGGCGCGTGCGCGCAGCAACGACCGCTGCTCACCGAAGACGTTGACATCATTCCACCGGGAACGATGCGGATTGAAACTGGACTGGATTTTCTGCAGGGAGCCAAGTTTCCCGCCTCCGGTTTGACGGGGGACCTTACGCGCGTCGGTGTCATCGGCATCAACATCGGGTTTGCGCCGAACGTTGAATTTCAAATTGAGGGTGTGGCGCAGAATTTTCTGAGTATTAATTCGCGAAGTGCTTCAGCGATTCCCTTGTCAGTTGCTGCCGGTGCGAATTCCACAAATGACGCGGGCGATTTTATTCTTTGGACCAAGTTTAAGTTGCGGAGTGAGACCAGGCGTGGACCATCTCTCGGGTTCCGTTTTGGCGTGCAACTGCCAAACTCTAATCAAGCGCGCGGCATTGGGCTGAACCAGACGAACGCTTACGGTTCAATACTGGTTGGTAAGAAGTTTGGTCGTGCCGGACGCTTCAACACTTTCGGAAACCTCGGAATTGCAATTCTAACGGCGCCCACTCAGTTGTTTTCTCAGAACGACGTGCTTACCTACGGAGCGGCCGGAATCTTCCGGTTGAATAAACAGTTCAGCATCGCCGGCGAAGTTAACGGGCGCGCTAATACGAGACCCGGTAATGGCCCGCTCGGCACTGAATCGCAATCCGAAGCGCGCCTGGGAATGCAAGTCCGCGCTTCCGGCCTGCGCTTTGATTTCGCCGGTATCAAGGGACTTACCCGCTTCACCCACGACACCGGCGTCACTGTCGGCGTGACCTACGATACTCCCTCCATCTTTGCGCCAGCCAAATAAACAGTGATGAGTAATGAGTGAGGAGTTAAGGCTCTCCCTCATA
>DIYZ01000153.1:0-4940 GCA_002427845.1 Chloracidobacterium sp. UBA6041 | reverse complement strand
TAAGGCTCTCCCTCATACTGACGCTGATAACCGTTTGCTCGTTACCTCGTTACTATGACTTCCTGATCGAAGTGTGCTTTGATTGGGTGTGGATGAGCAACAACGAACAGCGATTTGTTCGGCTCATGACTCACCACTCATAACTCATCACTTATTGCTTTTTACTGATGTATGTCTGATTGGTTAAGATCCATCGGCGGCTGGCTTGAGCGTTATATAATCGCTCTGCCAATTTATTTCGCGGCTCCGGCGATGTTCGTTATTGGCGCGCTTGATTCGTCGTTGTTGTCTCTGCCGGAAATTAACGATTACCTCGTAGTGGCAAAATGTTTCAAACAACCCAGCGCGGCTATATATTTTCCGCTGTTTGCGGCGATGGGGTCTGTGCTCGGTTGCCTGCTTCTGTACACGATTATGCGGCGCGGTGGTCAGGCGGTGTTGCGCCGGCGTTTCAAAAGAGAAAATATTGAACGTGTGGAGCGCGCCTATGCACGGTATGGCTTCCTGGCGATAGCGATTCCCGCACTGTTGCCGCCGCCCATGCCCTTTAAGATTTTTGTTGCCACCGCCGGGACTCTCGAATATCCACGCTGGAAATTCTTAGTCACCGTAATGTTGGCGCGCTCGTTTCGTTATTACGTTGAAGGTATTCTGGCGGTATTTTACGGCCGGCGCGTCTTGTTATTCCTCAGAGATAACGGGCTGGTAATCGCCAGTCTCGTGGCGGCCGCGGCGTTCTTGCTGTTCGTGATCTATACAATAGTTAACCGCGCCAACCCAAACACAAAAGAGCTAACAGAGAAAAAGCTGACGAACGATAGAGATCTGCCTGATGCAGATCAGACTAAGACTTCCGGCAACTAAACCCCGGCACTTTTGCGGGTGGAACCGAAAGGCCTTCTTTTTTTGAAGCTACTACTAATTCACAGAATCACAAACGGCCTGGAAAGATTGTTGGTCTTTTTTGTTGCCCTCGGGCCTACCGGTCTCTTTGCGGTGGCTCTGCTTGATTCAGCTTTCGTGCCGCTTCCGAGCAGCGCGGATGCGCTGATGATCCTACTAACGATAGCTCATCCGCGAATGATGATTGTTTATGCGCTGCTGGCAACAGTCGGTTCTACCATTGGCTGCGTGATTCTGTATTACATCTCGCGGCGGGCCGGACGAAGGGCGCTCAATAAGTTTTCACCGGCGAAGCAAAAGAGAGTCAAGGAACTAATCGACCGTTACGATGTGCTGTCGGTCCTGGTGGCCTCTCTGATGCCGCCGCCGTTTCCATTCAAGTTGTTTGTCGTAACTGCAGGTGTGTTTCGCTTCAGCGTGACCCGATTTACGATCGCAATCGTCGCCGGCCGCATATTCCGATTCCTGCTGGAGGGATATTTTGCGATCCGTTACGGAGCGCAAGCGAAGCTGGTTCTCGCAAGGTACTATCCATGGATCGGTCTCGGACTTGCTGTCGTGATCATCACTTTTTTCGTGATGCGAAACCTGATGAAAGGGAAGCCCAAACCCGCCGTGAAGGAGAGTTTAGAATCCGGAGACTAGCGGCAAGAGCTGAGGCTGCGGTCCTGCTTCTGTTTGTTGGACGGCAGGCGATTGGAAGAGTCGGGCGGAAGCCAGATCGCGGACGCCCTGCTGCTCGAGCCGTTCCAGAATTCTCAGAAAAACCTCGGCGGTCGCCAGGGCGTCGCTGCCCGCGCGATGCCGATCGAAAATGGGAATTGAGAAATGTTCGGCAACTGTATCAAGACGATAGTTAATCAATCCGGGCACAGTGCGCCGCGACAGCATCACCGTGCAGAGGTGCGGATTGATCATGCGGTGGCCCGGATAGACGCGCGCTATTTCGTGGTTAAGGAAGTTGGTATCGAAAGGCGCGTTGTGCGCTATCAACACCGCATCCTCGACGAATTCCAGCCAGCGTGGAACAACTTCGGCGAAGAGCGGCGCCTGTTTAACCATCTCGTTGCTGATGCCCGTTAGGGCCATGACAAAGCGCGGTATCGGAATTTGAGGATTTACGAGCGTCAGGAAGTTATCTACTATTCTTCGCCCGCGAATGCGATAAGCTCCGAGTTCAATGATGCGATTCGGCGGCATCTTCGCGCCGGTGGCCTCAATATCGACAACTACAAAATCCAGTTCCTCGAGTGGTGTCGATTCGCAGTCATCCGCCTGCAACTCCACAGTTTTGCCGTCAGTGATTTTGAAGCGGCGATCGTCTTTAACAAGATCGCCAACCAGCAATCCCGCCAACTCTTCGTCAATGTGAGATACTTTGAAAACCACGTCGACAATCTGGGAAGCGTCAGCCCGGCCGCCGGAAACGCGCAGCAGATCGATGGTCTCCTGGACCAGCGTTGAATCAGACACCAGATTTGAATAGGGCGGCATCGGCGGCGATTGTAACACGACAGCGGCGTTAAGCAGGGGGTAACAAGTTTGCGAGCCGAGGACGTAATACAACGATTCAAAAAAACAGGCGCACTATTGGAAGGACATTTTGTTCTCTCCAGCGGTTTGCATAGTCCCATCTACTTGCAATGTGCGCTTGTCTTGCAATATCCACGCGGAGCCGAGGAGTTTGGCCGCGCGATAGCAGAGCACTTTCGCGACGAAAATATTCAAACGGTCGCTGCGCCGGCTATCGGCGGTATTGTCATTGGCTATGAGGTGGCGCGTGCGCTTGCTGCCCGATTCATTTGGACTGAGCGCGAGAACGGCCGAATGACGTTGCGACGCGGATTTTCAGTGTCAGCGGGTGAAAAAATACTGGTAGTCGAAGATGTCGTGACTACGGGCGGTTCGACGCGAGAAACAGTTGCGACGTTGCAAGCCAACGAGGGCAAGGTGGTTGCGGCAGCGTCGATTATCGATCGTTCGTCGGGCATCGCGGACGTGGGTGTCAGGCGAATCGCACTTGCCACATTCGATGTGCCGTCAGTTGATCCGTCTATTTGCGCTGCCTGTAAACGAGGCGAACCGGCGATCAAACCCGGCAGCAGGCAGGCCTGATCTTTCCTAAAATGGCAAATGAGAAATCATAAATGGAAAATCTTTCTGACTGACCAAAAAGAGCAGATTTTCCATTTATCATTTTTCAATTGTCATTCGCGGATTGGAACTTCGCATGAACTTTAGGCTCATCATCCAATACGATGGGACAGACTTTCACGGCTGGCAGATACAAGCCAACCTGCGAACAGTACAAGGCGAGTTGACGCGCGCCCTCGCGCAGATTGATAGCCGTGACGTTGTCGTCCACGGGTCAGGCAGGACTGACGCAGGCGTCCACGCTGAAGGCCAGGTGGCGAGTGTCCATTTGCAAAAGGAGATAACAGCCGGAAAACTGCGCGCAGCGATCAATGGCAACGTAGGAAAGGACGTACGCGTCATTGAAGCCAGCGCGGTCGACGATGATTTTCATGCGCGATATTCAGCGCTGGGAAAAACCTATCTCTATCGGGTCGTAAACTGGCCCGTCATGTCTCCTTTCTGGCTCCGCTACGCTTATCATGATGCCCGCGCCCTTGACCTGGAACGGATGCAACAGATTCGGGAACTATTTTTGGGCGAGCACGAATGGACCGCTTTTTCATCAGCGCAGTCAGACGCGGAAACGAAGAGCCGGACGATCACGCAACTTGCGATCGGCCAACGATGGGACGAACGAGCCGGATGCCGCATTATTGAAATCCAAGTGAGCGCTGATGGTTTTCTTCGTTATATGGTGCGATCGATAACGGGCACGCTGTTAGCAGTCGGCCGCGGCGAAATGGATAACAGTCTTGTAAAGCGCGCAATCGAGGAAGGCAATCGTTCGCTGGTCGCAGCGACCGCGCCTGCCTGTGGACTGACGCTGCTTTCAGTGCGGTATTAACAGCGGGGACCGGTTTAGAGCACGGGAAACTCTTCATTGACATGCCACATTCTTGCAGCAAGAATGTCGCTAGTGTTTGACTTTGACGTAACGCAAGCGGTTGGCTTGCAGCAAACTAACAGTTTACTTCACAGCTTCGTATATGCTTTCTGATTTTGCCGGAATCGTAGAGCCAGGAACGCGCGAGGAGAGGTTGTTGGCGGCCATCGCCTGGGACCGTTTGCCGCGGCACGTGGCGATTATTATGGACGGCAACGGGCGTTGGGCCGCGCAAAGAAGTCAGCCGCGTATTGCCGGTCATCGCGCCGGCGTGGAAGCGGTCCGCGCTGCTGTTGATACCGGCGCGCGCCTGGGGCTCGGCGCTCTGACGCTGTATGCGTTCTCCACTGAAAACTGGAAACGCCCGCGTTATGAGGTCGACGCCTTGATGAGAATGTTGCGTCGTTACCTGCGTCTTGAGCTTGATGAGATCGATAAGCAGAACATCCGCTTTCAAACGATCGGGCGCACTGGCGCTCTCGCCAAAAACGTGCGCAGCGAGATTGAGAAGGCCACCGAACGCACCGCGAAAAACACAGGAATGATTTTGGCAGTCGCGCTGAACTATGGCGGGCGCGCGGAGATCGTCGATGCCTGCCGCGCCGCCGTGCGTCGCTTGCTTGATGAAGGAAATGCTCCGGATGAGCTAACTGAGGAACGGATCGCAAACGAGCTTTATACGCGGACGATGCCCGACCTTGACTTGCTCGTGCGCACCAGCGGCGAATTGCGCATCTCTAACTTCCTGCTGTGGCAGGCGGCTTACAGTGAAATCTACGTGATGGAAACATTCTGGCCAGACTTTCGGCGTGTGCACCTGCTGGAGGCGATCGTGGATTATCAGCGGCGCGATCGGCGGTTTGGCGGATTGAAGCTCGTGGCGAACAAATAAATTCGGATGTGAGATCTCAGATCGAGAATCAAATCCTAATCTGAAGCTTGAAGTTTTCCACTCACCATTTTCGAATGGATTAGAATGACAAATGATAAATCTCAAATCAGTACTGTCCCAACGTTA
>DIYZ01000121.1 GCA_002427845.1 Chloracidobacterium sp. UBA6041 | reverse complement strand
ATGATTCCGTCCGCCAGCATGATTGGGGTATTCGGTGCGATTTTGACTGCATTGGTTCTGTTGATCGGCGTCATGACGGCAATCTCCGCCGCCGCGCGCGGTTTTTCACAAGGCCCGCCGCCGCTCCAGTTCCTCGTCATACCGCTCGGCGATATGCTCGTATTCGCGATCCTGTTTGGCACAGCTCTCTATTTCCGCCGTCGCATGCAAGTCCACAAGCGATTAATGCTCCTGGCCGCCTTGAGTTTGTTGACTCCCGCGATAGCCCGCATTCCTTTCCAGTTCATCGAGACCGGCGGCCCCTTAATATTTTTCGGCTTTACCGACTTGGGCGTGCTGGCCTGCGTTGCTTTCGATGCCCTGAAGCATCGCCGAGTCCATCCGGCATTTCTCTGGGGCACGTTATTGATCGTCTCGTCCCAGCCTTTGCGTTTGATGCTGGCACCCACGGATGTCTGGCTGCGGTTCGCGGCGGCGCTGGTGGGGCTGGCGCGGTGAGCTGAAACTACAGGGAACTCCCGGCTGATTGTTAAAGTAGCGTAAGCTTTCAGGCTGTTGTTTTTCCCAGGCGTGTCAGAGCTCTTCCCTTCACTTTGCATGTGGACCTTTAGAGGCATATCGGCAGTTAGCGTCATGTCAAATGAATATTGGACAAAGGTAAACGAAGTATTTCATTCGGCTCTGGAATTGGAACCGAACGCCAGAGAAGCGTTTCTCGATCGGGCATGCGCGGCAGATCAGAAGATGAGAAAGGAAATTGACTCTCTTCTCAGAAACCATGCAAAGGACGGCAATTTCATTGACTCGCCCGCGCACCAGGTTGCGGCTGAGATTATGGCAAGCTCCGAGTTTGCAATCGGCCATCGAATCGCTCACTACGAAATCATCTCCAAGATTGGCAAGGGCGGAATGGGCGAAGTCTATCTCGCGCAAGATACGAAGCTGCTGCGCCAGGTCGCGTTGAAAGTGTTGCCGCTGTTTAGTGACAGCGATGCCCAGGCCCAGAAGCGTTTGTTGCGCGAAGCTCAAGCGGCGGCGAAGCTCGACCATCCAAATATCTGCGGTATTTATGAGGTTGGTGAAGCTGAAGGTCGCAACTACATAGCCATGCAGTATGTCGATGGCGAGACCCTTGACGCGCGGATGACAAGGCAAAGGCTCCCATCCGCCAGTGCGCTCGACATCGCCGTGCAGGTTGCCGACGCGTTAGCAGAAGCGCACGCGCGTAATCTGGTTCACCGCGATGTCAAGCCATCGAATATTATGATCACAACTCGCGGGCAGGCGAAGGTTCTCGATTTCGGTCTCGCCAAAACAACTGGAAGCGTGGATGGCGCGAGCGAGGCTGACACCAGGAGCATGTTGTCTACACCGGGAATGATTCTGGGAACTGTACCCTATATGTCTCCGGAGCAGGTTCGCGGCGAACGCGTCGATGCATGTACGGACATTTTCAGTTTCGGAGTCCTGCTCTACGAAATGTTAAGCGGTACGCGGCCTTTTGCACACGACAACGCGGCGGAAACCATTGGCGCGATCCTGCACACCGATCCGCCGGATCTGACGTCAATCGATCCCGGAATTCCGCCGGCATTAGAACATATCGTCAGGAAGTGCCTGGCCAAAGATAAAGAACACCGCTATCAAAACATGCGCGACGTCGCTGATAACTTGAGCGGGATCCGCACCGGTGAATTCGCAACCGTGAAAGTTTCTTCGCGACCGATCCGTAGACCACGGAAACTAGTTACAGATACTTCACGTTGGTACTTACGCCCCGCACTCCTCGCAACTCTTTCGTTGGTGTTCTTAGTCGCGATCGGTTTTGGTGTCTACCGTTGGCGAACGATCTCGACTGCCAACGCAGCCATTGATTCAATCGCCGTGTTGCCCCTCACAAACGGCAGCAACGATCAGAACATGGAATACCTGAGCGATGGCATCACCGAAAACCTCATCAACAATCTGTCGCAGTTGCCGAAGTTGAAAGTAATGTCGCGCAATGCCGTTTTTTACTACAAGGGAAAAGAGACCGACGCGCAAAAGGTCGGCAAGGACCTGGGAGTGCGCGCGGTGTTGAAGGGCGACGTAAAACAAATTGGCGAAGAACTCCTTATCAATCTCGAGCTGGTTTCCACGTACGACAACAGCCATCTTTGGGGCCGGCAGTACACACGAAAGGCGTCGGACATCATTGCTACCCAAAACGAAATCGCCCAGGAAGTCGTCAGTAATTTGAAGTTAAAGTTGAGCGATCCGGAAAAGCAGCAGCTAAAAAAACGTCCGACTGAAAACGCCGCCGCCTATCAGCTCTATCTAAAGGGACGTTACTTTGGCAACAAGCCCGATCCGGCCAGTTTGAATCAATCAATAACCCTCTATCGTCAGGCACTTGATTTGGATCCAACGTTTGCACTTGCCTATTCTGATCAGGCGATGCGTCACATGCTTTTGGGTATGTATTTCGCACCTCCGAAAGAGATGATGCCCAAAGCGAAGGCTTATGCCAACAAGGCCCTGGAGATCGATAGTACTCTATCCGACCCGCATTTGGTCTTAGGCATGGTAGCGCTGCTTTACGATTGGGATTGGGACACCGCAAAAAGGGAATTGGCCAGCGGCAACATCGTAGATCCGCGTAACCTGGAAGGCTTTGCCTGCACCGCGCACATTTTGGAGTCGACCGGTCGCACCACGGACGCCGATCGCACGTTGCATCAAGCACTGGAAAACGACCCGCTTTCGGTTCCGCTCAATACCGAGCTAGGTTGCACTTCTTATTACGCGCATCGCTTCGATGAATCGATCAAGGACTATCGCGAGGCGCTGGAGCTCGATCGCCAAAACCTGCTTGGCTACTATGGACTGGGACGTGCGTACGGACAGAAAGCGCAGTACAAGGAAGCCATTGACGAGTTGAACCACGTGAAGGAAATCTTTGGTCAGGCTCCGCCCATTGTTACCAGCGAGACAGGTTACGCTTACGGAAAGTGGGGCAAGCGCGAGCAAGCACAAGGTATTCTTCAGCAGCTCAACGACCAGTCAAAACAAATCTACGTCGATCCTTACTTTATTACGGTCGTTTATCTTGGGCTCGGCGACAAGGACCAGGCATTCGCGTGGCTGGAAAAGGCTTACGAAGGAAAATCGCCTTTCATTCCCTCAATTTTTCACGAACCCAAATGGGACCAGTTCCGCAGCGATTCGCGATTCAAGGATATGATGAAGCGTTTGGGCGTATCCTCTTAAAGCACTCAATCTAGAAGCCAGTTGTGCCTCGAGGGCAAGGCGCTCCACGAGTTTGAAAAGTGAGGAGAGATGTTATCGCCGCAGGACTGCGGCAACATTCGACAGTCTGCGAACTGTTGGTAATCAAATGGGAGCATTTAGATTTCAACCAAGAATGGGAATCGAGAGAACCCCAAGTCATTCTATAACTCCTTCGCTATTCTGATCTTAGGGTTACGATGAACAGGTACGTCGAACCTGGACAGAAGAGAAGCGGAAGGCGCAGAACAAGGCTTTGAGGATACTTCTCCTAACTATCCAGGCTCCAGAAAAGTCCATTAAGGAAAGAGTCGGCGGCTAGATACCCAGTCGAATCCTGCAAATGCTTAGGAATTTGGCGTCCCGTACGGGAGTCGAACCCGTGTCGCCGCCGTGAAAGGGCGGTGTCCTAGGCCACTAGACGAACGGGACGCAGGTGGTGAGTTCGAAGTGTGGGTGCCAAGCGAGTTAACTTACCGTACGAGTTTACGAGTGTCAAACTTGCTTGAAAAATTACTCAACCTCAGATCTCACTCAATACAAAACCGGGAGGGTTAGGCGACCGAGTTGCCGGCACTCGCGTCAGAGTTAGGGCCTGTCTCCTAATGGAGGGGTGGTTCTCAGGGTGAAGTTTAGTATCCGGTGGCGGTTCTGTATCGCGTGGTGCTATTAAGAGCTCAAAAAGAATCAGGGTGTGAAAATCTGTTCGGGGAACTTAGGAAACGAACAAGCGGCGGTGGGAAAGAAGGCGCCACTATTTTAGTTGCACCAGGATCAGCTTTACTCGAAATTCCGCGAATGGGGAGCAAGCAATGCTGCGCGAATGCGATCGTGCGCCTCGGTCATCCGCCTGAATCGGCGTTCGACAACTGAACGTAAATCGGGGGCGGCTTTCATCTGGTAATCTCCTGCCGACGGCTCTTCTTTTCCTGCTGAAATCGCGGCCTTCGCAGGATCGCGAAAACTTGTTCTTGAAGAGTCGCGTTTCATCCGAGGCTTGCCAGGTAAGTGTGGCGAAAGAATGTTACGAAGGTCCATGGCGTTACTCTCCTGAAATGAAATCTCACTGGCGTTCAAGAACGACCAGTTACCATCCAAAAAAGAAACCGGGGGCTTTCGTGTTTCACGACTAAGCAGGAGCAACCGACGTACCATCAACCCTGACGGGGCACACCGGCGGATTTGCTT
>DIYZ01000072.1:24846-53084 GCA_002427845.1 Chloracidobacterium sp. UBA6041 | reverse complement strand
CAACCGAGTTTTGACACAGTCTCCGCAAGGCGGGGTACAGACATGTTTACAGAAAACAAGCTTGTTATGGGACGTTGCGGGCGAGGGCGCCCGCGATCCCAAGCTAGCGCCCCGTAAACTTTGCCTGGCGCTTCTCCAGGAACGCTCGCACGCCTTCAGCTCCGTCCTGCGACTCAAAACATCTCATCTGGGCTTCCGTCTCATAACGTAGCATTTCTTCGAGCTCTGCGGCCTGGCTCATGTAGACGGCCTGTTTGGCGGAGCCCAGCGCAATTGCCGGCGCCTCGCGCAAACGTTCCGCAAGCTTGCGAGTTTCCGCTGTCAACTCATCTGGTGCAACGACGAAGTTAAGTATTCCCAAACGGTGGGCCTCTTCGGCGCCAATGGCCTCGCCCAGGAAAAACATTTCACACGCTTTGTTTGGCGTAACGAGCCGCGGCAGGAAGTATGTGCCGCCCCAGTCGGGATGCAGCCCGACCTTCGAAAACGATTGACTGAAAGTCGCGGTCGTCGCCGCGATGCGCAGATCACAGGCGAACGCCAGATTGCAACCAGCGCCTGCCGCTGGTCCATTGACGGAAGCAATAACGGGCTTGGTCATCTGGCGGATAGCCGTTACCACGCGACGAGCTGAACCAAGCAAACGCGAAAATTCGTCCGCGTCGCGCCGCTCAATGAGGTCCGCCATGGCTGCTACATCGCCGCCGGCGCAGAAGGCGCGTCCCGCACCCGTAATGACGACGACGTGCACGTTGCGGTCGCTGCCGGCAGTCTCGAGTGCTTCCGCCAGGTCGCGCCGCATGTGACCGGCGAGAGCGTTCATCTTTTCCGGACGATTGAGCGTGATCGTCGTGACACCGGAATCTTCGGAGATGTCGATCTGTTCGTACATAAGAAGCAGTAAATCGTGAACAGTAAATCGTGAATCGTAAATCGTTAGCCGGTCCCCGTAGGCTTAAGATGATCCGCTATTCGTCTTAACCATTTACGATTCACGATTTACGATTCACTATTTACCTTTAAAAATCGGTTTGCGCTTTTTGACGTAAGCATCGAGTCCTTCCTTCGCATCTTCTGATTGGAAAAGTTGTTGCTGCAGTTCACGCTCCAGGGCCAGCGCTGACTCGAAAGAAATCTCCGCGCCCGTCTGCACGGCACGCTTGATTCTGCCGACGGCTGCGGCTGCTTTGTTTGGCGTGGTGAACTGGGTCGCGTATGTAATCACTTGCTGTGTAAACTGTTCGGCAGTTTCCGCTTCGAAAACTTGATTCAAAAGTCCCAGTTCCAGACCGCGTTCAAAATCAAAAAGTTGGCCCGTGGCCATCAACTCGATCGCCCTTGATTTACCAACTATTCGCAGCAGACGCTGGGTACCGCCGGTGCCCGGTAACACGCCAAGTGAAACTTCGGGCAAACCCATCTTGCCGGCACCCTGGCGGGCTATGCGAATGTCCGCGGCCATCGCAATTTCCAACCCGCCGCCGACGCAATGCCCGTTGATGGCCGCGATGACGAGCTTTGGCGTCTGCTCCAGCCGCGACAGTGTTTCGTTCGCGTGCAGGCAGAAGAAGTACTTGAAGGTCGGCGTTACATTAGCAAGCATGGTGATATTTGCTCCGGCGGAGAAAAACTTTTCGCCGTTGCCGGTAATGACAATCACCTGGACGCCTTCATCCATACGCGCCTTGAGGATCGCGCTATCCAGCGCCTGCATCATCTCGTAGGTGTAAGTGTTTGCCGGGGGATCCTTAAGCGTCAGAAATGCGATGCCATCCTGGGCCCGATATTGAACTAAAGCGCCGGTTAATTCAGTGCCTGGAACCTGTGCTGCCGCTTCTGCCATTTGCAATCTCTCCACGTAATTACTAACTGCCTTCGCCTGAGCTGCGCCAAACGTTAAAAGGTTCAGCCCTGCGTTTGGAAGGAGAGTCTAGTTCGTTAGCCGGTAATCCAGCAACAAATCCCTGTAGGAATAATCGGGTCACATTGTCAACCAACTCTGCCACTTTCAGCTTCCCGTGTGGATCGTACCAGTTATAGATCCAGTTCATCATACCAAAGAGCGCATAGGTTGCGACCGTCAGATCGATCTGAGATTTGCCTGGTTGTTCCTGCTGAATGTCTTTAAGAATCTTGCGGGCCAGCCTGGTGTATTTATCTTTTTTGGTCGAGACGTGCGTGTGCAAATCGCCGGCAAGCGATTCGGCCTCGTGTGACAGCACCTTCATCTCGGCCATGTTTGCGGCAAAGAACGAAAGATGGTTTTCAATGAAAATGCGCAACCTACTAAAAGGATCATCGACTTCGCGCAAACGCTCTTCCAGTCTTTCGAGCACGCGGCCGAAACAATTGTCCTGAATCAGGAAGAGAAGTTCTTCCTTCGATTTGCAGTAGTGATAGAGGCCCGCGAGGCTGACATTGGTGACGCGCGAGATGTCGCGCATAGTGGTTGAGTGGTAATTCTTCTCGGCAAAAATACGCGCGGCGTTGCGGAGAATAAACTCCAGCTTCTGGTCGTGCTTCGTAAAATCTGTTGAGAGATTTGCTGACATACAAAATAACTTAGCCACAGAGGCTCAGAGGCTCAGAGAAAACACTCAAGCTAAAAAACCTCAGGGTTAGGAAGGGCGGTTTACCCCCGCTCGTTGAATGGCTCTCAACCCAAGCGGGGGCAAGGCGGGGTCCCCAGCGGGGCAGCCCCGCTGGGGTGCTAATCCCGCCTTCCCAACCTGTGAGGCTGTCTCATTTGATTTTTCCCTCGGTATCTCTGGGCCTCTGCGGCGATTTACTTATAACCGCACGTATTCAAACTCAAACGGCTTGCCCTTAATCCCTGTCGCGGGCGGCGCGATCCAGTTGGCAATCTTTCCCGGCTCCGTTACTGGATGCATCAGGCTACGCACGTATTCGCGATCCGCCATCGTTGGCAGCCATTCCGATTTGCGTCGCTCAAGCTCTGCCGCCGTGATCAAGTTTCCTTCAATGTCGAATTGATGCGTGGCATACTCCCCAACGTGGCGATGAAAACGTGTATTGGGTAGAGAGAGTCGCTCGCCAATGCCTTCATCCGCCAGTGTCTTGTTCCAGCGCGCCAATCCTTTTTCGCAGTCCCTGACATACTCGCCACGCAGCACTTCATTCAGCGCATTGCGCAAAGCAACCTCGCGATCTTTTAGCTGACCATTCTCAACAACCTTCATCGTGAAGTTTTGCTCGGCAACAATATGATCCTGGTATTGCTCCTGTTCCTTGTAGCGTCCCTTGAGACCGGCGGCGAAGAAGTCGGCGGAGTTTGAGCTGATTTCGCCGCCGAAAAGATCCAGCGAATAACTAAACCAGAAATTGACATGCTTCTGAATGATATCGAGCGGAATGCCGCCGAGCTCGCGCACATCTCCCTGCTTCATCAACTGGGCAGTGCGCTTCACAACGCGGTTAAGCCCGGTGTCGCCGACAAACATATGATGAGCTTCTTCAGTCAACATGAACTGGCAGGTGCGCGCCAGCGGCTCAAACCCCGATTCCGCAAGCGCGGAAAGCTGATACTTTCCGTCGCGGTCCGTAAACATGGTGAAGCAGAAAAAGTTGAGCCAATCATCGCAGGGCTGATTAAAAGCTTCGAGGATGCGCGGCTTGTCAGGATTTCCGCTCCGCCTTTCCAACAGCGCATCCGCTTCATCGCGACCGTCACGACCGAAGTAACGATGCAGCAGATAGACCATGGCCCACAGGTGCCGCCCTTCTTCGACGTTTACCTGAAACAAGTTTCGCAGGTCGTAGAGCGAAGGGCAGGTTTTGCCGAGCTCGCGCTGCTGCTCAACAGAGGCGGGTTCCGTATCGCCCTGCGTAACGATGATCCGGCGCAGGGAATTACGAAATTCACCGGGCACATCCTGATAAGCGGGTTGCCCATAATTGTCACCGAAGCCTATCTTCGCATCGGCCGCGGCGGGTTTAAGAAAAATACCCCAGCGATAGTCGGGCATCTTCACGAAATCGAAGTTGGCCCAGCCGTCCGGTTCGACGCTGATCGCCGTGCGCAAATAAACGTCCTTCTGTTGAAAACCGTCAGGACCCATCTCCTGCCACCAGTCGAGATAGTTGGGCAACCACTTTTCCAGCGCGCGCTGAAGTTTCTTGTCTTCGCTTAAGTTGACGTTGTTAGGAATGCGTTCATTTAAATTCATAATGCCTCGCCAGAATTGGCCGCGGATTTTCGCGGATCCACGCGGATATTAGTTCTCAGATCTGCGTTGATCTGCGTTCAGCCGCGGCTTGTTACGTCCTCTTGAAATCGAAGTGTGCCTGCGTTGGTTTACCGTAATTTGTGAGCGCGCCCTCTGGACCCACCGCGTTCGGTCGCTGGAAAATCCAATTCTGCCAGGCGGTCAAACGGCCATAGATCTTTGTGTCCATCGTCTCCGGCCCGGCGAAGCGCAGCGATGCTTCCATGCCAGTTAGCGCATCAGGCGACAGAGAGGTTCTTTCTTCTATCGCGACCCGTATTTCGTCTTCCCAATCCAGCTCGTCGGGAACAAACGTTATCAATCCTGCTTCCTCAGCCTCTTCAGCATCGAACGATCCCTGGTGCGCCAGGACTTTCTCGACTGTTTCCGGACGGGCGAGAAAACGCGACTGCAAACGTGTCAGACCGTTGCTCATCGGCAGAGCCCCGCCATTCAATTCCCCAATAGTGACCGCTACTTTTTCGTCTGCGTTGTTGAGCATGTAGCTGCGGTCAGAAGCCAAAAGCAGCTCAAGCAAACTTCCGGCAAAGCAACTGCCGGGCTCGACGATAGCGAAGAAACTTTTAGCGGTCAGATCGAGGCGGCGCAGCACCCTGGCCATGTACAGCAGAATTTCGCGCACGAGCCAGTGATCTTTACTGGCCGCCAGCGCCTGGTCGACTGCCAGCACGTCGTCAATATTCCCTGCGGTGCGGATGCACACGAGGCCAATCTCGGGTTCGTTGACACGCAGATGGAGCAGCGCGTCGTCCAATTCACGGAAAGCTTGCAACGGCCAGTAAGCGTCGCCGAGTTTCTCTATTTCGTCTGTCGTGGTTGGTAAGCCGGCTTCTGGTCCATGTACAGTCAGGTCGGCGTAGCGCTGCTCGCGATTCAAAATTAAATTCACATATTTGTACTCGACCCCGGCAGGCTTCACTTCTTGTTCGAGAGGATTCAGTTTTATTCCGTAATGCAAACTGTTAGTTTGCGGAGCATCGCTATCACTCAAACTGGCAGTTTCCGCGTCGTTACGCAAACTATCAAGCGCCCCAGCCGGGCTGCCCGGTTGGGGACCCCGCACAGTTTGCGTTACTTCCTGAACGATTGCGCTCACGCGCGCGTTAATCGATTCCTGGAATTTGCTGGTTGGAAAATAATCATCAATCAATCCCCACTCCTTCGCGCGTTTTCCTTTCAGACCCTCGGCAAGCGTCGAAAAGACGTCGGCACGGTCGCGGCGAACTTTTCTCTTGTCGACCAAACGAGTTAGACCACCCGTGCCGGGAAGCACACCCAACAGCGGAACTTCCGGAAGGGAAATAGCCGAATTGCCATCGTCAACGAGATAGATTTCGTCACAGGCGATCGCCAACTCGTAGCCGCCGCCTGAGGCTGTGCCATTGAGAGCGGCGATATAACGACGGCCCGAATGACGGGAATCGTCTTCGATGGCGCAACGCGTTTCGTTCGTAAACTTGCAGAAGTTAACTTTGAACGCGTGCGAGGAAGTACCGAGCATGTAGATGTTTGCCCCGGCGCAAAATATGCGCGGCTTGAGACTCGTAATCACCACGGCCTTCACTTGCGGATGCTCGAAGCGCAAGCGCTGGATGGCATCGGCGAGTTCGATGTCGACGCCGAGGTCATACGAATTGAGTTTCAGCTTATAGCCCTCGGCCAGCGTCACGTCTTCCTGAACATCCATGGATAGGGTTGCGACCGGGCCGTCAACGCTTAGTCTCCAGTGCTTATATTGGTCGGGAGACGTTTGAAAATTGATCATCGACACCTCGTTATTCTGGTCCTCGAATTTTTAGCGGCGAACCCGCTTTCTCCGGGTATTTCCAAGCAGAAAGGCCAGCCGTTCGAACGTTCGTTCGGAAAACAAAATGATAGCTGTTAGCAGCAATTTGGGTCAAGTTTGCGAGCGCGGGGAAAAGGGTGGCGTTCGCATCTTCTGTGTAAGGGGCTCGTTGAGGGCTTCCTTGACAGGCCCGCAGTTTGGCGCGTAGGGTTCTCGCTCCGAAGGGCACGGAATTGCATTTCGCGTGTTTGAAAATGAGATCCGAAATGGGCGCTTTGAGACCTGGAGGCGAATCTGTTCTGGTGAACGGCGCGGTCTTCAAAACCGTTAGTGAGACTGTGAGAACAGGCTCAGGTAGGTTCGATTCCTACACGCCTCCGCCAAGTGCCAGTAGGCAGTAGTCAGTAGTCAGGACGACACGGATTCATTCTTCTTCATTAATCGGAAATTGGAAATTGGCAATGAGAGATTGGGTAGCTCTTAACATGACTCCGGGCATCGGTCCTCGCGCCGCTGCCAAGCTTCTCGAACGTTTCGGCTCTGCCGCAGCGGTTTATGGCGCCCCTCGCGCTGAGCTGGAAAAACTTCGCCTGTTGCCGGAGGCCGTCGACAGCATCATCGCTCGCGACATGCACGACAAGGCAGAAGCCGAGATTGAAAATGTCAGGAAGGTTAATGGCGAGATACTGATCCTCGATGATGGGGTTTACCCGTCATTATTAAGAGAGATCTACGATCCTCCGATTACGCTGTACGTCAAAGGCGCCTGGGCTGAATGTTTGGATCAACCATGTGTGGCGGTTGTTGGTTCGCGAAAATGTTCTACTTATGGACAAAACGCGGCGCTGATGCTGTCGCGCGACCTGGCCCGGCGCGGCGTGACAATCGTTTCGGGGTTTGCTCGCGGAATAGATGCGGCGGCGCATCGCGGGGCGATCGAGGGTGGTGGTCGCACGATAGCAGTGCTTGGCACCGGCATTGACGAGATTTACCCGCGAGATCATAAGAAGCTGGCAGAGGAAATTCTCGCTGGCGGCGGGGCAATGGTGACACAGTTTCCGTTAGCGACGCCACCGGTCTCGGAAAACTTTCCGTACCGCAATCGCATCATTAGCGGGCTGAGTCTCGGTGTCATCGTGGTCGAAGCAGCGGAAAGTTCGGGTTCATTGATAACAGCGCGGCTCGCCATTGAACAAAACAGAGAAGTGTTCGCCGTGCCGGGTAATATCACTTCGCGAAACTCTTTTGGCGCGAACTACTTGATCAAAGGCGCCGGCGCAAAACTCGTGCAGCAATGGCAAGATATAGCCGCCGAATTGCCGCCGCAAATCGCGGCGAAACTCTTGCCGCCACCGCTAAGCCAAAAGAAGAAAGAGAAGTCTGTCGCCGAACAGTTGGCAATGGTGCCGCCGGGGCTGTCGGGTTTCGAACAATCGGTTTTCAAGTTGCTTTCGGCTGACAATCCAGCGCACATTGATGCGCTCGTCAATCAGAGCAGGCTCACGATCCCGGATTTGACCGCGGCGCTGCTGGCCTTGGAAATGCGCGACCTGGTTAGAGCGCTGCCGGGAAAATGTTTTGTACTGAAGATGTAAAAAAGCGGTGAACCGAAAACCGTGAACCGTAAACAGAAGGAAAAGTTTTATCGGTTTACCCTTAGCAGTTCACAGTTGGTTTACGGTTAACAGTTCACAGTTTACGAAAATAAGAGCTGCATGGATGTAATCTTAGTTGACAAGCCAATAACGAAACAGCAACTCAAGGACGCTGCACAACAGTTATTTGGCGACATGATTAAGGCCGTGGTAGACGTAGAAAAAGGAATCATGGCGATCGGCGGCGAGCTGCATGCAGACGAAGAAGCATTTTTGCTCGCACGAGATTCCAGGCAGGAAGATCTTTGGGGCATTAACTTGTATCCCGAGCTAGACGTGGTTGAGATGGTTGAGTTTGATTCGATGATTAATATTCGACCGAGCCAAAACAATCGCTCGCGGGGCGTGGAGGATCCAGCGGTACGCGAGGAGATTCTTCGCATTACCGAGAAGCTTGTGCAATAGTGCGGAGAGTTATGCGCCCTTTACATGCAGGTCTTGCGAGTGGACGTTGGCAGACGATGACCCTTGCCACACAACTCGGAAATGTGGGCAGCGAATACGAACGCGCACTAAATTGGCAAAAGCGAGGCGACGCCGCTCATTTCGAAAATGCATTCGTGCGGATGCTTGAGCTGCTGGACCTGACAATCACGGACCAACGCTGGAAGAATCATCGTCTAAAGGAGCTAGTGCGTTTGCGGGAAGTAATCTGCGAAGAATTTTGCGGCGAGAACAACGAGGTTCGTGATTCCCGTGATCTGCGGCAATACTTTTTATACTTTGGGATCCTGGCCCGCAGCTTGGCAGATGAACGCGTTTGATCAGGAATGGCAAAAAATTTAGTAATAGTTGAATCGCCGGCAAAGGCGAAGACGATTAACAAATACCTGGGAAAGGACTATCTGGTTAAGGCCTCGATAGGCCACATCAAGGATCTGCCTTCCAAGGGTTTGGGAGTTGATGTCGACGATGATTTCAAACCTACCTACGAAGTTATTCCCGATTCCAAGAAACGAAACAACAAGAGGATCGTTGCCGAGCTGAAGAAAGCTGCCAAAGAAGCTGACGCAATTTATCTCGCGGCCGACCCTGATCGAGAGGGCGAAGCCATCTGCCAGCACCTGGCGGAAGAGATTGTGCCGAAGCGGCCCGCGAAGCCGCATTTCCGGGTGATGTTTAATGAGATCACGAAGCGCGCGGTCAACGAGGCTTTTGACCATCCGCGTAAGATCGACGAGAACCTCGTTAATTCTCAACAAGCGCGACGCGTGTTGGATCGACTGGTGGGTTACAAAGTTTCGCCGCTGCTTTGCCGCACAGTGGGCGGCCGGCTTAGTGCGGGACGCGTGCAGTCGGTAGCGCTGCGCATGGTCGTCGAGCGCGAACGCGAAATTGAAAAGTTCATCAAGACGGAATACTGGACGATATCTGCAAGTCTCGGCGCCCAACTCCCGCCCGCCTTCGATGCACGGCTTTTTAAGATCGACGCACAAACGGTCAAAACAGGCGGTTTTGATCAGGACGCAAAAGCTAACGAGATACTGATAGGCGACGAGGCGAAGGCCACCGAGATTGTCGCCGAAGCAAATCAGCAAACGTTCGTAGTCAATGAAGTAACGAAGAAAGAACGCAAGCGTAATCCGGTACCGGCTTTCATTACTTCAAAACTGCAACAAGAGGCGGCGCGCAAACTCGGGTTCGCGGTGAAGCGAACCATGATGATTGCGCAGAAACTCTACGAAGGCGTGGAGCTTGGATCTGAAGGGTCAGTTGGTTTGATTACCTACATGCGAACCGACTCCACCCGCGTTTCCGACGCGGCCTTGAATGAGGCGCGAGATTTCATCAGCGCGCAATATGGCGCGCCATACCTGCCCGAAAAAGCAATTCACTATCGTTCGAAGAAGGGCGCCCAGGACGCGCACGAGGCCATTCGGCCGACAGAAGTAACGCGCACGCCGGATTCTCTCGCCAGCTATTTGAACAAAGACGAGCTGAGACTCTATCGCTTGATCTGGCAACGCTTCGTCGCTTCGCAGATGACACCCGCCGTCTTTGACCAGACCACCATCGATATTGGGGCCGGACGTTTCATCTTTCGCGCGACGGGTTCAGTGCAGAAGTTTGACGGCTTCCTAAAAGTTTACCAGGAGGGCCGCGACGAAAAGACGGAAGAGGATGAAGAAGCCGAAACGAAGCTGCCGCCGGTAGAAAAGGGCGAGACGCTGGCTCTTAACAAGATCACGCCGGAGCAGCATTTCACTGATCCGCCGCCGCGCTTTACTGAAGCAACGCTCGTCAAGGCCCTGGAAGAAAAGGGAATTGGACGGCCCTCAACTTATGCGGCGATCATGACGACGATACAGGCGCGCGAATACGTGGAAAAACTCGAGGGCCGTTTCCACCCGACTGATTTAGGGAAGACGGTAAACGATCTGCTGATTGAAGGCGGTTTTGACGATCTCTTTAATGAAACTTACACGGCGCGAATGGAGGAGGAGCTCGATTCGATCGAGGAAGGAAAACTCAAGTGGACCGATGCGCTGCATGAGTTTTATGGAAAGTTTAAAAACGACCTTATCAAGTTCACTAAATATACCAAGGGTATCAAGGATATAGAAACTCCCACTGATGAGGTCTGTCTGAAATGTGAAACGAAAGGGATGGTGCGGAAGTTTGGCCGCTTTGGTAAGTATCTCAAGTGTTTGAACTGCGGCGCGTCGCGTGATGCCGAGACGAAAGCTGGTTCTAACGGCGGTGCGAATGGGACTGAGTCTGCCGCGGGCGGGGGAGAGGTTGCCGAGCCGGAAGTTTGCGAGTTGTGTGGCAAGCAGATGCAGTTGAAGCGTGGGCGCTTTGGGCCGTTTCTCGGCTGTACGGGTTACCCCGAATGCCGCAACATTCGCAAGATTGCGAAGAGCGGCGTGGCAGCGCCCGCGCCAGTGCCTTTAGATGAGAAGTGTCCGGTTGACGGGGCTCAATTGGTGAGACGCGTCGGTCGGTTCGGAGAGTTTGTCGCCTGCTCGAATTATCCGAAGTGCAAATACATCAAACAGGAATCGACGGGCGTTGCCTGCGCGCGGCCCGGATGCAAAGGTGAGTTGGTCGTCAAGAAGTCGAAGCGCGGCAAAGTGTTTTACGGGTGTTCGGCATACCCCGACTGCGATCGAGTTTATTGGGACAAACCCGTAGGCGAGGGTTGTCCGAAGTGCCATGCGCCGTTTCTGCTTGAGAAGACTACGAAGAAACAGGGCACATTCAGGTATTGTGCAAACGCGGAAGAATGTGGCTATCGTTCAAACGAACCTCCCCAGGATTCAGCCCCTAGCGGCGATGCTTCGGGTAGTCCTCCGGCTGATATAGCCAGGAAGAAGCCGCGGCAAAAAGGGAGTTCGACGGCGCGTTAGCACCTGATTCGCAAACCGCCGCTGCCAGGTTTTAGTGCCGATTCAACTGCAATAACATTCGTTAGCAGTCAATCTAAAAACAGGAGAGACCGTTATGTTTCGATGGACAGCAGTGGTGTTGCTATTCATTTTCCTGATTTCACCCGTCACAACTTTTGCGCAGCAGTCGGCACCATTGCCGACCACAGCCACAACGGCCGCGGCGCAAACTCAACCAACTTCGCAGACACCCACCAAAGATCCGAACGACCCGATCGAGCGAATAAAGGACGAAGCGAAGAATCGTTCGCAGGTTATGCAAACGTTGAGTTATCTCAGCGACGTCATTGGACCGCGCTTAACTGCGTCGCCCGGATTGAAAAGAGCCAACGAGTGGACGCGCGACCGGTTGACGACGTGGGGACTTGAGAACGCGCACCTCGAAGCGTGGGGACCTTTTGGCCGCGGCTGGACACTAAAAAGATTTTCTACACAGGTTACCGAGCCGCTAACAATACCGCTTATTGCTTACCCAAAAGCCTGGTCGCCAGGTACGAATGGACCACTGACCGCGCCCGTCGTCTACGTTGATGCCAGGGATGAGACGGAGTTGCAAAAGTTCAAAGGCAAACTCAAGGGCGCAATCGTCTTAACTGGAAGAATGCGGGAAGTGAAGGCCCACTTTGAGCCGCCGGGAACTCGGCGCGATGAGAAAAATCTTCTCAACCTGGCCGACGCTCCCGAGCCAAGGACCGGTCAGCGCCGCGGGCAAACGCCCGAACAAAGGGCAGCCTTTGCTTTCGCGGCAAAGAAGAATCAATTCTTTCACGACGAAGGTGCCGCGCTTTTGGTCGATACGAGCCGTGCCGGCGATGGCGGAACTATCTTCGTTCAATCTGCATCAGTGCCGCAGCCGGTTTCCGCTGATCCGTTTGGTCCGAATGCGCCTCGACAAATTCAGGCTTACGACAAAACCGCGCCAAAGATCATCCCGCAACTCGTGCTCGCCGTGGAGCACTACAACCGCATCGCGCGAATGATCGAAGCGGGCGAAGCAGTGAAGATGACGGTGGACCTCGCGGTCGAGTGGCAGGATGCCGACCCGATGGCCTACAACACAATCGCCGAAATTCCCGGCAGCGATCTGAAGCATGAAGTGGTAATGCTCGGAGGCCACATGGATTCATGGCATGCCGGCACCGGCGCAACCGACAACGGCGCCGGCGTCGCGGTCGCGATGGAAGCCATGCGAATTCTCAAAGCATTGAATCTTAAACCGCGACGAACGATTCGCATCGGCTTGTGGACCGGGGAAGAGGAGGGCCTGCTGGGTTCGAAGGCCTACGTGGCAGAGCATTTCGGCAAGCTTGAAACTTCTCCAACTACAGGAGGCGCGACGGCAACGCCTTCGCCAGGTCCGGCTGTCGCTACTCTGGTTACAAAACCTGAGTATGAAAAGTTTAGTTCCTACTTCAATCTCGACAACGGAACGGGAAAAATTCGTGGCGTCTATTTGCAGGGCAACGAATCGGTGCGAGCTTTGTTTCGCCAGTGGCTAACGCCTTTTCGCGACCTGGGAGCGGCAACGCTCTCCATTTCAAATACCGGCGGTACTGACCACTTGTCGTTTGATGCGATTGGGCTGCCGGGATTTCAGTTTATTCAGGACGAGATCGAATACGACACGCGCACGCACCACTCAAACCAGGACGTGTTTGATCGCATCCAGGAAGACGACCTGAAACAAGCGGCAGCGATCATGGCCGCATTTGTTTACAACGCGGCGATGAAGGATGAAAAACTGCCGCGTAAACCGATGGCAAAATAAGACGCACTCCGTTAGCTCTCTTTAACGGCAATGAAAAAGGCGAGCCATTCCCGGCTCGCCTTTTGTCTGGTTGTCGTTACTTTTGCTAATGCTCGATTGATCTCCCGAGCGAGGGTTCGTAGGGAGTGCAGCGACTCTCCAGCTGGCTATCCGGCTAGCTGCCCAGCGACGGAGTTTTGTCTGAAAGGTCCACGCCGATCCACGTCTTGACTTTTTTCAGCAACGCCGGCAAGACAACCTGCTGTGCCGTAGTGGAAAGTTCCTCGATCAGGCGATCGCCGAGCGCCCCCGCTTCTTTGCTCAAACGATCATACGCAGATGTATCCTTAAAGCGTTCAAGCATGCCCGGCCTATCGTCTTTGCCGTTTGTCTTTGTAGCTGCCGGGCTGATCGTTTCGGCTATAAGAGGCCGAGCATAGGTGTCCGAAGTTGACGTCACGTAGTCGCTTTCGCGGTTATCGTCTCCCGAGAGCGCCGCCGCGACTCCATAGCCCACAAAGAATCCGACGCCGGCGGCTCCCAACGACCAGGCCACGGGTTGTCTCTTAAAGTGTTCGCGCCAATCAAGCGCATCCTTCACAGTCTCGTATTGCTGTGCCACGTTTTCTTTAATCTCCGTTACGGTATTTGAAATCGAATCCCGCGCCTCTTCCATGCGGCGCTGAAGGGCTGCCTTAGAGGTCTCGTCACTGTCTGTTTCGCGCGCGCGCGCGAGTCCTAGAGTTCGTTCTTCAGCCATTGCTTATCCTTTCTAAGCTCTTCCACGGTCCTGTCTGGAACGAGATTCTGTTTGGCCAATTTGTTTTTCGTCGTCGTAATGACAATCGCGCCGACGATGAGATAAAGGAGACCGGCGGTGACAAATCCGATCGCATACTTTGCCGGTTGGCTAAGATCGGTATTGGCAAACAGCGTCGAGATTTCAAAAGCCAGGGCGACATTCAGCAGCGCAAATCCGATCGCCGCAATGATCCCGCCCACGCCAATCAGGATGCCGCCACGCGCGTATGCATTCGCCTCTTCCTTGAGCTCGACCTTGAGCAAACTCAGCTTCGTGTCGAAGAGTTGCATTACGTCGTCTCCCAAACGATTAAATAGCGTCGGCAGACTTTCGTTGTCAGTTCTGGTTGTGACCGCTGTCGATGTCACACTGGTAGCTGAAGCCGCCATTTCCATATCTCCTTCCGCAATTGGGCGCCGCGGGGCGCCCCACAAGATGCTTCTCTAGCGCCGGCTGCCGCGAAGGATTAAGCCCACGAGCAAACCCGCGGCCGCCGAAATTAAGATCGCCTGACCCGGATTCTTTCGCGCATAGTCTTTGGCGCTTTCCGTGATCTCTGAGAGGTCGGCGTTCTGCAGCTCTTTGATCTTGTCACCGACGACGGTCATTTTGTCGCTGACGTATTCCTTTGCCTGACTGGCGGCCTCAGAAATTTTTTCGCCGTATTCCTGGGCCAATCCCGTTGCCGCGCCGGTGCCGGTGGTTCCCGTTTGGCCGGTCGTGCCTGTGGTTGAAGTGCCGGGGAAATCGGTTGATGTTCTGTTCTGCGACATGCTTTGTAATCTCCTTTGAAGTGCTGCTGATCTGTTACGAAAAAAATTCTCCCAAAACCTGAATCTACACAGAAGTTATCGCTAACTGGTGAGCAAACTTTGTGCCGAGTCGCGATAGAACCGCTGGAGGGCATACACGCATGCGTTAACAGCAATACGGCGAGTCAGGGTCACGAATGTTTTGTTGTGAAAGGGTACAAGTGGGAATCGCTTAGGTCGGGAACAATACAACGGTAATCACCAGTAAATAACTCGCAGACCGGCTGCTTAGCGCGTCGGCTTACGTTTGAGATCTCAAATTTTAATTGCAAATTTGAGACTAAGGTAAGGATCCCCTTGACAGAGCCACCGGCCAATGGTAAGTAAGTACTTACTTTGGCGAAGGCGCCCTTAGGAACCCTTTTTGACGAAGGAAACGACCATCAAAAAAGTTGCGCTGGCCGAGGCACCTGCGGCCGGCGGGCCGCGCATGACTGCGGAGGATCGGCGACTCCAGATTCTGTGCGTCGCCGTAAGTCTTTTTTCGCAAAAGGGCTTCGGCGGTACCACGACCAGGGAAATTGCCCACGCTGCCGGCGTTTCCGAAGCGATGGTCTTCAGACACTACGCCACGAAGCAGGAACTCTATTCGGCCATCCTCGACCATAAGGCTTGTTCCGGCGATTCTTTAAACCCGGAGCAAATGGTCGCTGAAGCGCTTAAACAGAAAGATGACCGCGCGGTTTTTGAGCAACTGGCGTTAGGGGCCCTGGAACATCACGAATGCGATCCGGAATTTCAGCGACTGCTGCTTCATTCGGCACTGGAAGGGCACGAGCTGACAGAGATGTTTTTTGAGAAGTTTCTGCGTCGCGTCTACCAGCTCCTGGGTAGTTACATCGCCGAACGGCAACGCGACGGCGCGATGGTCAAGATTGATCCGGCTATTGTAGTGCGCGCCTTCATCGGCATGATTATTCACCACTCGCTCAATAACAATCTTTGGGATCCCAAGCGTCGCCTGTTGAAGATATCCAACGAAGAAGCAGCGAAGCACTTTACAGATATCCTCCTGAACGGCATCAGCACAGGCGAAGAAGTGAAGTTTAAGAAGAGGACTGAACGTAAAGCTTTGGCTAACGGTTTTTCGAAAAAGAAATAGCGGAAATGTCATCTCCCAAGCCATTACAACTTTTCTGTTTGGCGGCCATGCTGTCGAGCCTGCTGCTTCTGGCAATTTCCTGTGGAGGCTCAAAAGCGAATGTCAGAAAAGACGAGGCCAACACGTCTGCCCAGCCGATGGTTGTCGACGTAACGACCGCGCCCGCGATCGTGCGCGACTTGCCACGCTTTTTTGAGGCGACTGGAAGCTTGATCGGCGATGAACAAACGGATGTTGCCCCATCGGTAGCCGGGAAAGTCGTGGCAATTGGCGTTGAACTCGGCAGCTATGTAAAGCGTGGCCAGATGATAGTGCGACTCGATGACGTGGATGCAAAACTTCGCGTGCAGCAAGCGCAAGCGCAGGTGGAACAGGCAAAAGCGGCGTTGCGCCAGGCGGAAGAGAAGGTGGGCATACGCTCCGGTCAATCGTTCGATCCAAACAAGGTCCCCGAAGTTGCGAACGCTCGAGTGGCGTTGGATCTGGCCGAAAAAAATCTGCGCCGTTCAGAAAAGCTGATTGAATCCGGAGACATCTCGCGTTCTATGTATGACCAGCAGAAGGCCCAGCGGGATCAGTTGAAGGAACAGTACGAATCGGCACTTTCGCTCGTGCGCCAAAATTACGCCGCGGTAATGACGGCGCGGGCAAACGTTGCCAACGCTGAGAGTCAACTGGGACTGGCGCAGCGAAACCTTTCTTACGTGCTCGTGTATTCCCCGATCGATGGGTTTGTAGCAGAGCGCACGGCCGACCTCGGCGAATACGTGTCACCAAGTTCGAAAGTCGCGACCATCGTGCGCATCAATCCTTTACGCGTGCGTATTGATATTCCCGAACAGGCAATACCGGCTGTCAACGTGGGTCAATCGGTTTCGGTGACGACAAGCGCGTGGCCGGATCGGAATTTCAGCGGCCGAATCGCGCGCATCTCGCCAAACGTCACGCCGACTTCGCGAACGCTGACAGTCGAAGCAGAAATTGAAAACGGCAGCGGCGCCTTGAAGCCCGGCCAATTTGCCACGGTGCGAATTCTTGAGGCGCGCGCGCAACCTGCTGTGCTGGTGCCGGCCAGGGCCGTGCGCACGGAGTCTGGAGTAAGTCGCGTTTTTGTAATCAAAAACAGCCATGCGGAGGAGCGTGTGGTGCAGTTGGGGCAAACAGAAGGCGACCTCGTTGAGATCAAGGGCGGCGTTGCTGCCGACGAACCGGTGGCCACCAGCAACCTTGAACAGCTAAGCAACGGAATGGCAGTAAGACAATAGGGTTTCGAGTTTCGGGTTTCGCGTTTCGAGTACGCGTGCTGCTCAGATTTATTCATTCGAAACTGAAAATCCGAAATTCATGACCAGAACTCGAAACGGGAACTTGGAACGCGAAACGCGAAACTAATATCCGATGCAAAAGCTAGCTGAAATTTGTGTCAGACGTCCGGTGTTTGCGACGATGCTGATCCTGAGTCTGACAGTCGTCGGACTCTTCTCCTACAAGTCATTAGGCGTAGATCTTTTTCCGAAGGTCGACTTGCCGACAATCACCGTCACCGTCGTCAATCCGGGTGCGTCGCCTCAGGAAATCGAGACCGAGATTACCGACAAGGTTGAAGGTGCGGTAAACACAATAAGCGGTATCGACGAGTTGCGTTCTACGTCTGTTGAAGGCGTTTCCCAGGTTTTCATTACCTTCCTGCTGGAGAAGAGTCCCGACATTGCTGCGCAGGAAGTGCGCAACAAAATAGATCTCATCGTCAACGATCTTCCGGTTACCGCCGAGCAGCCCATCGTGCAGAAGCTGGACACTGATGCCGCGCCGGTGGTCCGTATTGCTGTTTCCGCGCCGCGCTCGGCGCGCGAAGTCACCGACGTCGCCGACAAGAAAATCAAACAACAGATTGAATCCATCAACGGCGTGGGCCAGGTGCAGATTATTGGCGGGAGAACACGCGAGATTCAGGTGTGGGTAGATCCTGACAAACTGCGCGCGTTCAACGTCACCGTAGCCCAGGTGGCTGACGCCGTGCGCGCGCAAAACATGGAAGTTCCCGGCGGTCGCATAGACGAAGGGGCCCGTGAGTTAACCGTCAGAACGATGGGCCGCATAGTCCGGCCTGAAGATTTTAACAACCTCGTCGTCGGCTCCCGAGGCTCCTATTCCGTCAAGCTCAGCGACGTTGGTTATGCCGAGGACGGAACGGAAGAGGCACGAACGGAAGCGCGGCTTAACGGTGAACCAGCGGTTACCCTGGTCGTGTCGAAACAGTCGGGACAAAACACGGTGGCAGTTGCCGAGGCTGTCAAGGACCGGCTGAAAGAGCTGCAAAAAAGTCTGCCGCCGGGTTTCAAAACCCAGGTCATCGGCGATCAATCCATCTTCATCAAGGCCTCAATCGAGTCGATTCAGAAGCATTTGATCGAAGGCAGCATACTCGCGGCTATCGTCGTCTTTATTTTTCTCTGGAGCTTCCGTTCCACGATCATTGCCGCGGTCGCCATTCCGACATCGCTGATTGCTACTTTCGGCCTGATGGCCGCAATGGGCTTCACGCTGAATCAGATCACGATGCTGGCGTTGACGTTGATGGTGGGCATTGTGATCGACGACGCGATAGTTGTGCTCGAAAACATCTTCCGGTTTATTGAAGAGAAGGGCATGCCTTCGTTTCAGGCGGCGATCGAAGGGACGCGCGAGATTGGCATGGCAGTGACGGCCACTACGTTGTCTCTGCTGGCGGTGTTTCTGCCCGTCGGGTTTATGGGCGGAATTGTTGGCCGCTTCATGTCGTCGTTTGGTTTGACGTCGTCTTTCGCCATTGCGGTTTCACTGCTGGTTTCGTTCACGCTGACGCCGATGTTGGCGGCGCGTCTCATCAAGCGCAGTAACGACGCTGAAGAAGGTCCATTCGAACGTCACACCGAACCTGCGGACCACGGCTCAAAGCAATCGCGCTTTTATCGTCCGATTGATAACACTTACAAGCGCATGCTGACGTGGTCTATGGCCCACCGCTGGATCATCGTGCTTGCTTGTCTGGCAGTGATCATCAGCATTTTTCCCTTATTCATTTTTGTCGGCAAGAACTTTCTGCCGGTGGACGATCAATCACAGTTTGAAATCAACGTGCGCGCGCCCGAAGGTTATACGCTCGCGGCTACGTCCGCCCTCGCGGAACGCGTTTCTGCGGATGTGAGAAGACTGCCGGGCGTAACGGACACCTTGACGACGATTGGAGGTGGGCAACAGGAGCAAGTGAATGTTGCCAGCATTTACGTCAAGCTGCAGCCGCTTGAAGAACGCAGCGTGACGCAGAGCAATCTGATGTTGCGGGCCCGATCGGAAATTCTCGCTAAGTATCTAAAGGAGTATCCCGGCCAACTGCGGACCAGCGTTCAGCCAGTGGCGGCAATTTCAGGTGGTGGCAACCGTAATTCGGACATTCAGTTTGTGATTGGTGGCCCTGACCTCGACAAGCTCACGAAATATTCCGATGCACTGTTGGCGAAGATGAAGACGATTCCTGATGTCGTCGACGCCGATTCAACACTAGTTACGGGCAAACCGGAACTGCGTGTCGTTATCGATCGCGCCCGCGCTGGAGATCTCGGAGTTCGCGTCGCCGATATTGCGCAGGCGTTGAACACTCTCGTGGCGGGACAGAAAGTTTCTACATTTAACGCCGGCACCGACCAATACAACGTGCGTGTGCGCGCAATGGGTGAGTATCGCTCCAGCGTCGAAGGGCTCAAACAGATGATAGTTTCCTCTTCGAAGATTGGCTGGGTGAGCCTCGACAATCTCGTGCGGGTTGAAGAAGGGACCGGCCCGTCGGCAATCGACCGGCTCAATCGTCAGCGCCAGGTCATGTTGTTGGCCAACGTGAAACCGGGCGGGTCGCAGGCAGCTGTCATTCAAAAGATGAGCCAGTTTGCGAAGGAGATAAATATCGATCCCGCGTACAGCACCGGTTTGGCCGGCCGTTCAAAGGAACTGGGCCGCGCCGCGTATTACTTCCTGCTGGCCTTCGTGCTGTCCTTCGTTTTCATGTACATGGTGTTGGCGGCGCAGTTTGAGTCGTTTATCCACCCGATCACGATTTTGCTGACGCTACCGCTCGCCATACCTTTTGGCATTCTGGCGTTGCTGCTCACGGGCCAGACGGTAAACATTTTTTCCGGGCTGGGATTGTTGCTGCTCTTCGGCGTCGTGAAGAAGAACGCGATTCTTCAGATTGACCACACGAACCAACTGCGTGCGCGCGGCATGGAACGATTGGAAGCAATCATTCGCGCCAACCGCGATCGTTTACGGCCGATCTTGATGACTACGATCGCGCTGGTCGCCGGCATGTTGCCGCTGACGATTTCGAGTGGACCAGGCGCGGGCACAAATCGTTCGATTGGCGTGTTAGTGGTCGGAGGGCAGTCACTATGTTTATTGTTAACGCTGCTTGCCGTCCCCGTTTTCTATTCACTTTTTGACGATCTGGGCAGGAGCAGGGTTTGGGGTTACCTGGGAGGGCGAGTAACGGGGGCGTTTGGTTGGGTGCGACGCAGGACGGCAAGTGCTACGGCGTCGCTATTAAGTTTGGTTTCGAAAAGCCAGCTGAATTAGCGGTATGGCTTTTCAGATTAGTACTGAGTCAGAACAATGATTGAAGTTGCAACAAGTCCTGGTTTGCGTCTTTGCCGCCAGACAGTGCGGAAAGGCTGGGCCTTTCCGGCACTGCCGATAAATGAAGACTTTGGTGAGGCTGCGCCTCGCGAAATGGATCGAGGCGTAGCCTCGCCGGACGGGAAAAGGATTTCTTCGGAAAGGCGGAGCCGTTCCGCACCGTGCGGCGGCAAAGCCGCGGTATTGGTATTCTCATTTTTGCTGGGCTCTCTAACAGTTATTGCTCAAACGCCAACACAAAACCCTTCGCCGTCTCCGCAGGACTTGCAGGTGCCGGCGATTGCGCCTGACTTTCATCCGGCGCAGCAGCCTTTACCGGAGCTTGGGCGCGTCGGAGTCGATATGGATCGGCAAAGGCCTTTGTCTCTGCGCGAAGCCCTGGCGATGGCCCTGGAGAACAACAAAGACATCGAAGTTGCACGTCACAACGTCAAGATCGCGGAATTTGATCTGACGTCCGCGCGTGGTGCTTACGACCCGCGCCTAAGTTCGAGTTCTTATTACGAACGCATCCAAAGCCCCATCTCGAGTTTTCTTAGTGGCGGCGCAAATGGGTCGGTTATGCAAACTGACTACACCGCCAACGCGCGAGTTGAAGGTTTGGCGCCGAAACTCGGTGGCAACTATCACCTCGATTTTTCGTCCGTCCGGTTGACGACGAACAATCAATTTTCGGCGCTCAATCCGCAGTATCCGACGGCCCTGACTTTTAGTTACACGCAGCCTCTGGTGCGTGGGTTACGCTTTGACAATAGTCGCCGTCAGATTGAGATCGCTAAAAAGAATCTCTCGCTCACCGATGCACAGTTTCGCCAGCGGGCCATTGAAACTATTACGAGCGTACAGCGCGCTTACTGGGACCTGGTTTTTGCGCTCCGTAATTTACAGGTCCAAAAAGATGCGGTGCGCGATTCGCGCGCGCAGTTGGAACATAACAAGCGGCTGGTGGCCGAAGGTGCATTGGCTCCTATCGACGTGGTAGCGGCAGAAGCGCAGGTAGCAGGTTTCGAGCAAAGCCTCTTCAGTTCGCTGGAAGAAGTTTCGCGATCAGAAAACAATCTAAAGAACCTGATTGCGGTAAATCGGCAGGCTGACCTTTGGAATCTTTCGCTAGTTCCTATTGATTCCGTTGACCTGGTCGCGCCGGACATTTCGCTGCCCGAAGCTTTAAAAGCGGCAATGGACAACAGGCCGGAGTTGCAGCAGTCAAACGTCGCCCGCGATATCAATCAAATCGATCAGAAGTATTTCCGCGAGCAGACGAGGCCGGCGATCGATCTCGTTGGCACTTATGGAATGGTCGGTTTAGCGGGCACATCCAGTGGAGGAGCAAATCCATTGACGGCGTCGTCTGCCGAGCTACGCGATAAAGTCGACCAGCTTCTCGATCTCGCGCGTTTGCCGTTGCTGACGCCGGTGCCAACGCAAACGATTTCACCTTTTCTGCTCGGCGGTTACGACCAGTCGCTGCAAAACCTGCTGAGCAATCGTTTCAATAATTTTCGCGTCGGCGTGCAGATTAACCTGCCGCTCAGAAACCGCACGGCGCAGGCGCAGTTAGGGCGTTCACTTGTTGAGGGCCAACGCATTGCGACGCAGCGCGAACAACTCGAGCAATCAATTCAGGTCGACGTTAGAAATGCTTTGCAAGTCGTGCGTAGCGCCGAGGCACGATTGCGTGCGGCGGGTATTGCGCGGCAGGCCAGCGAACTGCAATATCAAAGCGAGCAAAGAAAACTCGATGCCGGACAATCGACAGTGTTCCTGGTGCTTGAGCGGCAGACCGCGTTAACTACGGCGCGCGGCAATGAGCTGCGGGCGCAAACAGATCTCAACAAAGCAATCGCGGAACTTCAGCGAGCTACGGGCAATGCGTTGACGACGCAAAACATCGTCGTACGTGTGCGCTGATTAGGTCTCCAGAACCTGCAGCACGGCACGCGAGGAGGCCGGTGAGTTATTTGGGCGAAAGGCACCGCCTTCAATATGTCACGCAGATTGTTAGTTTGCGGAGTCGCCCTGAGTGACTGGTTGCGCTGGATCGCAAACTAACAGTTTGCGTATCAGGGAATTTGGTAATAGCTCGTGAGGCGAAACAGGCGCGGGCCCGTTATCTATCCGACTCTCTCCAGGACGACGAGCACTCCATAGCACGCGACCAGGGTGAGAATGGTGGCGACGATGTACCAGGGAATTAGTTTCGTGCTGCAAGCCGGGCAGCGGGTGCGGGCCCAACCTGTCCTTCTTCCACAAACAGGACACTTCATATTCTGGTTACCGGATGGCTTCGGCAAAAACTCGTTTGGGCTGGTTTGGGGAGAGCGGAATTACTTTAGCACATCGCGCAATTCCCGTCTGTCTTACAATCCTAGCTAAGCCGATAACGCGCAATCTTCATCAGTCGGGCTATAAGAATGTCAGCCCTTACCCGACCTCATTCGCAGCACAACCCACAAAGGCCAATGGTCTGATAAGCCAATCTTGCGGTCTATCCCGCAACTCGTTGTCTCGAGTTTTCGCAGCCAGATCCAGTCGAGTTTCAAATCTATGGAAACAAAGAATGCGCGCCGGAAGAATGTTGGCTGATCATCAAACGGAGTACGAAAATCTTCGCTCTCAAAGAGCTTGAAGGTTTTCTCGACTGCCTCCTGTTCCCACGTATTCATATCACCAAGGACAATAGCCGGCATATCTTTCGGGTATCGAGTCAAGTCTTCCAGGACCGCTTTCATCTGTTCGAGTTTTCGATCTACCGCAATCCGCGTTTCCGAATGGACGGAATAAACACGCAGACTCCTTTGACCGACTGTAATTGTGGCGCCGAGCGCGACTCTTCGCCGCCCGCCCAGGGCCTTCAGAGGGCAGGACTATGCGGTGAACATCCGTGAGCGGATAGGAGCTCAAGATGACGACGCCTGTCTCTTCTTCCTGTTCCGATTTTGGCGCCGGCGGAGCGGCCCAGGCGTAATGCATCCCTAAGTCTTCAGCGAGAGTCCTGGCCGTGTTTGTTTTTCCGCTTCGCTCCTTGTGCCGATCCACTTCCTGGAGCCCAAGAATTGAAGCGCCGCCAACTTCCGCGTCATCTTTCAGAAGTCGCCCAAGTTTTTTAAGGTCGTCTCCGCTCCGCCAGCGGATGTTGTAGGAAACGACTTTGAGATCTGCCGGCGATTGGGCAACGGGACGAAGTCTTGATGCTCGTCCGATTTCAAGCAATTGCGATTCGGGGCCGGTCGCGTGATCACTTGCTGAACCTTTGCGTTGGCCAACCAACATTGGCTCGTCGTCGCCGCGCCTTATAGGAACTTGTGAATTGCTCTGAGTTGCAATGAAAGAAAACAGCACCGCCAACCCGGCCGTTAATAAGAAGAAAAGCCGTTGCACAATCAATTAACCGATCAGTTGTAACGCAAACATTTATTTTGCGGGGCGTGTCGGGTTTCCCTCGGTCTAGAACTCCCAATGTAAGCCGTCAAATGCTTCTATTGTTTGACCCGGCCAAAGCTTCTTCGCTTCACCAGCAAGATCGATGCCGTCCCACTCGAAATACAAGTGGCTGAGCACGACTGTTTGCGGTTCACAGCGTCGCGCTAGTTGCATTGCCTCCGCCAATTCCAGATGCGTAATTACAGGTTTGTTTTTGAAGAAAGAACATTCCATCAGGAGAAGGTTTGCGCCTCCGGAAATGCGGCAAGGTCCTCGGAATATCCCGTGTCAGACGTGTAAACCAAAGTGCCGCTTTTATCTTTCAGGCGAATGGCGAGGCTCTCTTTGGTGTGCGGCGTCGAGAACGTCACCGCCTGCACGCCGGGCAAAATCTCAAAATCGCCGCCGGCTTCAATCTCGATTAGCTCGATCGGAAACGGCTGCTTAAATAAACGGTAGTTGTCCGCTTGATCGATTGCCTCGAGGATTTTCCTGAAGCCCAGCGGGCCGTAGAGGCCGAGCGGTTTGCGCCGTTGTTGTGTCTCGGGTGCAGCTCGCGTTCCGAATAGAAAAGGAGCCAGGCCGCCGCAGTGGTCGAGGTGAAAATGGCTGATCCAGATGGCGTCGAGATTCGCCCAATCGAGTTGCTCCTCGGCCATGCGATGCAGTGTGTCGGCACTGATATCCAGGAGTAAACTTCCGCCGCCGGTTTCCAACCAGTAGCCGGGAGCCGAGCGGGTGGTGTGCGGAATTGAAGTACCGGAACCGAGGACAATAAGTTTCATAAGACTACGCAAGCCTTTCGTGCCGAGGCTACAAAGAGCTTGGCCGGCAGTCAAACGCTGACGGTAGTTGCAACGTTGTAACGCAAACTGTTAGTTTGCGGCCCACATTTGCTTGCCATTTGCGCGGATCGCAAACTAACAGTTTGCGTTACATTCAAAGCCGGCACACTTGACCAAAGCCACAACATTTAGTTAAACCTCAAGTCGGAATGACTAACCCACAAATCGAACTGGACGTGCTCGCGGTGTTTTCTCACCCGGACGACGCGGAACTGTCCGTGTCAGGCACGCTGCTCAAATTGAAGTCGCTCGGCTATCGCACGGCTGTGCTGGATATGACGAGAGGCGAGATGGGAACGCGTGGCACTCCAGAAATTCGCCACGATGAGTCCGTTGAAGCAGCACGGATCATGCAATTGGATTTACGACTGAATCTTGAGCAACCCGATGGGCACGTTTGGCCCACAGAGGAGTCTCGTACAGCACTAGTCCGCGTAATACGAGCATACAAACCAAAAGTTCTGCTTACGACGCATTGGGACGATCCTCATCCGGATCATGCGAACACGTGTCGCATTACGCGCGAAGCCGCGCGCCTGGCGACGATGGCTCGATATGACGAGAAAGGGAATCAGAATCCGGTGCGAATGCCGGCAATAATGCACTCGCTATTTTCGCGGCAGGTGGTGCCGTCGTTCATCGTTGATGTCTCTGATTTCGTCGAGCCGAAAATGGCGGCGATCAAGGCACACAAGTCGCAGTTTTACCGGTCGGAATCAAACGAGCCGGTGACGCGGATTAGCGAACCGGGCTTTCTCGATCAAATCGAATATCGGATGCGTTACTTTGGTTCGCTTATCGGCGTCACCGCCGGCGAGCCGTTCTATGTACGCGAAGCTTTGAATGTGGCCGATCCGCTTGCGTTGCTGACGAGACCGATGAACATTTACTCTTGACCGGAGTTGGCGGTCCCGCAAGAGCGGGGGCAAGCCCGCCTTCCTAACCTTAGAGACTTCAGACATCACGCTTTCAATGCAGGTTAGCCTCTCGACTCAACAAGAAACTCGCAAGTCAGAGTATCTCAGGGTTGGAAGGTGGGCTTGCCCCCGCTCTTTCAAAAAGCTCGGGTCACTCACTTTGTTTTTTCACTCAGCAGTGTACGCGCGATGGAAATGAGCGCAGTTGCGCGTGGCGCCTCGCCGTCGAAGCTGCGCGCCAGTTCGATTGCCTGAGTCGCATTCTCCTGCGACAACGTTCGAAACACCCCCGGCAAGTTAAAGTCGTCAACTGTGCTACCGCGCAACGCACTTATTGATTTGGTTTGCAGACGAATCTCCAGCCCGCCGTCCTCACCATTGAAACCTTCGGCGGAGTTGGAAGCTTTGGCGACCTCCAGCATCGTCTCCCAGGCCCGCCCGCGGTCCGTCGCCAGGAAAGCGTTGGCTACTGCGACGAGCGAACGCGGCCGGTCGGGATCCGAAACATCAATGCGCTGCGCTTCCACGGCAGCTTCTGCGATGATCTCCAGAGCCTTTTCGCGATCCGCCGGCGGTAAAGTCTTAGCCACTTGAGTTAATAACCAGACTCTCTGAATGTGCGTCAGCTCGCCCTTGCCGGCTAAGGTCAAGGCTTTCTCAGTATCTTTTTTCTCAACCGCACTCATTGCCAGCGTCATGTCGACATAAGGCCGGGCTTCTTTGCGCAGTTCGCTGTCGTCGATTTTTTCCGTGAAATCACGAGCGCGCAGGTCGCCCTTCTGCGCCGTTTTGATAGCCAGTTGCAGATAAATGGCGTCACGTTCAGCCGAGGTCTTAGCGCGGTCAATTCGATCAAGCGCCTTTTCAACGTCTTCAGGTTCCCGATCGGGAGCAATCCCTCGCTGTATCAGACTATTATCGTCTTCATCGCGCATGTCCCGCTGATCAGCACCTTGTCCGAGCACCGCCATTTCGCTGCGCAGCTGGTCTACTGTTTCTTTCGCTGCATACTGTTCGAAGAGCGGCATCAATCGCTTGATGACCACGTATTTACCCTGTAGGCCAGACGTGCTGCGATCTTGTTCGCGCGCCGGCGAAGGGCGCAGGAGAACCAGGGCAGCCGCGCGAAAGAAGGCATTACGCAACTCCGGCGTAACCTCCGGCGCCGGAGTGCGTTCGTTCATTTGCGACATCTGCTGGCCACCGCCGGGCTCGATGGTAATGAAGAAATGCGGCGTGAATAAATAGGAAGAAAGCAGCGAGATAGTATTCGCATCCGCTTTCAGATCCGTCTCCGCAATTGTCAGCATCCTGGCATAACGTTGATCGGCTGCGGCCGGATTTTTGTCGCGCAGAAACGAAAGAAAGTTAAGCCCTTCCATTGTGATTGTTCCGAGGGCAGGATCCGCAAACTGCAGCGCACGCTCCACGTCAGTATCAAGTAATTGATTCGCCAGGCGCAGGCGTTGTTTGATTGCCGCCGGCGTATCGAGCGGCTCCGGGCGCGCCGGCGAGCTGGCATCAGTTGCCTCTCGCGTGCGCGCTTCTTTGAGTTTGTCCAAAAACTCTTCGCCGAGGGCGCGATCGCGTTTAGCCGCCAGGCGCAAAACTTCTGAGCGCAGATCGGGCGGCGTAGCTAAAGCAAAACCTCCGGTGGCCGCCTGCTGGCGCTGGCGCTCTTCTTCCAGGCGGCGCGCGGATTCCTGATCGGCAACCTCAGCCGCATCCCAGGCTTTACGAAACAGTGTGCGCGCCTGATCCGGATCCGCATTCCAAAGAGCGTCTGCAATCCGAGATAGCGTTCGCGCGCGCAGCCTTTGATCTGGAAAATTGCGGGCATCGTTAGCCAGCGAAAGTAGCAACGAGAGGGCCAACGCTTTCTGCTGATCGATCTTAGCTTTTGCCGCAGCGGAAGTCGCTTTGTTCTTGGCTGCAGCCTTAGCCGGCGAGGCAGTGGCTTGGGGTTTGGAAACTGCTTTGTCGGAACTTTCCTGAGCCCGAATTGCAAGCGGCAGCGTTAACAAGAAGAGGACGACAACAAGCGAAGTCAAACGAGGAAACATTACGCTGGGGGCCATACTGATTCTCCTGCGGAACGGGTTGGTAGACGGATGTAACCGAAAGGATTCAACGCGGCCTGCCAGTTTCAGTTCCAGAAAAAGTTTAGAGTTCAATCTTTAGATTGCTCTGTGGAACGACGGCAAGCTAAAGCTTGAACTCTAACTTCAAAATCAGACTGCGACTACTTCCAACTCCGGATCGATTTCCTGTTTGAGCATGCCTTCGATGGCCATCAGTGTCCCGGTGAGCGAGCTGGGGCAACTGCCGCAAGCCCCCTGATAGCGAATGCTCAAGGTATGATCCTTAAGGCCCAGTACCTCAAGGTAACCACCATCGCCCATTAACGCGGGCCGCACTTTTTCGTCGAGTATGTCATTGATTTTCAGCAGTCGCGGATCGTCGCTGGTTACGGTCGCAATCGCGCCGCCAACAGCGGCCGCAACCGCAGCCACCGGGGAGTTAACAGCCTCAGCAGCCCGGATGGGCACCGCGAGAGTCGGCAGCAAATCATCCCAGTCGCCTTCGTCATCCTTTTCGACGGTAATCATCCGGTCCATGTAAAACACCGAGACAACGTGGCCCACGTCAAATAGCGACTTCGCCAGCGGATCGCCTTCCCCCAGTTCCGCAGAACCATACGAATGGGCGGTGCCATTGCTGACGGCTTCTCTCAGAATGAACTTGACGGCGTTGGGATTAGGCGTTTCTTCGATATCACTGATTTTGGGCATTTCTCGTTCTCCGTTTGTTTACCTCATTATGATGAATAAGGATTTATTAAAGT